>NZ_JBFBKR010000014.1:28310-121635 GCF_040686575.1 Arthrobacter sp. NPDC080073
GCGCATGCTCACCGGAACCCGAGCACTATGTCCACCCTTAGCACCAAGAAGAGCGCATGCTCAGCGGAACCCGAGCACTATGTCCACCCCTAGCACCGAGGACAGCGCATGCTCAGGCGAACTGCGGCACCGAGGTGAGTGCCGCGCGCAACTCGCGGACCGCCGTCGGGCCTCCCGCAAGGAACCAGTCCAGGCCGTTGACGCGTACGACGTCGGTGTCCCCGCCGGCCGCGCGGACGATCGCTTTGCCGGGGAGCCAGTCCCACTCCGGGCAGCTGTGCTGGAACCAGCAGCCCAGTTCGCCGTCGGCGACCCGGCCGAGATCGCAGGAGCCGGAACCGAACATGCGCAGGGACGCTGCGGACACCGCCGCCGCGTGCCAGGGCATGGCAGCGCGGGGATCGGCAAGCCAGGTGGGGTGGATGTAGGTCGCGGCACCGAGTTGGCCGAGGGCTGCCCCCGACGGTCCCGGGATCCGTTCGTCGTTGAGTGTCGCGGGGCGGCCTTCGCCTCCGGTCCAGAGCTTGTCCAGCTCCGGCTGATAGATGGCCCCGAGCACGACGTCGGCATCCGAAGCGGCCCCGGGTGATGCCGTGCCCTCGTGCTTCAAGGCGATCGCAGAGCACCAATACGTGGAGCCATGCAGGAAATTGTAGGTACCGTCCACGGGGTCGATCACCCAGGTACGGCCACTGCTTCCTGCCACCGAGCTTCCTTCTTCACCCACGATTCCGTCGTCCGGGCGGCAACGGCGCAGTTGCTCGAGGACGTAGGCTTCAGCCGCATGGTCCGCGGCGGTCACCACGTCCGAAACCGAGGTCTTCCGTTCTCCCTGCAAGCCGCCCATCCGCATCAGCAGGGCAAGCTGCCCGGCTTCGCGGACCAGGGCCGCAGCGAGTTCGTAGTCGTCGAGCGAAGGATCAAGTTCTGTGGCGGAGTGCCTGCCAGTGGTCATAGGTCCAGCTTATGTGGCGGGATAATGAATGACATGGCCAAGACCCCAGCCCAACGCATCAAGAAGCATGGCGCCAATGCCTCCGTCCCCCAGCACCACTTGCCGTCGGTGATCAATCCCACCACCCAGCGGTCCCCTGAGAAGGCGCAGAACAACGGCCGCCTCATAGTGATTGCCGGGGTGGTGGCCAGCCTTTTCCTGTTCTGGTACGTGCACCTGCTGACGCTGAACCAGATGACCCAGTTGTCCGGCGGCATGGCCATGCCCGATTCCCTCATCGGCGGGTTCTCCACCGACTACGTCCATCAATTGCATGGCGCCATGACGGACGACGCCCGCGGACAGCTCAGCTACATCCACAAAACCGCGGGAACCTTGTTTCCGCTGATCTTCGGCTTCACCTGGCTTCTGCTGATCGGCACCAATGTGGCCGGAAAGGCACTGCGCTGGGCCTTGTGGGCTGCTCCCCTGCTGTTCGCGGTGGTCCGTTTGTGGAGCAACGTGGCGGTTGACGCTGCGCTGGGATCCGCAACGCCCGACGCCGGCCAGGTGGCTTTGGCTTCCACGCTCACCGTTGTGGGCTGGGTGCTGTTCCTGCTGAGCCTTGTGGCTGGCGGCGCGGCTGTGTTCCTGGGGCGGCGTTCCAAGAAGAGCGCCTAACTAGATCGCACAACTAGAGCGCCTAACGAGGCCAGCGCCCCCGCGCCCTATTCAGTATCGGCCCCCGGCGCGAGCATCTCCCGGGCTTGGAGGGCCCGCTGGTGGGCGCCGGCTTTGTCGAAGCGGTCCGCCGCCTCGACCAGGCTTTCCTTCGCCGCCTCCGGGCTCCCGGTATCGGCTTGGGCGCGCGCCATCAAAAGAAATATTTCGCCCGCGATCTGCGAAGGCAACTGGCCGGCGCTGCGGCTGATTTCCTCCAGCAGCTCAAGTGCCGCCCGGGCGTCTCCTGCCAGATAGTTCCAATGCGCGCGGTTGAGGCGAAGCAGGAGAATTTCCTCTTCGCTGCCCCCGACGACATCCGTGGCAAGTTCGGCACGTTCGATGCACCGCAGGGTTGCGGCATCTGCCACTTCCGCGGCCAGCCTCATCGCTGCCGATGCCTTGTTGAATTTGGCCCAGACATCAAGGTTCCGCGAAGGGGAGAAGGTTTCCGCGGCAAGCTCATGGTAGCGGAGGCCCTCATCGATCTTGTCGCAAAGGAAGGCCACATTGCCGATGACCCAGTACGCCTTGCCGGCCAACTGGTCATCCATTTCATCGGAGATTCTTTCCGAGAGGGACAGGCATTCCTCCCATGCCTCCTCAAGTTTTCCGGATTCGCCGAACGCCGCGATCAATGCCTGCCGTGCATGGACGTCGATTTCCATGTCTGCGTCGTCGTCAACCAAGCCGACTGCCGACGCCGCAGCCTCCGTTGCCATCTCCAAGAGTCCCTCACTCCGCAGGGAGTTCGCCATCAGGATGAGTGCCCGGGCCCTGTGCTGGGGTGAGGCTGCAGCCAACGAAGCCTCGGAAAGGGATCTCGCCAGGGCAGTGCACTCAGCGAAATCCCCGGCGTCGAGAAGGTTCTCGGCCTGAAGGAAAGTCATGTTCCACCACCCCGTGGAATCACCCTCGTCGCGGGCAATATCGGCGGCAGAACGTGCGCCGTCGGCGGCCTTGGTGAACTCATGGCTGGCGCGGTGCCCCCTCGCCTCAAGCTCCACGGCAGCGTATGACGGCGCAACCTTCTTTTCTCCCATGGCTCCATTATGTCTCCGGGAACCACGTCAAAGGTGCGGGCGGACGAATAGCACGATTTTCGGAGATGTTGACAAAGGATTGATGACACGGCGTGTCGTTACTCTTATAATGAGCATGCTTCACTTCGTTCACTCCAGTCGCATCAGTCACACACCACCAGGAGCTTTCGCATGAAAAGAACTCTCGCCGCCCTCCTCGCGGCAGCAGCAATCTTGCTCGCAGGAATTACCGGCTCGGCAGCAGTGTCTGCCAGCAGCCAGAGCCCCTCGCAGGATTCGTCCATAGCCATTGGCTGGTGGCCGAACTTTGCTCAGGATTCGGCCCAGGCCATTGGCTGGTGGCCCAACGCCACCACCCAGGGTTCACCTGAGGCCATCGGCTGGTGGCCCAACGCCACCACCCAGGGTTCACCTCAGGCCATCGGCTGGTGGCCCAACGCCACCACCAACTCCACACCCTCCAACTAGCTACACCTGAAAGGCACCGGACCTGAGGTCCGGTGCCTTTCCGTTGCCTGCCTTTCCCTTACCAGGGGAGGCATGCTCAGGTGGTGCGCAGCAGTTCCGCGAATTTTTCCGCTGCCATGGGCCGGCCAAAGTAATACCCCTGGCCACTGGCGCAGCCCAGTCGGGCAAGCTCAGCCGCCTGCTCCGCTGTTTCGATTCCCTCGGCAACGGCCTGCATTCCACATGCATGAATGAGCTGGAGAACAGCCGCCACAAAGTCCCGCTCCTTGTCGTCCGCGCCCAGGCCTTGGATGAGCGAGCGGTCGATCTTGACCACGTTGACGGGAAGGTTGCGCAGATAGCTGATGGACGAATAGCCGGTGCCGAAATCGTCGATTTCCAAGCGGATACCCAGGCGCCGGAGGCCGGTCAGAGAGTATTTGTCGATGTCGCTGCCGTTCACCGCCATTGACTCCGTCAGCTCGATGACCAGTTTGGAAGCCTCTACTCCGGTTTCGGCGAGCACTTCGCGCACATGCTCGATCAATTCCAGGCTTTGCAGTTCGGTTGTCGAAATATTGACGCGCATGCTGAAGTCTTCGTCCACGCCCGGGCCGTCCTGCCACTCGCGCAATTGCTGCATCGCCCGCCGAAGAACCCAATAGCCGAGATCGATGATGATTCCGGTTTCCTCAGCCAGGGGGATGAATGCATCCGGCATCAACAATCCCCGGTCAGGGTGGTTCCACCGCACCAGCGCTTCAGCGCCTTCAATCCGGCCCGAAGCCAACTCGACAACAGGCTGGAAGTGGAGGACCAGCTGATCTGTCCGGATGGCTTCACGCAGCTCGGAGATCATGAGTCCTTGGAGTCGGCGCGCGTACAACAGGGCCGGCTCGAAAACCCTGACGCTGCTCCCCGGCTCGGCCTTGGCCGCATACATTGCCGTATCGGCTTCCATCACGAGGTCGTCCACGGACTGTCCTGGCTCGGCAACCCGGAGCCCGATGCTGGTTCCACAGATGATCCGGACTTCGCCGATGTCGATGCTCTCACCGACGGCCCGGAGGATCCGCTTGGCAACGCCCCGCGCGTGAGCCGCATTGGATTTGGGCAGCATGACGGCAAATTCGTCCCCGCCGAGCCTGGCCACCATGTCAGTGTCGCGGACCGAGGCGAGCAGGCGCCTGGCAGTGACCTTCAAGACCGTGTCCCCTGCGCCGTGCCCCAACGTGTCGTTGATCCCCTTGAATGAGTTCAAGTCCAACACGAGCAATGCGGGTGGGAGCTCGCCCCGTTCGGATTCGACGAGTTCATGGTTCAGCGCCCTTTCGAGCGCCGTGCGGTTGGCCAACTGGGTCAGCGGATCAGTGAGCGCCATCCGTTCGAGTTCGATCTGGGCCTCACGCAGCATGGCAGTTCGGCTTTCGACCCGTTCCTCGAGCTCCTGGTAGATGGCTTGGAGATCGTCTGCCATGAGGTTGATCCCGGTAATGACAGCGGCCACTTCGTCCCGCGGGCCGGAGACCGGGATCCTCGTGCTGAGGTCGCCGTCCGCGATCCGGACCACCCCTTCGACAAGGGCAAGGAGCCGAGGGTCCTGGGGCTCACGATTCACGGTGGTGCTCTCTCAACCAGTTACGGGCTTCCGCCTCGGACGTGAAGAACTGCCCCGGAAGGGAGCCCGGCTTCGCGCGCAGGAGAAAATGCGCGATCACCCGGTCCACAGGGCTCTCCCCCACGAGGGCACAGGCTGAAACGACCACGGAATTCGAGTACGTCAGGCGCGCGTCATCGGTGACGGACAGTACTCCGGTCACCCTGAGCAGGAGCGGAAGCCTTCGTCCGTCCGCAAACATGCGAACGGCCGCTGCGGCCTCACGGGCTTCCGGCGAGCGGACTACGGTGTTCGGCGGCAGGGTGACTTCGACAATCCCATCCTCCGCCAAGTCGACGGTGATCTGATCGGCAAGGGCCGGCACGTCTTCGGATGAAGCCTCCAAGGCATCATCCGGAAGCCGGGAATCCCAGGCGGGCAGGGTCTGGGCGCTCATCGCGGCGTGGCCTGCCGCCGTCGGACGATCGGCCCGTGGGGGTTCATAAGGGCGCCACCCGAGAGCTCGGAAGCTGCCCTTATCGGGAATATATCGCCTGCGTGTCCCGGACGACGCAGAACAAACTGATGAGTCATGGGTCCTATGTTCTGCCGTGTCGATCAATCTAGTCTGCGCCAAGACTGCGTGGAACCCTCAGCCCGGCGCCATTCCGGTGAGTGCACTCATGATAGTGCAAAGATTGCCCGCCCGCTGACATGAAGCTACCCGCGAAAACTCAGCGTTTTGCAAGCCGCGCCGCCGTTCGCCGTACTTCCCGGACCCTTTGCGCCACCACTAGCCCGGCGGCGGAAAATCCGATCGTGACCGGATAGGCCATCAGGCGTTCCAAGGTTCCAGGCTCGGGGACTTCCATCCTTGTCAGGCCACCGGCCACGAGGGCGCCCAGCGTCAACGTTCCGCACGCCATGATGAACCAGCTCATGGACGTGTGAGGCAGCCAGAGAAGCCCGAGGAGCAACAGCGCGAATGCTCCACCGATGAAGAACATGAGGGCGCCCGCAAGGTGGAAGGGAGAACCTAGGTCTTCCGGCACAAAACCAACAACCACAGTTCCCAGCCCGGAGATACCTGCCAGGACCCGGACCGCGACGGCGGTGGGCCACGCTTTGCGGTAGGCGGGGCCATGCAGGATGCGCACGCCAGGACGGGCAGCTATGCAGAGGAGCGCCGAACTGAGCAGCAGCGCCCCGAAAAGCATGCCGAGGCCCTGCACCACAAAAGAGGCATTCATGAGCAGATGCAAGGGCGAACAGACGTAGCGGTGCTCGTAGATCCCGCACCTAAGCGCGCCCAGATCGCTGATGAAACCGATCCGGCGATCGTAGGGCTCGGGACCGCGCCAGGCTTCGATCACCGCCGATTCGGCCACGAAATACTGCACCACGCTCAGCTGGGCCCAGCCGCCGATGTTCGAGCGGATGGTGCCCAGGTCCGGGAGGTGGTCGCCGAAGGCGGCCGGCGCCGTCATCTGCTCTCTCATGCGGGCCAGCCTAGCGCCAGCACACCCACGTGCCGTGCCGCATCCGTCGCCATGCCTGTGTTGCTGCGTCGGTGTTCGAGGGCTGCCCCGGCAGCTTGTATGCTTGTATGCGTGCCCGGCCGGCGGCTCCCAGGAGCTTCCAGCACGCGCACAGGCCCTCGTAGCTCAGTGGATAGAGCACGGCTCTCCTAAAGCCGGTGTCGTTGGTTCGATTCCAATCGAGGGCACTTGAAAGACCAGCTGCGCGAATCGTCTCCGACGCAAGACCTGCGGGCCTACCTGCTGGGCAGCTGGACCGTGGAACGGTCCCTGTGGGACCGGGCGGGCGGCACCCGCGGTACGTTCACCGGCGTCGTGCGCTATTCAGGAACTCCCGACGGCGGACTCCTCCTTCGCGAGGACGGCACCATGACCTGGCCCACGCACACGGGCCCTGCCTTCCGCGAATACCTCCTGCGCCCCTCGGACTCTCCTGCTGCCATGGATGTCTTCTTCCCTGACGGGAAACCGTTCCACCGCATGAGCTTCTCCGATCACGCCAACGAGGACAGCCACTGGTGCGATCCCGATGACTACAAAGTCAATTACCTCTGGGGCGGACAGGATGCGTTCAGCTACGCCTGGGACGTCCACGGACCCGCCAAGGATTTGCTGCTCGAATCCCGGCTCAGGAGAGAGCAATGACCCGAGACAACCCGGCCAAGGACCTGATAGTCGTCAGCGCGGTCTGCGTGTACGACGACGCCGGACGGCTGCTGACCGTGCGCAAGCGTGGCACGGACAAGTTCATGCACCCCGGCGGCAAGCCCGAACCAGGTGAAACCGCGGCAGAGACGGCATCCCGCGAGCTGGCCGAGGAAGTCGGAATCAACGTCGACGCGGCCGATCTGGAGCCCTTGGGGAGCTGGCTCGCCGTCGCCGCCAACGAGGCCGCCACGGACATCGAGGCTACCGTCTTCACCGCACCGGGCACGTGGGAAGCGCATCCTTCGGCCGAGATCGCAGAGATCCGCTGGTTGGATCTCTCGGCTGAGTTTCCGGACGATTTGGCTCCGCTCCTGACGGACCATGTCCTGCCCCTGCTCGCGAAAAAGTAGGGCCTCCCCTAACCGAAACAAAGCGGTTGGTAAACACCGCCTGAACTCCCTGTTTTCCCATGAAAATCGGTCGAGAACTGGCTATAGTGATCGCACAGTTTGTTTTAACTTGATACAGGCTGCATTGTCAGATCCAGCTGGGGGATCGCATGCAATCTCTTGAACAGCGCCGACACGCCTGGGGAGACGTCGGCGCGGAAGTCCGCGGAGTACAGCCGCAGTTCCGTGACACTCCTGCGGAGGTCAGGGCCTTCTCGACGGCGGGATTGGCCGGCTGGGCGGCGCAATTGGGTTCTCCCGCGCCCGAGGCTCCGCGTTCCCGCAGAATGGCCAGGACCGGCGGGATAGCTGCGATCGCAGCGTTGTTGCTCTACCTGACGTGGCGGATCGCATTTACCATGCCGCTTGGCGGCGGGGATCTTGTCATTGCGTGGACGCTGGTGACGTTCGAGGCCCTTCCTCTGACGGGGCTGGTCCTGAAGTCCATCACGCTGTGGAACATCGACTGTTATGCGCCGGAGCCGGTTGCCGAAGCACCCAATGGCATGAGGGTCGCCGTGTTGATCCCCACGTACAACGAACCCGTTGAGGTCCTTGCCCCCACCATCGCCGCGGCCTGCGCCCTTCAGCCGAGCCACGAAACATGGGTGCTGGATGACGGAAGCCGCCCATGGGTTGCCCAGATGTGCGCATCCTTCGGTGCAAGGGTCGTCACCCGCACCGAGCATGACCACGCCAAGGCGGGCAACATGAACCACGCATTGGAGCTCATGGCCGCAGAGGAAGCCGCCGGCAAGGACGCAATAGACATCATTGCCGTGCTGGACTGCGACCACGTACCGCTGCCGACGTTCCTGACAGCCACGCTGGGATGGTTCGCCGACGAAAAGATTGCCCTCATCCAGGGCCCGCAAGCGTTCTACAACTCCGGAGCCTTCGACGACGACGGCATCTCAGGCGAACAGGGCTTGTTCTTCAACGTCCTGATGCCTTCGCGCAACGTTCCCGGCGCAGGGCCGTTCTGGTGCGGCTCAACCTCGCTGCTGCGCGTGAAGGCGCTCCGCGAGGTAGGCGGGGTGGCCACCGAGACGATCACCGAGGACATGCACACGACCCTCAAGCTCATCCGGCGCGGATGGAAGACCGTCTACCACCACCAGACCCTGGCTGTGGGCCTGGCCCCGGCGACCGCGGATCAGTACCTGCTGCAGCGCCGGCGCTGGGGCATGGGCGCGATGCAGATCCTGACGTACGAGCGGCTCTGGGCTGCCAAGAGCTGGATGACCTGGCGAAACTTCCACGAGTACATCAACGGAACCTTATGGTGGCTGGAGGGCATTGCCACTTTGATTGCCTTCATCATTCCCATGGCCGTCATGGTCTCCGGCGCCCAGACCTCCACCGCCGGGCCGGTCGAATTCACCCTCGCCTTCGCCGCCATGTTCTGGGTCCGTTTGTGGGGCGCCAAGAGACTCATGCGCCACCAGATCCACTGGCCGACCGCGTTCGCCCTGCGGATTTTCCGGGTTCCCGTCGGGATGGCTTGCCTTTGGTGGCTTGTTTCCCGGAAGTCCCTGGAGTTTCAAGTCACACCGAAAGGCGCCGCGGAACTTCGACTCCGCGGACGGGCCCCGCGGATCCTCATTGTGCTGATCGTCATCGTGGCCGCGATTATTCTCTATGCGACCGCCGGAGTCTTCGGCTGGGTGCCTTGGCGGACAAGTCCGGGTTCCACGATTGCCGCCGGCGTCTGGCTGATTCTGGCCGGGGTGGTCCTGGTGCTGGGAACGCTCCGGATCAGAGCCGCCGAGTTCGCCACATCACGCAGGAGCGCCCACAGGGTCACAGTCAAGGTTCCTGTCACGATCGAGGGCGTGGCAGGAGAATTGCTCGACATCTCCATGGGAGGCGCCGCAGTCCAAATGGAGGCCGACGCGCTGCCCGAGACCGGTCGGGTTCACCTCGGGCTGCCTGGGGCCGCGCCGGTTGCCCTGGACATCGTTCGGGTCTGGTCCACGTCGAGGGAAGGCCGCACGGCGTCCCTGCGGGTTCGCGACGGCGACTGGAGCGCATATCGAGGACTCGCACTCTGGCTGTTCCATACTCCCGATGATGTCCTGCCCGGGTTTCCCCCTGGCGTCCCTGCCGTCGCAACCCGGGAGTCGGCATGAGCGCCCACAGCCTGCGCAAGCCCACCCTGGCCTGGACAATTGTCGTCACCGCTGCGGCGGTGGCCGTCCTGGCGATGATCCTCGGGGCAAACCAGGGGACGTCCGCGGCGCAGTCAGCCGGGGACCTCGCCATCCTGTCAGCCGCACTGCTCGCCACAGTCAGTTGTGCCCGGGCAGCACGGCGCAAAGACGAAAGCTCCCGTGCGTGGCGGGTCATGGCCTTTGCCACCTTGCTCTGGAGCATCGGCCAAGCGATCTGGACCTTCTTTGGGTTGACGCTCGACCATGACTATCCCTACCCCTCCCTGGCCGACGCCGCTTTCGTCGGCTATTCGATCCCGGCCGCGATTGCCCTCTACCTGTTTCCGCGTCCCCGGGTTTCCCGGGTTGCCTTCGTGCGTGCACTCCTCGATTCGGCAGTGATCGCGTCCGCCGTCCTGTTCATGAGCTGGGCCACCGTCCTCGGTTCCATGTACAGGGCAGAAGGCCAGGAAACCCTCGCCCATCTCACCGGCCTGGCCTATCCCGTTGCCGATATCGTGATGGTCTCCATCGTCCTCATGCTCACGTTGCGGAGGGCACCGGGAGAACGACTCAGGTGGGTCTGTCTGGGTGGCGGGCTCCTCATCCTGGCGATCACCGACAGTACCTATGTGAAGCTGACTTCCGATAACATCACGGGGCTCACCGGGACTCCCCTGGCGGCTGGCTGGATCGCGGCCTTCCTCCTGATCGCCCTCGCCCCTCTGGTCCCCTACGCCCCGCGTCCCCGGACGGACCGGCGCCTCTACACCCTGGCGTTGGAGCTCCTCCCCTACGTCCCCGTTTTCGGTGCCGTCATGGTGGCACCTATACGCGTCGGGCGTCCGAGCGACCCCTTCCTCCAGGCCGTAGGACTTACCGTGTTGGCCCTGGCCGTCACACGCCAGATCCTCATGATCCTGGAGAACATCAACCTCACCCGGGATCTCGAATCCAAAGTTGCCGAGCGCGCGGCGGAACTCGAAGGCTTGGGCGCGATCGTCAACTCTTCGGCGGATGCCATTGTGGGCAAGACCCTGGACGGTGTCATCACCAGTTGGAATCCCGGAGCTGAACGGATCTACGGATACAGCGCCGCGGAGGCAATCGGCAGGAATGTTTCCTTCATCATTCCCGACGAGCTTCGGGACGAGGAAAAAGAACTCCTGGCAGCCATCAGGGCCGGCGGGGAAACCCACAGCTACGAAACAGAACGGGTCCGCATCGACGGCTCCATTGTTCCGGTCTCGCTCACAATGTCCCCGATCCGCGGAAAGGGCGGCATCCGCGGAGTAGCCACGATCGCCCAGGACATCACGGAACGCAGGGCGGCCCAGGCCGAGTTGGTGACCGCCCGGGAAGCCGCCGAGGAAGCCAGCCGATTGAAGTCGGAGTTCCTCGCCACCATGAGCCATGAGATCCGCACACCGATGAACGGCGTGATCGGGCTGACCGGGTTGTTGCTGGACACCCCCTTGGAAGAGACCCAGCGCCAATATGCCGAGGGCGTCAAGGGCGCAGGCGAAGCCCTGCTGAGCCTTATCAATGACATTCTGGACTTCTCGAAACTCGAAGCCGGCAAGGTCGATCTGGACCCCGCGCCCTTCAATCCGCGCACGCTGGTGGAGGAACTCGCAATCCTCCTCGCCGAGACTGCACAGGCCAAAGGCCTGGAGCTGATCGCGTACTGCCGACCTGAAGTTCCTGCGATGCTGGTGGGCGACGCCGGCCGCATCCGGCAGATCCTGCTCAATCTGGCCTCAAACGCCGTGAAGTTCACTCCCGCAGGGGAAGTCGTCATTAGCGTGAAGCTCATGGAACAAGAATCCACGGACGTGCGGGTACGCTTCGAAGTCCGTGACACCGGGATCGGGATCGAGGCGGCCGACCATCTGAGGCTCTTCGAGTCGTTCTCGCAGGCCGACGCCTCAACCACCCGGCGGTACGGCGGGACCGGCCTTGGACTGGCGATCTCGCGGCGGCTTACCGAGGTGATGGGCGGCGAGATCGGGGTGGACAGCTCTCCGGGCAACGGCAGCACTTTCTGGGCCACCCTGCCCTTGGCAGTGAGCGGGCCTGCCGCAGCTCCGCCGTCGATCTCGCCCGAGCAACTGACAGGACTCCGGGTCCTCGTGGTGGACGACAACTCGACCAACCGGCTGGTGCTGCAGGCGCAATTGGCGGGCTGGCGGATGAATCCGGAGGCTGTCGGCGACGCCCAACAGGGCTTGGACCGTTGCCGCGAAGAATCCGCCGCAGGACGTCCCTTCGACATTGCGGTGCTGGACATGTGCATGCCCGGCATGAACGGCTTGGAGCTGGCCCACAAACTGAGCACCGACGTCGCGCTCGCATCCACGCGGATCATCATGCTGACGTCCACCATGAATGTGGACAAAGCCGGACTCGTGGCCGCCGGGGTCCAGGAGTGGTTGACGAAGCCCGTGCGCAGCTCCGAGTTCTACGACCGCCTCATGCGTCTCGTCGCGAAACGTCCGATCGCGGCTCCCGCGGTTTCTCCCGCAACCCCGGTGACCACCAGCCAACCTTCGCGGGGCCTGATTTTGGTCGTCGAGGACAACGAGGTCAACCAGCTCGTGGCCCGCAGCATGGTTGCGAAGCTCGGCTACGAGGCCGACGTCGTAGCTGACGGCAGCGAAGCAGTCGCCGCGACCGCGGCCACAGAGTATGCCGCGGTCCTGATGGACTGCCACATGCCCGTCATGGACGGCTTCGAGGCCACCAAGGCCATCCGTGCCCGGAACGATGGCCGCAGAAGGCTCCCCGTCATTGCCATGACCGCAGGCGCCCTGGATGAGGACCGTGAGCGCTGCCTTGCGGCCGGCATGGACGATTACCTGACCAAACCGGTGGACGTGGAAAAATTGGACCAGGTCCTCTCGCGATGGATACCCGGAACACCGACGCAAAGTGCCGGACCCGCACTCGACCCGGCGAGGCTTGACACGCTGCGTGACCTCGGCCCGGCAGACGGGCTGGGGTTGCTGCCTGCCGCGGCCCAAGCCTTCAGGCAAGACATCCAACCGAGCCTGCACGCACTCCGACGGGCTTTGGACAACGGAAGCGTAGACGCTTTCAGGCAAGTCGCCCACAAATTGAAGGGCGCCGCGGCCAACATCGGAGCCGCCCGTGCCGCCCGGATGTGCGAAGAATTGGAACGCAGCTCATCAAGCGGCAAGCCTGTCGATCCCGCACTCCTGGTGGCCCTTGAAGTCGAACTTGACCTCGTCGAGAAAGCGTTGGACCAAGCCCTGTCGGTGGCCTCGTGAAGGTCCTGGTGGCGGACGACGACTTCGGTTCGCGTCTCGTGGCGAAGGCGGCAGTGGAGCAATCCGGCCACGAATGCATCGTGGCCGCGGACGGCAGCTCCGCCTGGGAGATGTACAGGCAACACCGGCCGCAAGTGGTGGTGACCGACCTGATGATGCCCGGGCTCAACGGGCTGGAACTCTGCCGCGCCATCCGCTCCGCGGAAGAGGACTCCTACACGTATCTTGTCCTTGTCACATCGAAGGATTCACGTGAGGACGTCGTCGCGGGCATGCAGGCCGGTGCTGACGACTACGTGGCCAAGCCCCTTGACCCGTTCGCGTTGCATACCCGGCTGTTGGTGGCGCAACGGGTGACTTCGCTGCACACGGATCTTGCACGCTACCGTGCCGCGCTCGCGGAGCAAGCCCGCACCGATCCCCTGACGAAGCTCCATAACCGGCTGAAGCTCTCCGAGGACCTGGAACAGCTGCACCAGACAAGCACCCGCTACGGAACGGACTACAGCCTGGCGATCTGCGACGTGGACAATTTCAAGAGATACAACGATCTTTACGGCCACCAAGCCGGTGACCTCGCCTTGCAGTCGGTTGCGGCCTCGCTTGCCGGCGAAGGGCGCGAAAGCGACGGAATCTACCGCTTCGGCGGGGAGGAGTTCCTCTTCCTGCTGCCGGGCCAGACGGTATCCGGCGCAGAAACAAGGCTCGCACGCGCTCTCGAGGCCGTGCGGGACCTGGGCATTGCGCATTCAGGCAATCCCTCGGGCACCCTGACCTTGAGCGCCGGTCTCTCGGCCTTTGTGCCCGACCACCGGGTCAGCAGCGAACGGCTCCTCAAAGAGGCCGACATGGCGTTGTACACCGCCAAGTCCGCCGGCCGGAACCGCGTGGAAGTCGCGCCGGAAGTTCGTCAACACACCCGGAGCTGAGTCCCCCGCTTCCACCGTCACGTGGTGCAGGTTTTTGGCCGTGACCGGCTCCCGAAACCCCGGGTTTCCGGGGCTGACTCCGGCGCCGGGCGCCAAAAAGTTGCTCAACGTGACACCGTCGCCCCCGGGTCCTACAGCTCCGGAACAGCTTCCTGGGCCACAGCCGTCGCTTCTGCGAACTGCGTGTTGTACAGCTCCGCGTAGCGGCCGTCCGCGGCGAGGAGCTCGGCGTGGGTTCCGCGCTCCACGATGTACCCGTCCTCGACCACCAGGATCGCGTCAGCGGCCCGGATAGTGGACAGGCGGTGGGCAATCACGACGGCGGTGCGCCCCTCGAGCGCTTCGCCCAAGGCTGCCTGCACTGCGGCTTCGTTCGTGGAGTCCAGTGCTGCGGTGGCTTCGTCGAGGATGACGACCCTCGGCTGCTTGATGAGGAGCCGGGCTATGGTGAGCCGTTGACGCTCGCCGCCCGAGAGCCGGTAGCCGCGCTCACCCACCACGGTCTCCAGGCCGTCGGGCAGGGACCGAACCATGTCTTCGAGCCTGGCCCGCCGCAGTACGTCCCACATTTCCTCGTCGCTCGCGCCCGGCCGGGCAAGCCGGAGGTTGGAGGCAATGCTTTCGTGGAACAGGTGGCCGTCCTGCGTGACCATTCCCAAAGTTTCCCGGAGGGAATCGAACGTAGCGTCCCGAACGTCCATCCCGGTCCCCGGCCCAAAGCCGCCCAAGCGGACGGCGCCGGAATCGACGTCGTACAAGCGGGCCAACAGTTGTGCCACGGTGGACTTGCCGGCACCTGAGGAACCAACCAACGCCACGGTCTGCCCGGGCTCTACCCGGAAACTGATTCCATGCAGGACTTCCTCGCCGCCGCGGGTATCGAGCGTGGCCACGTCCTCCAGCGACGCGAGGGACACCTTGTCAGCGGAAGGGTAGGCGAAGCGGACGTCGTCGAACTCCACCGCAACGGGTCCCGGAGGCACGGCAGTAGCGCCCGGCTTTTCCTGGATGAGCGGCTCAAGGTCCAGGATCTCGAAGACCCGCTCGAAGCTGACCAGGGCGCTCATCACTTCCACCCGCGCGCTGGAGAGCGCGGTGAGCGGCGCGTAAAGGCGGGTGAGGAGCAGGGCCAGCACCACGACGTCGCCCGCTGCGAGCTGGCCGCCAAGCGCGAGCCAACCGCCCAGGCCGTAGACCAGCGCAAGGGCAAGGGCCGAAACCAGGGTCAGCGCCGTGATGAAGGTGAACTGCAGCATCGCCGTGCGGACGCCGATGTCACGCACCCGGCCGGCCCGCAGGGCGAACTCGGCGGATTCCTCGTTCGGGCGGCCGAACAGTTTCACGAGCGTCGCGCCGGGCGCCGAGAAACGCTCGGTCATTTGCGTTCCCATCGCGGCGTTGTGCTCGGCGGCTTCCCGCCGGAGATCTGCCAGCTTGGAGCCCATCCGCCGGGCGGGAATGAGGAAGATCGGCAACAAGACCATGGCGAGCACGGTGACCAGCCAGGAGGTGTGGAGCATGACGATGAGGGTCAAGGCCAAGGACACCACGTTGCTGACAACTCCGGAGAGCGTGCCCGCGAACGCCGACTGGGCGCCGATGACATCGTTGTTGAGCCGGCTGACGAGGGCGCCTGTGCGGGTCCGCGTAAAGAACGCTATGGGCATGCGCTGCACATGGTCGAAAACCCGCGTCCGCAGGTCCACGATCACGCCTTCGCCGATCACCGAGGACAACCAGCGCGTGAGCAGGCCGAGCCCGGCGTCGGCGACAGCCACCGCCGCGATAAGCCCCGCGAGGCCGATCACGACGTCCGCGCTTGTGCGGGCGATGATCGCGTCGACCACCCGGCCTGCCAGCACCGGAGTGGCGACGGCAAGGAAGGCTCCCACGATCGAGGCGAGCACGAAAGCGATCAGCTTGTTGCGATGGGGCCTGGCGAACGCCAGCACGCGCTTGATGGTTTCCTTGGAGAACGGCTGCGAGCCGCTCTTGGCCCGGGTGATGTTGTAGAGCGAACGCCAGGCGACGCCATCCATGCTCATGGCTTTTTGTTTCCTAATCCGGTGGTGTGGTGCAGTTCGGTCACGGTGCCGTTGTCGAGGTGCCAGCGGGAATCGAGCCGAACATTTTCGAGCAAGCGGCGGTCGTGCGTGACCAGCAGGAGCGCGCCGTCGTAGCTGTCGAGGGCTTCCTCAAGCTGCTCGATCGCCGGCAGGTCCAGGTGGTTGGTGGGTTCGTCGAGGACCAGGAGGTTGACGCCGCGGGCCTGCAGCAACGCGAGCGCCGCGCGGGTGCGTTCGCCCGGGGACAAGGAACCCACGGTCCGGGAGGTGTGGTCCGCCTTGAGGCCGAATTTGGCCAGCAGGGTGCGGACATCCGCGGAGTTCCATTCGACCAGGACGGATTCGACGGCGTCTGCCAGGGTGAGGTCCCCCGCCAGCAGTCCGCGGGCTTGGTCGATCTCGCCGATCGCCACGGATGCACCCATGGAGGCGTCTCCGGCGTCCGGCTGTTGAAGCCCGAGCAGCAGCCGCAGGAGGGTGGACTTTCCTGCGCCGTTGGGTCCGGTGATGCCAATCCGTTCGCCGCCGTTGAGTTGGAGGTTCACGGGTCCCAGGGTGAAGTCGCCTTGGTGCGCGACGACGTCCCGCAAGGTTGCGACGACGGCACTGGACCGCGGCGCCTGGCCGATGCTGAACTGCAGCTGCCATTCCTTGCGCGGTTCCTCCACTTCGTCAAGCCGGGCGATGCGGGACTCCATCTGACGGACTTTCTGGGCCTGCTTTTCCGAGGACTCAACGCTCGCTGCCCTGCGGATTTTGTCGTTGTCCGGGCTCTTCTTCATGGCGTTGCGGACGCCCTGCGAGCTCCATTCGCGCTGCGTCCGGGCCCGGGACACGAGATCCGCCTTGGTGTTGGCGAATTCCTCGTAGCGTTCGCGGGCGTGCCGCTTTGCCACGGCCCGCTCTTCAAGGAAGGAATCGTAGCCGCCGTCGTAGACCGCCACACTGTTCTGTGCCAGGTCCAGTTCCAGCACCTTGGTAATGCAGCGTGCCAGGAACTCGCGGTCATGCGAGACCAACACGGCGCCGCCGCGAAGGCCCTGGACGAATGATTCAAGGCGGGCGAGTCCGTCGAGATCCAGGTCATTGGTGGGTTCGTCGAGGAGCACGACGTCGAATCGGCTCAGCAGGAGCGCCGCCAAGGCAACGCGCGCGGCCTGTCCCCCGGACAAGCCCGTCATGAGCGCATCCGGACCGGATTCCAGGCCAAGTTCGGCCAACACCGCGGGGATCCGGTCCTCCAGGTCCGCGGCACCCGATGCCATCCAGCGGTCAAAAGCCAAGGAATACGCGTCGTCGGCATCGGCGGTCCCGGCTGCGAGCCCCTCCGCGCCTGCCTCCATCTCGGCCGTGGCCTGGGCGCAACCCGTGCGGCGGGCAATGTAGGCGGCTACGGTTTCGCCGGGGGTGCGTTCGTGTTCCTGGGGCAGCCAGCCCACAAAGGCGTCGCTGGGAGCGAGGCTGACCGTGCCCTCTTGGGGGCGGTCAGCTCCTGCGAGGATGCGCAGCAGGGTGGATTTCCCGGCGCCGTTGGCGCCGACGACACCCACGACATCCCCTGGCGCGACGGTGAGGGAGAGCTTCGAGAACAAGGTGCGGTGACCGTGGCCGCCGGAAAGCTCTTTGGCGACAAGCGTTGCAGTCATTGGTCTATCCTCTCACTGCTCCGCTCTTGAGCGGAAAGGCCGGCGAAAAGACCGGGGCATGGAAGAACCCGCTGGTCCGTACTTGGGGGGTGTGCGGACCAGCGGGTTCGAGAATCAAGCATAATTCAATGTGCCCGCATCGTAAAATCAACTTCGCAGGAACCGTCCTCCGGAAACCTGCCGCGCGACAAACCTTCTATCAGAAAGTGGTCATGTCCCTCCCTTCCAAGGCGTTCCAACGCTGGCTGCACGGGATCGCCCCGAACACCAGCACGGCCGATGTCTGCCGCTTTTCGGGAGTGAAGCGCACCACGCTGGCCCAGCAATTGGTGCGCGGCAAGGTGGCCGAGAGTTCACTCGTGAGCATCAGCCGGGCCTTCGACATGAACCCCTTCGATGCATTGGGCCAATTCGAGGCCTATGCGGCGCTTCGCGGGACCCCGGTTCCCCCCACTGACGCGGAACTCGTCAGCCAGGTCTCCACCATGGATCTGCTGCGCGCAGTCGTCGAGCGCTCGGACCCCCGGGACGACGTCCCGCCCTTGGTCCTGGCGGAGACCCCGCACCCGAGTTCGGTCAGGAACTGGGTGGACGCGATCGACGACGGCGAGCTGCGCCACCGGGTGAGCGCTGCGACGGGGATCGCACCCCAGAACTTCTCCGCGCACCTGACAGCCAACCGTTTGCCCCCGGAACTGGCCTTGGCGACGTCCCGGGCGGCCGGCGTCGGACCGGCCGGAGGCCTCGTGGCCAGCGGCCTCGTCACCGAAGCCGAGGCGGGATGGGCCCCCGGGGCGCGGCGGGAGGCACTGGACAGGATGACAGAAGGTGAACTGGCCCTGTTGGCCGGAGAGCGGCTGCAGGCCCTCGGCAAGGCCCTGCGCCGCCATGAGCACGAGCTCGACCACAGCAACAGAATCTGGGAGAACCTGGGATGACCACCGTGCTGGCGTGGGCCACGCTCTCCATTTGCCTCATTTTGACGGCCATTCGCATTCCCAGCGCCGTCCGGGGCGAGAACCGGATGATGTTCGTCCTGTTCGCGCTCATCACCCTGGACATCCTGCTCAGCATCGAGGGTCCTTACTTGGTCATCGACTCGTGGCTGGGCAGCTTCAACCTTTGCAACCTGCTGCTTCGGTTCATGCTCTACGGAACATTCCTTCTCATGGGCATCAAGGTGGCGAGGGCCTTTGCTTCACCTGGCGGGGAACGTGCCATCCGGGGGCCGATCGGCCTGGCGGTTTTGGGAGCGACCGCGGTCCTCACGGCTTTCTTTTTCTTCTCGATGGACACTTCGGGCTCCACTGTCGGCCTGAGCGACCTGGACCCGGGGCCAGCCCTTGATACTTATGCGGCCCTGGGCAGGTTCTACCCGGGCTACGTTGCCGTATGCCTTGTCCCGGGCATGTGGCGGTCCGTTCGAGGCTCGGGCCCCGCGTTGCTCCGGGCCGCCTCCGCGACATTGCTGCTGGGGCTCGGTTTGCTGATCGTGTCGCAGAGTTTTCCGCTCATCCCGCTATCGAATACGTGGCTGCGGCCGCTCATCAACTACTCCGCCGCTTTGGCGACTGCGCTTGGCTTGGGAGGCATCTGGCTGTCCAAAATCGTTGCCAGCCGGACTTCCCGCACGGTAACGTAAAAACATACCGCGTAACCTCTTTCATAAATCCATTATATCGTGCCATAATTATGAATGTGTGAAGGCGATGCAGCCTGACCTTTGAATCAATGAACGGGTTTCGGAGGTTCGTGGCGCGTGCGGGAGCACTTTTGGGGGGATGAGTGGTGGCGGGCTGTTGGGGACCGCCCCCACTCAGCCTTTTTAAGCGTCCTTCCGCGTAGGCCGGCAGCAACCGGGTACGGTCCCGTGACTAAGATGGCTTTCATGAAGAGCCTGCCCACTCGCCGCATCGCCCTGTCCGCAACACTTGCCGCCGTCGCGCTGGCACTGTCCGCTTGCGGCGGCGGTTCCTCACCGTCGTCGACGTCGGGCGGAGACACCTCGCTGTCCGCCATCAAGTCCAAGGGCGAGATCGTCATCGCCACCGAAGGCACGTACAGGCCGTTCAGCTTCCACGAGAACGGGGCCGGCCCCATCACGGGCTTCGACGTCGAAATCGCCCAGGCCGTGGCCGGCAAGCTCGGAGTAAAGGCAACCTTCCAGGAAACCCAGTTCGATGGCATCTTCGCGGGCCTTGATTCCAAGCGCTTCGACACTATCGCCAACCAGATCTCCATCAACCCCGAGCGAACGGCCAAGTATGACTTCTCGGCCCCGTACACGATTTCCAACGGCGTCGTCGTGACCAAGTCGGACAACAACTCGATCAACAGTTTCGCCGATCTCAAAGGCAAGACCACCGCACAGTCATTGACCAGCAACTTCTACAAGATGGCAGTTGACGCAGGCGCCAACGTCCAGTCCGTCGAAGGCTGGGCGCAAGCTGCCACCTTGGTCCGCCAAGGCCGCGTCGACGCAACCGTCAACGACAAATTGACCTACCTCGACTACGCCAAGAGCACCCCGGACTCCGGCTTGAAGATCGCCGCGGAGACCACGGACAAGACGCAAAGCGCCATGGTCTTCCGCAAGGGATCCACCGAGCTGAAGGCCGCAGTGGACAAAGCCCTCACGGACCTTCGAGCCGACGGCACCCTCGCCAAGATCTCCCAGAAGTACTTCGGCGCAGACGTTACCAAGTAGCCGGCGGCCCAACAGATGACCTTCAACTGGGACCTCGTCTGGAGTTCCTTCGGGCCAATCATCGGCGGCGCCGTCACTGGAACCATCCCCCTGACCCTGGCCTCATTCGCCATCGGCCTGGCGTTGGCGCTGCTGGTTGCCCTCTTGCGCCTGAGCCCGAACAGGCTGCTCTCGGCCGTCGCGCGCTTTTACGTCTCAGTGATCCGGGGGACTCCCCTCCTGGTGCAGCTGTTCGTGATCTTCTATGGCCTCCCGAGCATCGGCGTGAAGCTGGAGCCGTGGCCGAGCGCCATCATCGCGTTTTCCCTCAATGTGGGCGGCTACGCGGCCGAGGTCATCCGTGCAGCGATCCTGTCGGTGCCCAAGGGCCAATGGGAGGCAGGGCACACCATCGGAATGTCGCGGCCGCAAACGCTCGTGCGGATCATCCTCCCGCAAGCGGCCAGGGTTTCGGTGCCCCCGCTGTCCAACACCTTCATTTCCCTTGTGAAGGACACCTCGCTGGCTTCACTCATCCTCGTCACGGAGCTTTTCCGCAACGCACAGCAGATCGCGGCATTCAGCCAGGAATTCATGATCCTGTACCTCGAATCCGCCTTGGTCTACTGGGTCATTTGCCTCGTCCTCTCCACGGGCCAGTCCGCCCTGGAGCGTAGATTGGACCGTTATGTCGCCCACTGAGCCCAGCAACGCCCCCCAAGGGAACTCCGGGCTGGTGTTGTCCGCCCGGGACCTCGCCAAAGCCTTCGGCAGCAACGTGGTGCTGCGCGGCATCGACATCGATGTCCGCCGCGGACAGGTGGTCGCCTTGATCGGGCCCTCCGGATCGGGAAAGACGACGGTCCTGCGCTCACTCAACGGCCTCGAAGTGCCCGACGCCGGCACGGTCACCTTCGGGGACGCCGACCCCGGTACAGTCCGCGGATCCGGCGCAGGGCTGACACTCGATTTCGCCGGGACGGTAGGCAAGCGCGAGATTGCCGCCCTCCGGGACCGCAGTGCCATGGTGTTCCAGCACTACAACCTGTTCCCGCACATGACGGTGCTCAAGAACATCATCGAGGGTCCGCTGCAGGTCCAGCGACGCCCCCGGGCGGAAGTAGTGGCGGAGGCCGAGCGGCTCCTCGCCCGGGTGGGCCTCGCGGACAAACGCGATGCCTACCCTTTCGAACTGTCAGGCGGCCAGCAACAACGCGTGGGAATCGTGCGCGCCTTGGCCCTCAAACCCCAACTGCTGCTCTTCGACGAGCCTACTTCTGCCCTGGACCCGGAACTCGTGGGTGAAGTGCTGGGTGTCATCAAGGAACTTGCCGACGAAGGCTGGACCATGGTGATCGTGACGCACGAGCTTGCCTTCGCCCGCCAGGTTGCCGATGAGGTCATCTTCATGGACGGCGGCGTGGTGGTGGAACGAGGGCCGGCCGCGGAGGTCTTGCGGGATCCGCGGGAGGAACGCACCAAGCAATTCGTCAAGCGATTGCAGCACGACGTCTGAGGTGGGCACGCCAACTAGGCACGCACTCAGCGGCTGAAACGCAAGGTCACCAACTGGAACGGGCGCAGGGTCAGTTCGGCGGCACCCGCTCCGGGAGTCACCCCGGGAGCCTCAACGGGACGCTCCAGGAGGTCCACTGAATGCACCATCCGTGATTCGAAGTTGGCTGTGATGAGGCCCGTGGAGCGTTCACCCAGCGATTCGTAAAGCCTCACGATGACATCTCCGGAGCCGTCCTCGGCAAGCTTGACGGCTTCGATGACCAGGGCTTGGTTGAACACCGTGAAGAGCGGCTCCACAGGGTTCGCCCCCGCCACCAGCCTCGGTTTGAGGTTGGTCCGGTAGCCCTCTTCCACGGCGCCGCCGATGCTGGCGCCGGGCCGGATGCTCAGATCCAGGACGTGCAGACCGAGGTCGGCCCGGGGGTCCGGGAACTTTGGCGCCCGCAGCAATGACACCCGGACGTTGGTGGTGGTTCGGCCGTCGTCGCGGATGGTCCGGGTGACGTCATGCCCATAGCTTGACGCATTGGCGATGGCGACGCCGTAACCCGGCTCTGCCACGTGGATCCAGCGGTGGGCGCAGAATTCGAACTTGGCAGCTTCCCAGGACGTGTTGGTGTGCGTCGCCCGGAATACGTGCCCGAACTGGGTCTCCGAGGCGGATCGGTCGGCACGGACATCCAGCGGGAAACCGATCTTCAGGAGCTTCTCGTGCTCCTGCCAGTCCACCGTGGTGGAAATGCCGAGGGATTCCGCGCCCGCTTCGAGGGAAATGCGCTGCGTAATGGTGGAGGAGCCGACAGTCCGCTCCACCACGACGACGGCGTCCCAGCCCGCGCTTTCCAGCGTCACCGATCGCGCCTCGACTACGGAGACGACGTTCCGGCGGTAAAACTCGTCGATGTCCCAGGCATCCCATTCGTTGGGCGTGTCCCGGTGGAGTTCAAGGTGGTTGCCGAACATCCCGGGCGCAATGGCTTCGCGGCCGGTTGCGTAATCCGAGAGGGAGGTCAGCAGTCCGTTGGCGTCTAGCACCGCGCGGATGACGCCGTTGTCCAGAACATAGCCGCCGGCGCGTTCTGTGACGTTGACCGGACTGTCCTCGTGGACCGCTTCCGCAGCGGCGAGCGCGGGAACCCCGCTGCGCTCATGGGGGGCCGCATTGAGCAGGAAGATCGTGTCTCCCTCGCCCAGGAGTGCCGAAGCGGCATCCGCGATGATGCCTTCCAGCTCCCGGGCGATCGCGGCATAGTTCCGCTCCGCATCCTGGTGGACCCACGCGATGGCGCTGCCCGGCAGGATGTCGTGGAACTGCTGCAACAGCACAAGCCGCCACAAGCGCTTGAGGTCCGCCGCAGGATAGGTGAACGAACCGGAAGTCCGTACTGCCGCCGTCGAGCACCACAGCTCAGCCTCGCGCAGCAGGTGCTCCGAGCGGCGGTTCCCCTGTTTGGTGTTGGCCTGGCTCGTGTAGGTGCCCCTGTGCAGCTCGAGGTACATCTCCCCGACCCAGACCGGGAGGTTGTGGTACTCGGCCTCTGCCCGCTTGAAGAACTCTTCTGCGGTTCCCATCCGCACCTTCGGCGAGCCTTCCAGGTCCGCCGTCCGGTGGGCTGCGGCAACCATTTCGCGCGTGGGTCCGCCGCCGCCGTCGCCGTAACCGAAGGGGACGAGCGAAATAGTGCCCCGGCCGTGCTCCCGGTAGTTGCGCTGGGCATGGGCGAGTTCGCGGCCGTGGAGCTCGGAGTTGTAGGTGTCCACGGGCGGGAAGTGGGTGAAAAGCCGCGTGCCGTCGATGCCCTCCCAATTGAAGGTGTGGTGCGGCATCTTGTTGACCTGGTTCCAGGAGATCTTCTGGGTCAGGAACCACCGGGAACCAGCGGACTTGACGATCTGCGGGAGGGCCCCGGAATAGCCGAACGAGTCAGGGAGCCACGCTTCCTGGCAGTCGACGCCGAACTCCTGCAGGAAGAAGCTCTTGCCCTCCACGAACTGGCGGGCCATGGCCTCGCCGCCGGGCATGTTGGTGTCCGATTCCACCCACATTCCGCCGACCGGCACGAATTGCCCGGCCTTTACCTTCTCCCGAATCCGGATGAACAGCTCAGGATAGAACTCCTTCATCCACGCCAATTGCTGCGCGGAGGAACAGGAGAAGACGAAATCGGGATTCTCATCCATGAGGGCGACAACGTTGGAGAACGTGCGAGCGCACTTGCGGATCGTTTCACGGACCGGCCAGAGCCAGGCCGAGTCAATGTGCGCGTGGCCGGTGGCCAGAAGTTCGTGGGCCGAGGCGTAAGCGGGCCGGCTCAGGACCTCGGCGAGGGCTTCCCTGCCGGCGGCTGCAGTGCCCGCGACGTCGTCCGGGTCCATGACATCAAGCATGCGCTCAAAGGCGCGGAGGATCTCGTGCCGCCGGGGCAGTTCGAAAGGCAGCTCGTGCATCAGCCCGCTGAGGGTCCAGATGTCCTGGTGAAGGTCCCAGACCACCTCGTTGAGCTCGGCTATGGCTATGCGTCCGAGCCGGTAGCGGGGCTCGTCTCCGGAGGTGGATTTGTCCCCCAAGGGAGTTGCCGCGAAGCTCCACCCCTGGCTGAGATCGGGATTGGCGGCGGCCTCCACGTAGAAGTCCACCGAAAGGCCGCCACCCAACAGCTTCAGCGGCACGTACTGGTTGCGTGGAGAGATGGCCTTGATGATGGTGCCGTCCGGTCGCCAGGCGATGCCTTCGCACTGGAATCCCGGGACATCGTTGTTGAACCCGAGATCGACGACGATCTCCACTGCGGTACCATCGGCGGCTCCCCAACCCTCCGGTACCTCGCCTCGAAGCCGAAGCCACTTGGTGCTCCAGGCCTTGCCCCACGCGGCACCGTGTTCCTGGGGTTCGAAGACCTGGCGGAGTGCTTCCGAGACCGGAACGGGCTCTCCCGGGGCATCCCAGCTGCTCAGCTCAAGAGGCAGTGCGCGGCCATAGATGGCAGGGGCTATCCGCTCCCGGACAAAACGTTCGAGCCGCTTCTCAGTGATCAGGCGGTCGTCGTGCAATTAAAGTCCCCTTTGGCGGTGGGCTGGGTAGAGATACTCCCTTACCCGGATGAGCAGCCTACGCAAGGCCATTGTCCGGAGGAAATCGATTCCATTCGATGGATAAAATCTACGTTGTTCCTGGACAATAGCCAAGTGTTGGCGGCTATCCCTGCAAGTCCCTTGTCCCCACCGGAACAGCCACCCGGTCACTGCCCGCATAGACGTTCAGGCTGGTCCCCCGGCTGAATCCCACCAGGGTCAGGCCCGTCTCCTGCGCGAGTTCCACGGCGAGGCTGGAGGGTGCGCTGACGGCGGCCAAAACCGGGATTCCTGCGAGCGCCGCCTTCTGGACCAGCTCAAAGGATGCCCTTCCGGAGACCTGCAGGACGGTGCCGCGCAGGGGCAGCAATCCTTCGCGCAGCGCCCAGCCCACCACCTTGTCCACGGCGTTGTGCCTGCCCACGTCTTCCCGTAGGCACAAAAGCTCGGCAGTACTGCCGCTGCCGTCGTCGTGGATTCTGAAGAGGCCGGCGGCATGCACTCCCCCGGTCTTGTCGAAGACCGCCTGTGCTTCCCGGAGACGGTCAGGCAGGGACGCCAGAACCTCGGCCGGAATGCTCAGGGGGTCACCGGCGGGGCTGAAGTGTGAGGATTTGCGCACTGCCTCGATGGAGTCGGTGCCGCAGATCCCGCACGAACTGGAGGTGTAGACGTTGCGGCCGGTCTCCGGGAGGACGACGTCGGGACGCAACTGCGCTTCCACGACGTTGAAGGTCTGCACGCCGTTCTCGTCCTCGCCGGCGCAGAAACGCAGCGAAATGAGCTGGGCAGCGTCCCAAATGACGCCCTCCGACACCAGGAAGCCCGCGACGAGGTCGAAATCGTCGCCAGGGGTCCGCATGGTCACGGAGAAGGACATGTGCCCCAGGCGCACCTCGAGCGGCTCCTCGACGGCCAGGAAGTCCTCGCGGTAACGGACCGGGTGCTCCAGCGCCTGGGCGGAGCCATCCAGGACAAATTTGTGCACCTTGCGGCGCTGGGTCACCCGTCCCATCTCAGATACCCACCGCTCCGACGGCTTCCCTGTGTCCGGCGGCTTCCCCATGCTTGACGAACCGCACCGTCATGGCCTTGTATCCGGGTGTGTTGGATTCACGGGCAACGAGCTCCCGGTGGACCAGGGCGTTGGCCTCCGGGAAGTACGCAGCCGCGCAACCCTTGGCCGTGGGATAGGCAACCAGCCGGAACTTGTCCGCCCGGCGTTCCGTTCCGCGGAAAGTGGAGATGACGTCCACCATGTCCCGGTCCTCGAAGCCGAGTTCGCTGAGATCGTCCTCGTGGACCAGGATGACGCGACGGCCTTCGGAAATGCCCCGGTAGCGGTCGTCCAAACCGTAGAACGTGGTGTTGTACTGGTCGTGGCTGCGGACTGTCTGCAGGATCAGGTGGCCGCCCGGGGCTTCAAGGTACTCCAGCGGGCTCACCGTGAATCGTGCCTTGCCGATGTCCGTGGCGAAAGTGCGGGTGTCGCGTGGTGGATTGGGCAGCACGAAACCGTTCTTGCTCCGGACACGCGCGTTGAAGTCCTCGAAGCCGGGGATCACCCGGGAGATGTGGTCCCGGATGACGTCGTAGTCCTCGGCCATGGCACGCCAGTTCACCGCGTGGTCATCGCCGAGGACTGCCTGCGCCATGCGTGCGACGATGACGGGTTCGCTGAGCAAGTGCTCCGAGACGGGAGTCAGGCGGCCTTGGGTGGAGTGGATGACGGACATGGAGTCTTCCACGGAGAGGATCTGCCGACCGCCCGGGTGTTTGTCATCCGTGTCCGTTCGGCCCAGGGTAGGCAGGATCAGGGAGGTCTTGCCATGCACCACATGGGCGCGATTGGGCTTGGTGGAGATGTGCACCGTCAGCCCGGCCCGCTTGAGCCCTTCCTCCAGCGCGACGGTGTCCGAGCCTGCCGCGGCGAAGTTTCCGCCCATGGAAACGAACACGTCCACCTCGCCCTTCTCCAAGGCGTGCTGGGTTTCCACGGAGTCGTATCCGTGTGCCCGGGGAGCAGTGAATCCAAACTCTTTGTCCAAGGCTGCCAGGAAGCCCTCGGAAGGCTTCTCCCAGATGCCCATTGTGCGGTCGCCCTGCACGTTGGAGTGGCCGCGGACGGGGCAGGCGCCGGCGCCACGCTTGCCGAAGTTTCCCTGCAAGAGCAGCAGGTTGATGATTTCCCGCAGGGTATCCACCGAGTGGGGCTGCTGGGTCAGGCCCAGCGCCCAGCAAATGATGGTGCCCTTCGACGCGGCCAGCATGCCGGCCACCTTGGTGATTTCGATGCGGCTCAAGCCCGTGGCCCGTTCAGTCTCAACCCAATCCAGGGCAGCCCGGGCCTCGGCGTAGGCCTCGAAGCCATCGGTCTGCGCGTCGATGAAGGCGCGGTCCACCACTGTTCCCGGCTGCCGCTTCTCCTCCTCCAGCAAGAGGTGGCCCAATGCCTGGAACAAGGCAAGGTCGCCACCCACCTTGATCTGTAGGAATTCATCGGCGATGTCCGTGCCGCCGCCCACCACGCCGCTGAGCGACTGGGGATCCTTGAAGTTCAGGAGCCCGGCTTCCGGCAACGGATTGACCGCGACAACCTTGCCGCCGTTGTTCTTGCAATCACGCAAGGCGGAGAGCATGCGCGGATGGTTCGTGCCCGGGTTCTGGCCCACAACGAGCACGAGTTGCGCTTCGTGGATGTCTTCCAGTGAGACAGTGCCCTTGCCGATGCCGATGGTCGGGTTGAGGGCGCTCCCGGAAGACTCGTGGCACATGTTTGAGCAGTCGGGCAGGTTGTTGGTGCCCACGCTGCGTGCGAACAGCTGGTACATGAACGCGGTCTCGTTGGCCGTTCGCCCGGAGGTGTAAAAAACGCAGCGGTCCGGAGTGGTGGCATTCACGTGCTCGCCGATGAGGGCGAAAGCATCCGTCCAGCTGATCGGCGAATAGTGTGTGTCGCCGGGGCGGATCACCACAGGCTCGGCAATGCGGCCTTGGCTGCCGAGCCAATATTCGGTCTTGCCCTCAAGCTCGGCCAGGGAGTGCCGCGCCCAGAACCGGGCGTCGACCACGCGCGTGGTGCTCTCCTCGGCGATTGCCTTGGCCCCGTTTTCACAGAACTCGGCGGGGCTGCGTTTGCCGGTGATGGACTCGGGCCAAGCGCAGCCGGGACAGTCGAAGCCGTCCCGTTGGTTGACGCGGAGCATTGACTTGACGGTCCGGCTGACGCCCGCTTGGGCCCAACCGCGTTCCAATGCAACGCTGACTGCCTTGACGCCCGCGGCGGAGCGCTTGGGTGGGTGGATCTGGAGGTCATCTTCGTTGATGTCCTGCTCGGGAGCATGCCTGTTCATCTCCCCATCATTGCAAGGCCTGATCCTCTAATCCACCCGCGTCCATTCGGCGTCGGAATCTCTCAGCCCGTCAGAGCGCTCCAGTCGACCGGCCCGGAGGACGCCTTGCGCGCGGGCTTGGCAGGAGTCTTCCTGGCTTTGTCTTCCGTGGGCTTTGGCCGGGGAAGGGGCGGCCCCCACGGCAACGGAAACGCTGGCACCGTCTCCCCCAGTTGCACGCCGTGCGGTGGCACCACCATGACTCCCTCGGCGCTGGCGAGGCCGCGCATCATCCCGGGACCCGCATGCTGGGCCGGCGAGGCCAAGCCGTACACGAACCTGAAGGGAAGCAAGCGCGTGCGTCCCGGGTCGGCGTCGAGCATGGCACCGCAAGGAACCTCGCCGACCTCCGGCACCGCCCTGTGTCCCAGCCCCGCGAGAAGCGGTGCACCGATGGTGAACAGGACCATCATGGCCGCGAGCGGATTGCCGGGGAGACCCAACACGAAGCGCCCGTCCGGCAGTTCAGCCAAAACACCGGGGTGTCCCGGACGCATCGCAATTCCGTCTATCAGCAGGCGGCCGCCGAGCTCGGCAATGGCCCGCCGGAAGTGGTCCGTCCCTGAACGGCCGGTTCCCCCGGTGGTGATGACGACGTCGGCGGGTGGCGCGTCCGGCGACAGTTCGCCTTCTTCAAGGGCCGAGAGCCACTCGTCATAGGAGTCGCCCACCTTGATTTGCTCGCCGCGGATCCCGCCAAGGAGTTCGACGACGGCGCCAAGCTGGGGACCGAAGGTATCCCGCACCCGGCCCGGGACCGGGACACCCGCGGTCACCACTTCGGAGCCGGTGAGGAGCATTTTCACGAGGGGCTTGCCCAGGACGTCCAGTTCGTCCCGCCCGGCCAGGGCGGCCAGGGCGAGATGGGCAGGGTTCAAGACAACGCCCGATTTGATCAGCAGCTCGCCTGCCGAGGCTTCTTCCCCGGCGTTTCGGATGTGTTGGCCGTTGCGCGGTTCGCCCGGTTTCGCGTTGCCGCCGAGCGCGAGTACCGGCAGACCGTCTTCGTCCGTGGTCAGGACCCCGCTCTCGCTGCGGAGCACGGCTTTGGCCCCCGGGGGGATCAGGCCGCCGGTGACGATCGGGCTCGCTTGGTGCGGGGCAAGCCGATGGCCGGGCTCCGCTAGGATCCATGGGCCGCTGCCGTTGACTGCCCAACCGTCCATCGCGGAGGACGCGTAGTGAGGCAGGTCCTGCAGGGCGTGCACATCAGCGGCCAGGGTCCTGCCGAGGGCGTCCTTCAGCGCAACGGGTGCGGCGGGAATGGGAGTGGCACTATCGAAGGCTAGTTGCCGCGCCTCGGCCCACAAGTGGTCGGCATGCGGGACATGCCCGGGGGCTTCGGTCATCCGGCGCCGGTTCCCGGGTTCGTGTAGTCCTTCGCGAGAGTGCGTGCAAGGCCCATGGCGGCATCCATCGACGCGGCTTCAGTCGCTTTCCCGGAGCCCGCAGCAAGTCCGGCGGCGAAGCCCGCAATGAAAGTGGTCAAGGGAGCTGCCGGCCGGACCACGGAATGGGCTGCAACGCCTGCCAGGGACAGGATCTCGTTGATGTCGATCTCGACGTCTTCGAGCTCATAGGCTTGCAGCAGGCTCCGGCACCATTCCTCGAGCGTTTCTTCCTGGCTCTTCATGATCGGCCTCCACTGTCCGGTACAGCTGTTATCACGGCAGGTCGCCGTCCACTCCAAGCGCCGCGGCGTCGTCCCAGGTATCCACGTCATCGGTGGACCCTGCGGGTACAGGCACTGCCAGCAGATCAAGCCTAGCAAGCAGGCCGAACACCGCGATGTTGGCGAGTCCACCTTGTTCTTCCGCAGCCCGCACTTCCCGTTGCAGCGCGGATACGCGGTAGATCCCGAGCAGGGGCTGTTTCCGACCGTCGGCAGATACGGATAAGGCCCCTTCCACGTCCTGGCGGCTTGCCAGTTCCCGGAGCAGTACCGGAAGGGCGTCGGCGGCCAGGGGCATATCGCAGGCCATGACGAGTACCCAGGGCGCGTGCTTCGCGGACGGCCTCTGGCCACCCTGCGTTTCGCCGTCTTGCGCTTCGCCATCCTGCGCTTCCCCGTCTTGCGCTTCACCGTCTTGCGCTTCCCCGTCTTGCGCTTCCAGCGCGGCGAGTCCGGCGGCGATCGCGGCGGCCGGTCCGGCGTAGGGCGGGTCTTCGCGTGCGGTCAAGGTGCCGTCCGGCAAAGTGCCGGGATCCGGCCCGACGACGACGACCCTCCCGGCACCGCGCACGGCCGCCACGGCGCGCTGAAGCAGCGTGGCGCCGTCGTACCTCAACCGGGCTTTGGGCACGCCGCCGAGGCGGGAGGACTTGCCACCCGCCAATATCACCGCATCAAAGTCCACCCGCCCAGATTACCCGGGAAGCGGGCTCGATTCCGGTTCAGGCCGCCGATTCAGGCAGGAGGAAGGGATCCCATGCGGGCGCAGGTTTCTCAAGCTCCTTGATCTGCCAGATAGTCCCGGTGGGCGCCGCAGGAGTGAACCTCAGTTTCCAGCCCATTTCGGCCGGAGTGTGGTCACTCTTGGCGTTGTTGCAGCGCAAGCACGCTGCCACCAGGTTTTCCCAGGAATCCGCGCCGCCCCTGGATTTGGGGTGGACGTGGTCAATGGTGTGGGCTGCTTTCCCGCAATAGGCGCAACGGTGGCCGTCGCGGCGCAAGACGCCGCGGCGTGTAACCGCCGTGATGGTGTTGTACCTCGGCCGGATGTAGCGATTGAGCAGAATCACGGACGGACGTCCGAGAATCTCCTGTGGCCCGACGACAGGCTCGTCGCCTTCGGCCACTACGCTCGCTTTTCCGGTGAGCACAAGGACCAGCGCCCGGCGGAAGGTTACTACCGCCAGCGGTTCATATCCAGCATTCAGAACGAGTGTGCGCATGCACGTACCTCTTCACGGCCGCACCCGTCAGGGGCGCGAGGGCCGGCTGCCCTCTGCATGTACGGGCTGTGGATCGACAACCTAAGAGTAAACACCCGGAGGCCGGATCACCGAATCCTTGCGGGAGTTCAGGCACAGTGTCGGTCAAAGTTCACGTGCCGGACACGTTAGCGCATGCTGGTTAAAACAGAACATCCCCGCGGGCGGACCAGCGGGGATGTTCCAGTGAAGCTATGTAGCCGGAGCTATTTAGCCACCAACGCGGATGAAGACCGGGCCGGAGCCGACGTTGACGCTGTACAGGGCGGTGGTGCCGCCGTTCCAGCCGCCGTGGACCGCCATGCCGTTGCCGACATAAACGGCGATGTGGGCCATGCCCATGCCACCGTTCTGGTAGTAGACCAGGTCTCCCGGCTGCGCTTCAGCAGCGCTGACCGTACGGCCAAGGGAGAGGTAGTCTGCCGGCCAGCCGTGGAAGTTGATGCCAACAGCGGCCAGCGAGTTCGAAGCCAGGGCGGTGCAGTCCTGGGCAACGCCAAGCTGGGCGTAGGCTGCGGCAGCAATTGCTGCGCCCTTGCCGCTGGCAACCTTCGTTACAGGCGAAACAGCAGCGGTGACAGAAAGCGTCGAGGAGCCGGTAGCGGCACCCGTTGCAGCCTGCGGAGCCGGAGTAGCTTCCTGCGTGGCAACCGGAGCTGCGACAACCGGAGCAGCTTCGGTGGAGACCGCCGGGCGCTCGTACTTGATAGCGACGGAGGAGTCGGCGGAAATGCTTGCTTGGGCGATCGACTGGACTTCCAGGGCGGAGGTCGAAGTGGACTCGCGGGGGACGTTGGTTTCTGCAGCGTTGGCTGCGATACCGCTAGTGAGCACCAGACCGGAAGCAGCTGCGATAACGGCTGCCTGACGGCCTACGCCACCGGCATTGCTGCCGACAGTCTTAGCGATAACGGCAAGCGAGTTGGTCTTGGTGACCGCGGCACGGTGGCGCGCAACAGTAGAGCGTGAAGACACGTAAGAGGCCTCTCCCTATGCCCGCGAGGTAAGCTGTCGGATTCGGATGGGAGTCATCCGGCCACACTTCTCCCTCTCGGAAGTTGTGCGACTTAACCCCAAGGCCATCGGTGAAGATGACCAAAAGTGGGTCCCCCGCCTCTGCCAGACGATGTTTTGCGAACGGAACCTCGAGCAGTGGCAGAGCTAGGCAATCCACTCGAGTGCATCAACTCTCTAAAAGTTGATGCGTCTTAGACGGTACATGAGTTTTGGCTGAATGTCACATTCAGGTCACGGAGCGTGACAAGCATTCGAGAGGCTTCCATCGGATTGGCTTACAGCCAGCCCAGGGGGTCAACGACGTCGCCGTTGACCATGACTTCAAAATGGAGGTGGCAGCCGGTAGAGGCCCCGGTGGTGCCGCTCAGCGCAATGACATCGCCACGGCTGACCGTTTGGCCCACTTGGACGTTGAACGACGACAAATGGTTGTACGTGGTTTCCAGGCCGTTGCCATGGTCCACCACAACGCGGTTTCCGCCGCCATACGGATGCCAGCCGGCGAAAGTGACCTTTCCGGCCGCGGCGGCATGGACCTGGGTGCCGCACTGGGCCACGAAGTCCTGGCCCCGGTGGAACTCCCCCAAACCGCCCGTGATGGGATTCACGCGGTACCCGAAAGGCGAGGCCGTGGTCAGGGTGTCCAGCGGCGCGCCCAGGGTGCCCTTGGAGGACGATGTCTTGATGGTGCCGACGGACTGCGCGCTCAAGAGCTGCTTGAGCTTGCTGTCAGGATCCGCCGTGGTGGAAACCGCAGCACGGCTGAAGTCGATCGTGGCGCTTGGGGCGGCCGGAATCTCAGGCTGGGTGCCTGCAGCCGAGGCGGCCTGGCTTGAGTCGGCCGTGGCCGTCATGGCGCCGGTGCCCGGCATGGCGACCGTCAGGATGAGGCCCGTCGTGGCAAGGGCCACTCCGGCCTTCTGTCCGGCCCCGCTCGCCGCGGCGAACTCGGCCATCTGCCGGAAAGGACCCTTGCGGCGGCGAAGTTCGCGATGGGGATCGCGGGGCCGCTCGTGCTCGACGGCGTTCGTGCTCCGCAGCTCAGCAGTAGGACCGGACGCGCGCCTGCGGCCCCTGGTGTTCTGCGTGGTCAAGGTTTTCCTCTCTGGCAAGCCTGCGAAGTTAGCTGTCGGATTCGGGCCAGAGAGATCGTGGACCCGGTCCGCGCGAAGGGCGCGAAGCGCAGGTCCACCCGAAGGGGGTCCCGCACTGTTTGCACTTCCGCTGCGGACTTCACCCCAAGGCCGTCTTTCGACAGCCGATGGTGGTTCCTCCGCTTCTGCCAGTGAATGGACTAATCCACCTGATCCGCTGGCAGAACTCGGCTTCGGATCAGGTAACGCTTTGGTATCGGCGCCAGTAACAAACTATAGGGGATGAAGCCCCCGCGGTAATAATTTCGTTATCTTTGCCGGCCGCCTCGCCGGGCCGGCTAGGCGACCGTGACAAAGACGTGCGAGGCAACCTCAGGCGGCAGCTCAAGCGCGCCGTCGATATTGGGCACGCGAACGGAGATGTACTCCCCCACGCGTTCCAGGGACACCCTCGCGCCGGGGCGGATCCCGCCCTCGTCGAGCTGGAGCAGAAGTTCCGGTTCCACCTGGATCGGTTCAGCCAGCCGGCTGACGGTGACCCGGTTTTCAGGTGAGTATTCGTTCATGGCATCAACAAGGTTGACCACGCCATCCGTAAAGGCATGGGACGCGGCTCCGCCCAGCGCCTCCAGTCCGGGAATGGGGTTGCCATAGGGCGATTCCGTGGGGTGGTCCAGCAGCTCGTAGAGCCGGCGTTCCACGCGTTCGCTCATGACATGCTCCCAGCGGCAGGCTTCGTCGTGGACGTAGGCCCAGTCCAGTCCGATGACATCTGCCAGGAGCCGTTCGGCGAGCCGGTGCTTGCGCATGACCTCGGTGGCGCGTTTCCGGCCCGTTTCAGTCAGCTCAAGGTGCCGGTCATCGGACACAATCACCAGGCCGTCGCGCTCCATCCGTCCGATCGTCTGGGAAACAGTGGGGCCGGAGTGCCGCAAGCGCTCGGCGATGCGCGCGCGAAGAGCCACGATGTTCTCTTCTTCAAGCTCCAAAATGGTCCGAAGATACATCTCAGTGGTATCGATCAGATCCGTCATCCAGCTCAGCTCCTCGAGCGCAGTATCTTGCGTATTTTCGCCAGCTCCAAGCTTAGCTTATTTGGAATTACTCCGGATAATTCTCGCGCCTCGTCCAACGCCCGTGGAACAGATGCTTCCACGTGGCGGACTATGACACCTTCGGTTCTGCCCCCGCCTGCGGCGTCAGGCAGAATTGGGGAGTCGAAGGGGCAGCTTGCCACCTGCCGCGACGCATCTAGGCCGCTACTTCACCATTGGAGCATCCCGTGAGCGAGAACAGCATCACTATCCCCGCCGATTTGCTGCCCAAGGACGGCCGGTTCGGCGCCGGGCCCTCCAAGGTCCGCCCGGAGCAGATCGAGGCACTTTCCGCCGCCTCGACAACGATCCTGGGCACCTCCCACCGCCAGGCACCGGTCAAGAACCTGGTGGGCTCCGTCCGCGAGGGACTTAGCCAGTTCTTCCGTGCCCCCGAGGGCTACGAGGTCATTCTCGGAGTCGGAGGCTCCACCGCGTTCTGGGATGTCGCCAGCTTCGGCCTGGTCGAGAAGAAGGCCCAGCACCTCTCCTTCGGTGAGTTCGGTTCCAAGTTCGCTTCGGCGACCAACAAGGCACCGTTCCTGGAAGCTTCCTCCATCATCAAGTCCGAGCCCGGCACCCGGCCGGTTTCCCAGGCCGAAGCAGGCGTGGACGTGTATGCCTGGCCCCAGAATGAAACCTCGACGGGTGTGGCCGCTCCGGTCAAGCGCGTTCAAGGCAGCGACGACGGGGCCTTGGTCCTGGTTGACGCGACGTCCGCAGCCGGCGGCCTGGACGTCGATGTTGCCGAAGCTGACGTCTACTACTTCGCACCGCAAAAGAACTTTGCCTCCGACGGCGGCCTGTGGCTCGGCCTCTTCTCCCCCGCCGCCCTCGAGCGCGCCGCCCGCGTCAAGGCAAGCGGCCGCTGGATCCCCGATTTCCTGGACCTGCAGACGGCTATCGACAACTCGAAGCTCAACCAGACCTACAACACGCCGTCCCTGTCCACCTTGGTGACCTTGGATGCCCAGGTCCAGTGGCTCAACAAGAACGGTGGCCTGGACTTCGCGTCCGGACGCACCGCGGACTCCGCAAGCCGCATCTACAACTGGGCCGAGGCTTCCGAATACGCCACGCCGTTCGTCGAGAAGGCCGAGGACCGCTCCAATGTCATCGCCACGATCGATTTCGATGACTCGATCGACGCCGCGGCCATCGCCAAGGTGCTGCGCGCCAACGGGATCGTGGACACGGAACCGTACCGCAAGCTCGGCCGGAACCAGCTGCGCATCGCTACCTTCGTTGCCATCGAGCCGGACGACGTCTCTGCATTGCTCGCCAGCATCGACTATGTGGTTGGCGAACTGAAGAAGTAAGGGACTGCCGCGTTCGCGCGGTCAGGACCGGTCGGCGTCGTCCGGACCCGCGCCTTGGGACTCAATGCGGAAGAACCGCATCCCGCGGGCGCTGCTATCGAAACGGAGCCGCAGCTGGCGCGCGCGGATGATCCACACGATGCCGACGACGGCGGTGCCGGCGCCTGCCGCGGCGGCCACGGCTACAGCCCATCGGGGTCCGGCCACGTTGGACACCCATCCGACGAACGGTGCCCCGATGGGCGTTCCACCCATGAAGATGGCCATGTAGAGTGCCATGACCCTGCCGCGCATGACAGGTTCCGTGGTGGACTGCACATAGCCGTTGGCGCTCGTGATCATGGTCAGGGCGAACAGTCCGCAGGGAATCAGGGCCAAGGCAAACATGGCGTAGTTCGGTGCCAGGGCGGCCAGTCCGCTCGCGAGGCCGAACCCGCCCGCCGCCGCGAAGATGAGCCGCATCCGTGGCCGCCCGCGCCGGGCGGCCAGCAACGCTCCTGCGACGGAGCCGATCGCCATGACTGAATTGAGCAGCCCGAATGCTCCCGCGTCCATGCCGAACTCCGTGCCGACCATGGCTGCGATGAACAGGACGAAGTTCAGGCCGAACGTGCCCATGATGAAAATCGCGACGAGGACAACCACAATGTCCGGGCGATTGCGGACATAGCGAAGCCCTTCCCGGATGCGGCCCTTGCCCGCGGCGGCCCGGGGTTGGACTCGCAAGGAGGAGAGGGGGATGGCCCGGATCGCCCCAAGCATTGCGAGGAAGGTCAGGGTGTTGATCATGAATACCCAGCCCGGCCCCACAGCAACCGTCAGCGCGCCGGCCACGGCCGGACCGATCATGCGGGCAACGTTGAAGGATGCGCTGTTCAATGCAACGGCGTTGGAAAGATAGTCATCCTTGACCAGCTCCGACACGAACGTCTGGCGAACCGGGGCGTCAAGTGCCGAGACAACGCCAAGCAAGAGCGCGAACACATAGACATGCCACAACTGCGCAGCACCGCTCAGCACCAGGAGTCCCAAGCCAGTGCTCAGGACAGCCATGGCCGATTGGGTCATGACCAGGAGCCTGCGCCGGCTGTAGCGGTCGGCAAGCAGTCCGGCCCACGGGGCCAGGAAAAGCTGCGGGCCCAGTTGGAGGGCCAAGGTCACGCCCATCGCGCCGGCATCGTGGTTGCTCAGATGGGCGAAGACCAGCCAGTCCTGGGCCGTCCGCTGCATCCACGTGCCGACGTTGGAAATGAGGGCACCAATGAACCAAATGCGGTAGTTGAGGACACCCAGCGATTTGAAAGTGGACATCATTTTCCACCTTCACGAAATTCGCTCGCCGGGTCCGCCAAGTGCTAGTCAGCCTCGATGTCGTCGGCGTCGTCGTCGTTCTCTTGTCCGCCGCCGGAGGCGGCGAGGTCCTCACCGGAGGGGCCGCCGTCGTCGTCCGCGTCGAGGGGGACGCCGGCTTCCTCCGCCAATTCTCCGGCTTCGGTAGCCTCGTCCTCCGGACGGACGCGCTTTGCCCACGGCACCCATTCAGGGGCGAGGATGGAGTCCTCCGACGGCAGCAGGCCAAGCTCGCTGACCGTGACCACTTTCGAGCGCGAGTTGCGGGTCACGACCGCGTACCACTGCCAACCGCCGTAGCCGGGCAGCCTTGATTCGAACAGGTGCGTGACGACGCGTTCGCCTTCGGAGCGCGCGGCAATATGCGCTCCGATCTCACCCGGCTTGGCAATGGTTTCCACCGCGTTCCGGGCGACGTCGACGGCGGCGGCCAGGAAAGCGTCCGGCTTGCCGACGCGCCACACAGGAAGGCCGGTGCGGGGTTTCGCCATTGCCGGCTTCCGCTCAGCACCGGGACCAGCCGTTCCAGCAGCGGCATCATCTCCGGCCACTTCAGGACTGGCTTCAGCGGATTCCGATGTCATGGCAGGTTTAGGCTTCCAGCTCGTCGGCAACCTTGCGCAGGGCTGCGGCGATGGCCTTGCCCTTGGCGCCTTCAGGGTACTTGCCGGCGGACAACGTGCCGGAGAGGTTGTCCAGGACAGAGACGAGATCCTGGACTACCGGAGCGAGCTCGCGGGCGTTCATGCGCTTGGCTTTGGCGATGGATGGCAACTTGTCTAGCACGCGGAGGCCCAGCGCCTGGGCACCCCGGCGACCGTCGGCGACGCCGAACTCAACCCGGGTGCCTGCCTTGAGATCCGCTACGCCTTCGGGCAGTGCGGATTTGGGCAGGAACACTTCCTGGCCGTCCTCTGCCGCGAGGAATCCGAAGCCTTTTTCCTTGTCATACCACTTGACCTTGCCGGTGGGCACGTAATCAACCTTCTTCGTTCTGACTTGCGAGACACAGCCGGCGCGCCACCGCATCCGCAGGATACTGCGGGAATAGGGGTAACTGCCTGACCGTGTTGGTCTATTGCTTCAAGGTTATCCTGCCCGGCCACGGATTCTCGCTTTGAGACCCCGCAGGCAGGTCCCGCCGCCTTTTGTCCGCAACGAGACTGCACCCTGGCCTGCAACAGGAGATGCGGCCCGGGACTGTTAGCGTTGCTTCCATGATTCTCCGCGACTTCCGCCGCCCGCTCACGATCGCCGCCGCCGTCGTCGCAGTCCTTTCCCTGGCGGCCGTAGCGGCCGTCATGGCCGTCGCTTTCGCCAACGGCGTGGCACCGGTCTGGGTCACGTCCGCCGCTCTCTACGGGCTCCCGCTCGCCTTCATTTTGATGGCCACGTTGGTGGTTGACTCTGTCCGGGCACGGCGTCGCCAATGAGCAGCCGGAAAGCCCGACGGCGGACCCGGCTGGCGGTAACGTTGAACTGATGTCCCTTATTCGCGCGCTCAGCAAGGAACTGGAAGCGCGCAGCGATGACTCGCTGCGGGCCCTGTTTGCCGCGCGGCCCGACCTCATCTCCCCCGTGGTCCCGGACTTTGCCGCACTCGCGGCGCGGGCAAGTGCGCGGGTCAGCGTGCAGCGCGCCTTGGAACGGCTCAACAAACCGGAGATGCAGGTACTGGAGACCCTCCACCTGTGCACCAACACCGACACTGGCCACAGCGTCTCCGCGGCAGGACTGAAGAAGTGCATCAACGGCGCCACCCTTGCCGCGCTCGAGCCGATCCTTAACAAGCTCCAGGAACTGGCCCTCATCCACCGCGCCGATCCGCCGGCCACGGTGCACAATCCAGGCCGGCAGCGTTTCTACTTGCCGGTGGGCAGCCTCAAGGACGTCATCGGCATCTACCCGGCCGGCTTGGGCCGTAGCTACACCGAACTGGTACGGCTGCAACCGGCCTTCGCCCAGCGCGTGGTGCATCTCGTTGCCGAACTCCACCAGAGTGGGGCCAATATCCTGCCCGCCACGACACCGATGGACGCGGCGCTGGCGCTGCAACGTTGGACATCGACACCGGAAAACCTCCAACACATCCTGTCCGAGGCACCTGCACGGACGCGTCCCCTTTTGAACAAGTTCGGCAGCTGGGCCATGGGCGCCGTTCCCCAAGCCCAGCGCAAGGCTTCCGTGCTCCATGAAGGCCGCGACGTCGGTCCCGTGGACTGGCTCTTGGCCCGCGCTTTGCTTGTTCCCCTGGACGCCGGCCACGTTGAACTCCCGCACAGCGTCGGCCTGTCCCTGCGCGGGGGCGCGATCGTGGACCACTTCACGTTGAAGCCTCCCGTGCCGGAGCTGGGCCAAACGAGTGCTGCCTTGCGCCGGAATGCCGCCATGGGGGCCATCGCCGAAGTGCTCCGCCTGGTGGGTGACCTCCTGTACGCGGTCCGCGAGCAGCCGGTGGTTACCCTGCGCAGCGGAGGGGTCGGCGTGCGTGAACTCAAACGCCTGGCCGACAGCCTCCGCCTGGGACTGTCCGAGACCGCCCTGATCCTCGAGCTCAGTGCCTTGTCCGGATTGCTGCGCCTCGACGTGGATAGTTCCACCTGGGTGCAGCCGCCGTCGGTGGAATGGCTCACTCTTCCCCGCCAGGAGCAGTGGCTCTGGCTGGTCAACGCCTGGCTCGCCAGCGAGCGCGCTCCTTCCCTCGTGGGACAAACCCTCTCCGGACCTGCCACGACGGCACCGCGATCCGGTTCTCCGGCAGGTTCCATCAATGCCTTGTCCGCCGAGGCCCAGCGCCCTGACGCCCCGTTGGTCCGCAAACGGATCCTGGAGATCCTCGAGGAGCTCACCCTCGAGGCGGAAGCACCGGACGGCAAGGCGCCGGTACTCGATGCCGAGGCCGTCATGGAACGCGCGGAATGGGCCCAGCCCCGGATGTCCCGGCGGTTCAGCTCCCTTGTCCGCGGCATCCTGCACGAAGCCGAACTCCTGGGGCTCATGGGCTCGGGCGCCCTGACCCAGCTTGGTTCTGCGATTGCCACCGAACAGCCCGAGCTGGCGCTCAGCATCCTCGGCGAACACTTGCCCGCAGCGGTCAACCATGTCCTGCTCCAGGCCGACCTGACCGCCGTCGCCCCCGGGTACCTGGCGCCTGAACTCAGCGAAAAACTGCTCTTGCTCGCCGACGCCGAAGGCCAGGGTCCGGCCACGATCTTCCGCTTCTCCGCAGATTCGATCCGGCGCGCGTTGGACGCCGGCCAGGACGCGGAAACCATCCTCACGTTCCTGCGCACCCACTCCGCCACCGACGTTCCCCAACCGCTCCGCTACTTGATCAAGGACATCGCGTCGAGGCACGGCCGGCTGCGCGTCGCCAGCAGCCCCAGTTTCATCCAAAGCGACGATGAGGCCGCCATCGCCGAGCTCGTCCGGGAGCCGGGAGCCGCAAGCCTGGGACTCGTCCGGATCGCCCCCACAGTACTGACCTCTACGGCGAGCCCCCGGGAGACCGCGAGGGTGCTGCGCGAGCTGGGACTCTCGCCTGCCGTGCAGGAGGCGGAGACCGCCGTCGTGCGCTATAAAAGGCCGACGGCGGTGGCCGGTGGCGTCCGCCCCGTCTACACGGCGCCCCGCACCGCTCCGCCGGACGACGACGTCGACGCCCAGCTCGCGGTGCTGAGGCACCATCGCGCGGTCCACGGCGAAGTGACCGGCGAGGCGGCAACGCAACTGGGCCTCGAAACCCTGCAGAGGGCCATCCGGCTGAAGCAAGCGGTCACCATGAACGTGGTGGACGGCTTGGGGAATTCCAATACCGAAACGGTTGTTCCGGTATCAGTGTCCGGAGGGCGCGTCAGGGTGTTCGACGCCGCCAGGGATACCGAAAGAGTCCTGTCCATCCATCGCATCATCGATGTGGAGCCCGCGGGCGAGCCGCGCAAGTGAGGAAGCAATAGTGAGCGACGGTCCGCTGATCGTACAGAGCGACAAAACCATCCTGCTGGAAGTCGACCACGAGCTCGCCACCGAGGCGCGGCATGCGATCGCGGCGTTCGCCGAGCTCGAACGCGCCCCTGAACACGTCCACAGCTACCGGCTCACCCCCTTGGGCCTATGGAATGCGCGCGCCGCAGGACTGGACGCCGAAAAAGTCCTCGACACGCTCCTGCGCTACTCCAGGTTCCCGGTGCCGCACTCGTTGCTGATCGACATCGAAGAGACGATGTCCCGCTACGGCCGCTTGCGCCTCGAAAAGGACCCGCAGCACGGATTGGTCATGCGCACCACCGACTATCCCGTCCTCGAGGAAGTCATCCGGGCCAAGAAAATCGCGCCCTTGCTCGGGCCGCGGATCGACGGCGAAACCGTGGTGGTGCACTCCTCCCAGCGTGGACAGCTCAAGCAGTTGTTGCTCAAGCTCGGCTGGCCGGCCGAGGACCTCGCCGGCTATGTGGACGGCACTCCACACCTGATCGCCCTGAACGAGGACGGCTGGCACCTGCGGCCATACCAGAAGCTTGCCACGGAGAACTTCTGGGCGGGCGGCAGCGGCGTCGTCGTGCTGCCCTGTGGTGCGGGCAAGACCCTGGTGGGTGCCGCAGCCATGGCTACCAGCTCCACCACCACGCTGATCCTGGTCACCAACACTGTCGCGGCCCGGCAATGGAAAGACGAGCTCCTGAAGCGGACGTCGCTGACGGAGCAGGAGATCGGCGAGTACTCGGGCGCGGTCAAGGAGGTACGGCCAGTCACGATCGCCACCTACCAGGTCCTGACCACGAAACGCGGAGGCCTGTACCCGCACCTGGAACTCGTGGACGGCCACGACTGGGGACTCATCATCTACGACGAGGTCCATCTCCTGCCGGCTCCGATCTTCCGGATGACCGCGGACCTCCAGGCGCGGCGCCGTCTGGGACTCACTGCGACGCTCGTGCGTGAGGATGGTCGCGAGGGTGAGGTCTTCAGTTTGATCGGCCCCAAGCGCTACGACGCACCGTGGAAAGACATCGAAGCCCAGGGCTACATCGCGCCCGCCGACTGCGTCGAAGTCCGGGTGGACCTGCCCCGGGACGAGCGCGTCGCCTACGCGATGGCTGAGGATGCCGACAAGTACCGGCTCTGCGCGACGTCGGAGACCAAGACCCACTTGGTGGACCAGCTCGTGGCCCTGCACCAGGGCGAGCAGCTGCTGGTGATCGGCCAGTACATCGACCAGTTGGATGAGATCGGCGAGCGCTTGGACGCTCCGGTGATCAAGGGCGATACCACTGTGAAGGTGCGGCAGAAGCTGTTCGATGCCTTCCGCGCCGGGGACATCAAGACCCTTGTGGTGTCCAAAGTGGCCAACTTCTCGATCGATCTGCCCGAGGCCTCCGTGGCGATCCAGGTATCCGGGTCTTTCGGTTCCCGCCAGGAAGAGGCTCAACGTTTGGGGCGCTTGCTTCGCCCCAAGCAGGACGGCCGTGCTGCACGCTTCTACTCCTTGGTGGCCCGGGACACCCTCGACCAGGACTTTGCCGCCAAACGGCAGCGCTTCCTCGCCGAACAGGGCTACGCCTACCGGATCATGGACGCCAAGGACGTACCCGCCGGGTAGGGCTAGGCAACCAGCTGTTGTGCGCGCTCCGGCTGCTGCGCTGCTTGCAGCACGACGACGTCGACGACGGCCCAGGAGTCCCCGTCCTTGAGCTGCGCATCGGCGAAGCGTTCGGCGGCAAGGCGGTCGCTGAACTCCTCGTGCTCGATGCGTCCGGAGAGCGTATCCAGGTAGCTGACATGGAATTCGACGTTTTGAGTTTCGACGTGTGATTCTTGTTTGTTTTCCATGGCTCAAGTGTGAATCGGGGCTCTGACAATTTAGGACTGGGCACGCGGCGTGTTGGCTTTTAGCCGCGAACGTTGCCTCGGGGCCGCCTGTTCAGGGCCTCCGCAGCACTTCCGCGGCGGTGCTCCGGACCGCCTCGGTCACGGCGTCCAGGATCCGCGACGGTGTCCGCCACCGTTGCCAGTACAGGGGCACGTCCAGCGGCTGCTCGGGCGCGAGCTCCACCAAGTGCCCATCGGCTATGTCCCTGCCGCATTGCGGTTCAGGCAGCAGTCCCCACCCGAGCCCCAAGCGGATGGCCTCGGCAAACTCCTGGCTGGAGGGAACATAGTGCCGCGGCCCTGCCGGTTCCGTCCCACGCCCGGCACCGCCCAGGAGTTCCAGGAAACGGTGCTGGTACTCATCCTTGCGGTCGAAGTCCACGGCCGGAGCCGCGCGCAGCGAGGCGACATCGACGCCGTCGGGAAGCCACCGCGCCCTGAATTCCGCAGTGGTGACGGCACGGTACCGCATGCTCCCCAGCGGCTCCACCCGGCAGCCCTGCACCGGCTCGGGAGTCGCGGTCACGGCGGCCATCACCGTCCCGGCGCGCAGCATGGACGTTGAATACTGCTCGTCGTCCCGGTGAAGATCAAAGACGGCGTTCAGCTCCGCGGGGATCCTGGTAAGGGCCTTGAGGAACCAGACGGACAAGGAATCCGCGTTGACCACGATCGGAACCGAGACCATCGGCGATTCGCCCGGCAGGCCCAGTTCCAGTTCGGCGTCGGCCTCCAACTGGGCGAGCTGCCGCGCCAGCCTTAGCACCACGTGTCCCGACTCCGTGGCCTGCACTGGATTGCTGCGCTGCAGCAATACCCTGCCGGACGCTTGTTCAAGCGCCTTGAGGCGTTGGGAGACCGCCGACGGCGTGATGTTCAGTGATCGGGCAGCGGCGTCGAGCGTACCTTCCGTGAGCACGGCGGCGAAGGTGTGCAACTGTTCAGAAGAGAATCTCGCCATAAGGGAATCTTACGATGCCTAAGAATATTTAGCTGGACTAATGTTGAAGCCAAAACCTAGCCTCGAAGTATGAACTCCCCCGATGTCTTCCACGCTGCAGGCCTGGGCCTCGGCACAGGCCTTGCCCTCATTGTTGCCATAGGTGCCCAAAATGCCTTCGTCCTCCGGCAAGGAATCCGCGGCGAACATGTCGGAGCCATCGTTGCCGTGTGCGCCATCTCGGACGCCGTCCTCATCGCGGCCGGAGTGCTCGGGACAGGCGCCCTGCTCACCGCGGTGCCTGCCGCCGTCGTCGTTCTCCGTTATGTCGGTGCCGCCTTCCTGGTCACGTACGGGGTGATGGCCGCACGGCGGATCCTCAAACCGCAATCGCTCGTATCCGCGGAGCCCGGGTCCCCGGGCGCCGGTCGAAGCGGATTGGCGGCAGCGCTGGCAACTGTCACGGCACTGACCTGGCTCAACCCCCACGTCTACCTGGACACCGTATTGCTCCTGGGATCCGTGGCGAACGCGCAAGGGCCCGGGCTGCAGTGGTGGTTCGGCGCCGGAGCCATGCTGGGCAGTATTCTGTGGTTCTGTTCACTCGGGTTCGGCGCGAAACTGCTCCGTGGTTTCTTTGCGCGCCCTGCGTCCTGGCGGGTCCTCGACGGCGGGATTGCCGTCACCATGGTGGGACTCGGCGTCGGGCTGGCACTCGGCAGCTAACGCGGTCTACAACCACCACCCCGATAATTCTCACAACAAGCATCCAGTCAACTCCCAGAAACTGGGAGCATCATGAATGGTATGAAAAAGAACGGCCCCGAAGCCAAGCTCCTCGTCGTCGACGACGAACCCAACATCCGTGAGCTGCTCTCCACCTCGCTGCGTTTTGCCGGCTTTGAGGTCGTTGCGGCGTCGAACGGCCGCGAAGCGCTCGCTGCCGCCGATCTTCACGCCCCGGACCTCGCGGTCCTGGACGTCATGCTCCCCGATATGGATGGGTTCACTGTCACCCGCCGCCTTCGGGCCTCCGGAAAGCACTTCCCTGTCCTGTTCCTGACTGCCAAGGATGACACGGAAGACAAGGTCACCGGCCTGACCGTGGGCGGCGACGACTACGTCACCAAGCCCTTCAGCCTGGACGAAGTGGTGGCGCGGATCCGCGCCGTGCTGCGCCGCACGCAGCCGATGGAAGACGACGACGCGGTCATCCGCGTGGATGACCTGGAGCTCGACGACGACGCGCACGAGGTCCGCCGCGGCGGCACCATCATCGAGCTCTCGCCCACCGAGTTCAAGCTGCTGCGATACCTCATGCTGAATCCGAACCGGGTGCTTTCCAAGGCGCAGATCCTGGACCACGTTTGGGAATACGACTTCAACGGCGACGCCTCGATCGTGGAGTCCTACATCTCCTACCTCCGGCGCAAAGTGGATATTGACCCGGATGCCACTGCCTTGATCCAGACCAAGCGCGGCGTCGGTTACGTACTGCGGACGGCCGAGAAGCGCTGACCTTGTTCAACCGTTGGAAGTCGGCCTCCCTCAGGTCGCAGCTGGTCGCCATCATCATGGGGCTGCTGCTCCTTGCCTTGGCCGCCACGGGCGCCGGGACGCTGACGCTCGTCAAGAGCTACCTCCAGGGGCAAGTGGATGACAAGCTCAAGGCTGCCGTCCAGACCGCCCAGCAGCAGCAATCCTTTGCCAACCTGTCAGAGGCGAGCCCTGCCGTGCCTACGGACTATTCCCTGACGCTTTACGTCCAGGGACAGCCGCCCTATCCGTTCGGCGGCAGCAAGACCGATCGGCCGAACATCGCCAGCATCAGCCCGATTGAGGCCAAGGACCGCAACTACGCACCCTTCCAAGTGGGTGGCACTGCCGGCGGCAATTGGCGTGTGGTGGCGGTCAACGTCGTGGACAACCGGACCGGGCAAAACGCGGTGGTGATCGTAGGGTTGCCCCTCTCCCCCGTTGACAGAGTCATGGAACACGCCACCCTCGTAGTGGTCGGCGTCGGACTCCTGACCCTGGTGCTCGCGTTCTTCATCGCCACGTGGACTGTTGCACGTTCCTTCCGCCCCCTCGCGCGCGTCGAAAAGACGGCGGCCGCTATCGCTGCCGGTGATCTTTCACGCCGCGTCGAGGTCGAGAACCCGGTCACCGAAGTCGGCCGCTTGGGGGCGTCCCTCAACGCGATGCTCGCCCATATCGAGTCGTCCTTCGCGGCCCGTGCGGCCTCCGAGGCCAGGATGCGGCGATTCGCCGCCGACGCCTCCCACGAGCTGCGCACCCCCTTGGTCACCATCCGCGGCTTCTCCGAGCTTTACCGCCACGGCGCACTTGCCACGCCGGAAGACGTGGGCACCGCCATGGGCAGGATCGAGAGCGAGGCCAAACGGATGGGTTCCATGGTGGAGGACCTGCTGTTGCTCGCCCGCCTGGACGAACAACGGCCGTTGCAGCTCAAGCCGGTGGATCTGCACCTGCTGGCGAACGACGCCGTCGTGGACTCACTCGCGACTTCCGGCGAGCGGAAGATTTCGCTCACGGGGCTCGACGGTGGAGCGGCAGCGGCTGCCCCGGTCCACGGTGATGAGGCCAAGCTTCGGCAGGTGCTCGGAAACCTGGTGGGCAACGCCCTGAGATACACGCCCGAAGGAACACCGATCGAGCTCGCCGTCGGAGTGCGGAACACTCCCTCCGGTCCGATGTCCGTTCTCGAGGTGCGGGACCACGGCAGCGGCATTCCGGCTGAGGAACTGCCCCGGATCTTCGAGCGCTTCTACAGGGCGGACACTTCGAGAACGCGGGAGACCGGCGGCAGCGGGCTCGGCCTCGCGATTGTCGCGGCAATTGTGGGATCCCACGGCGGCACCGTCAGGGTCGAAGAGACCGACGGCGGCGGGGCCACCCTGGTTGTCAGCCTCCCCTTCCAGGACGACATGTCCGAGGTGCCTGAAGATGCCGGTGTTGCCGAGGCGGAAGTCTCCGACTAATAGTTTTCCACGCTGGGCGTCTTGATGTAGCGAGTTGTCCACATACGGAGATTCGGCTCTGCCTGGGCCATGTGAGGGCTTCTAGGCTCGTTGTGTGGACCACAAGCCAACCGCACGTGCGGACCCCCTTTAGTCGAAAGGCCACGCCCTATGAGCGTTATCTCCGTCGATACCGAATTGCTCCAGCTCAAGTCCGCCAACGTCAAAGCCACCGTGGATCGCATCAGCGCCGACGTCCAAGCGATGAAACGTGGCCTGGACGAACTCCAAGCCACCTGGAAGGGATCAGCGGCCAACAATTTCCAGGCCCTCGTCTCCGAGTGGACGTTGACCCAGAACAAGGTGGAGGCCTCGCTTGCATCCATCAACCTGGCCCTGTCCTACGCCGCGGCAAGCTACCTCCAGGCCGAGCAAGGCAACACCCAGCGGTTCAGCTACTAGGAACTGAGGCTGGGAGATCCCGGCGGGCGGCTAATCTGCTCGCCGGGATCCAGTTGTATTTCAAGGTTGCTTTCCGCCGCTACTTTTCCGGCGTCGACTGGTGGAAGCGCAACCGCCAGCGGCCGTCCTCCAGCAACCAGATCGAACTCCGCAATGCCGAGCCGGTCCGCCCGTAACTTCTGTAGTTGATCAGCATGGTGTTGCTGGAGATGCGCTCTGCGGAAATCATCTCTACCTCCGCGGTTTCGCCTGGATCGCCCTCCAACGCCATCATGAGCTCGTCGCGGGACCAGACACGTCCGGAGCTGCCAATCTCTGTGAAGTCCGGGTGGAGCAGGATCCCCGTACGCCCAAGGTCTCCCCTGACGTCGGGCCTCAGGAGCTCCTTCTCAAGAAGAATGACCGTTTCCTCGTCCGAACGCCCGCCGGGCTGGCCAAGGACCGCTTCTTCGTCGTCGCCGGCGAACAAAGTGGGCTCGATGAACGTCTCCGCCTCCGTGGACGCCGTCGGCGCGTTCGGCAAGGACGACCCGCTCAAGAGGTCCTCACCGCCGAACAACGTGAGGTCTTCATCCAGGGCATCAGCGTCGTCGTGGTCGTCGTCGAAAAGCGAGGGCGCCTCCACAGGCGCTGTCCTGACTGACGACGTGCGGACTGACGGGGTTCGGGGCAAGGATCGTGCAGCTTCCCCAGCTCCCGGATAGCCCGGACCGGCAGGAGCGGCCGTTCCTTGCTGGAACGCCGTGGCGACCGCACGGGCGCGATCGTCGGCAGCCTCGTTGAGCTCGTGCCCAGCGTGACCCCTGACCCACTCGAACGTGTACTTTCGGCCGACAATGGCCTCATCGATGTCCTTGAGGAGATCGACGTTCAAGACGGGCTTTCCGTCGGCTTTGCGCCAACCCTTGCGCTTCCATCCCGGCATCCACTTGGTGATGCAATTGATGACGTACTGGCTGTCGCAGAGAATCTTCAGCTCTTCATCGGGAACGTGTGCCGTGGACCGGAAGAGGTCAAGCACCGCCATGAGCTCGCCCTGGTTGTTGGTTCCGTGCGGCCAGCCGCCGGCCCTCCAGCAAGAGTCGTTCACGTACCAGGCCCAACCGGCGGGCCCGGGGTTGCCGAGGGCAGAACCATCGGCGGCAGCAATAATTGTCATGGTTTCCATCCTGCCAGACCACCCCGACACTCCCGGACCGCGATGCGGCGAGCGAGCGTCGGGGCAAAACCCGACATAGGTGAGCGAGCGTCGGGGCAAAACCCGATATAGGTGAGCGAGCGTCGGGGCAAAACCCGATATAGGTGAGCGAGCGTCGTTAAACGGCGACGACGGCCCCCACCTGAAGCGGGGACCGTCGTCGTGCGTGTGGCTGGTGAGCCGGCGCGGGGGCTTAGAAGCCGCCCATGCCGCCCATGTCGTCGCCGCCACCCATGGCCGGAGCGTTCTTCTCCGGCTTGTCGGCAACAACGGCCTCGGTGGTCAGGAACAGACCAGCGATGGAGGCAGCGTTCTGGAGAGCCGAGCGGGTGACCTTTACGGGGTCGTTGACGCCGGCAGCCAGCAGGTCCTCGTAAACGCCGGTTGCGGCGTTCAGGCCGTGACCCGACGGCAGGCCGCGGACCTTGTCGATGACAACGCCCGGCTCGAGGCCAGCGTTGTGAGCGATCTGCTTGAGCGGAGCGTCGATGGCAACGCGGACGATGTTGGCGCCCGTTGCTTCGTCGCCTTCGAGCTGCAGGTTGGCGAATGCCTTCGCGCCAGCCTGGATGAGGGCAACGCCACCACCGGCGACGATGCCTTCTTCAACGGCAGCCTTGGCGTTGCGGACAGCGTCCTCAATGCGGTGCTTGCGCTCCTTGAGCTCCACCTCGGTTGCGGCACCGGCCTTGATGACTGCAACGCCGCCGGCCAGCTTGGCCAGGCGCTCCTGCAGCTTCTCGCGGTCGTAGTCGGAGTCGGAGTTCTCGATCTCGGCACGGATCTGTGCAACACGGCCGGCGATGGCGTCGGCGTCGCCGGCACCTTCGACGATGGTGGTCTCGTCCTTGGTGACAACAACCTTGCGGGCGTTGCCGAGCAGTTCGAGGGTTGCGTTCTCGAGGCTGAGGCCGACCTCCGAGGAGATGACCTGGCCACCGGTGAGGATAGCGATGTCGGCGAGCTGTGCCTTGCGGCGGTCACCGAAGCCCGGAGCCTTGACGGCGACGGACTTGAAGGTGCCACGGATCTTGTTGACGATGAGGGTAGCCAGGGCCTCGCCCTCGATGTCTTCGGCGATGATCAGCAGCGGCTTGTTGGACTGCATGACCTTCTCCAGGACCGCAACGAGTTCCTTCACGTTGGAGATCTTGGAGTTGACAATCAGGATGTACGGGTCTTCGAGGACCGTTTCCTGGCGCTCTGCGTCGGTGACGAAGTACGCGGAGATGTAACCCTTGTCGAAGCGCATGCCTTCGGTGAGTTCAAGCTCCAGGCCGAAGGTGTTGGACTCCTCGACCGTGATGACGCCTTCCTTGCCGACCTTGTCCAGGGCTTCAGCAATGAGGTTACCGATTTCGGTGTCGCCGGCAGAGATGGAAGCCGTGGCTGCGATCTCTTCCTTGGTCTCGATCTCCTTGGCGGAGGCGAGCAGCTCGGTGATAACGGCTTCAACAGCCTTCTCGATGCCGCGCTTGAGGGACAGCGGGTCGGCGCCGGCAGCTACGTTGCGCAGGCCTTCCTTGACGAGGGCCTGGGCAAGCACGGTGGCGGTGGTGGTGCCGTCGCCAGCGACGTCGTCGGTCTTCTTGGCAACTTCCTTGACCAGCTCGGCGCCGATCTTCTCGTAAGGATCGTCCAGCTCGATCTCCTTGGCGATGGAAACACCATCGTTGGTGATCGTGGGAGCGCCCCACTTCTTTTCGAGGACGACATTGCGTCCACGCGGGCCGAGGGTGACCTTGACGGCGTCGGCGAGGGTGTTCAGACCCCGCTCGAGACCGCGGCGCGCCTCTTCATCAAATGCAATGATCTTGGCCATAACGGCGGTAGTCCTTTCGGGACAGTCGTTAAGAAGGTGCCTTCACTGCGGTGCCCGCGACGGACGATCCTTCACATTCGGCCTCTGTACGCCGCCTGCTCCGGATCTCACCCCAGCAAGGTTTTCTTTGTTCTCCCAGGCACCCACTGCTTCCATACGACCGGAGCCGTGTGAAGAATTAGCAGTCAGTGCTTGAGAGTGCTAATCAATAATTAGCACTCACCCGAGGAGAGTGCAAGCAGCAAGCGCAGGAAAGTGCTCGCCACGCCGAGCGAATTCGCTCCAGGCACAAGCCGATCACGGAGTCCGTGAAGCAGTCTCCTTGCCACTCACCCGCGCAGTGTTGTCGGCTCCGTAGGTGAAGACCATGTAATTGGACGAGGTAACGTCGCCGTTGGCGTCGAACCCGATGGTGCCGGACTCGCCGTCGTAATCCGGGAGCCTGGCCCCCTTCAGCAGCTCGAGGCAATCCTTGTATGACGCACAGGAGGTGCGCTCTTTCGTTGCCGCATCGCCCGACGCCGGGCGCGTCCCGCCGGACACCGTGGTGAGCCAGGCCGCGATCGAGCTACCGGCGTCGTCGCCCGCCGCTGCGGCCGCAAGCGACGCGAGGGTAACGGCGTCGTACGTTTCGGCGGCATACGTCGTGTCCTTGAGTTGGGGGTCGATCCCGGTCAGCCCGGCCTGGAACTCCGCACTCGGGAAGACACCTGGAAGAATTCCGCGTGCGCCGTCGAGGCCACCGGCACCGAGCGCTGTTCCGTATTGGCGGATGGCGCCGTCACTCAGGATCAGGCTCTTGCCGCTCAACCCCGCGTTCAGCAGCTCGGCCAGGGCGCCTTGGGCACCGTCACGGGCCACCACGACGACGGCGTCCGGCGTGCCCGACTTGATGCCCGCCGCCGCGGGAGCTGCTTTGCCCGGCGTGAATTCCGCGTTGGACACGGCGTTCATTCCAAGGCTGCGGGCGGCGTCCATGACCGCTCCGGAGACGCGCGTACCGTAGTCCCCGGCTTCGTGGAGGACGGAAATCCTCGTGGCACCGGCGTCGTGGGCCAGCTTCGCCAAGACGCTGCCCTGCGCGGCATCAGCGGCCGAGGTCCGGAAGTAGAAGCCACCGTTTTTGTAGCTGCTCAGCCCCGACGCCGTGTTTGCGGGCGAGATGAGCGGAATCCGGGCTGGAGACAACACATCGATGGCTGCGGGAGCGTGGCTGGAATCCGTCGGCCCCACAACGACGTCGGCGTGGGCCGACAGCAGCGCCTTGGCTTGTGCCGCGGCATCGGCAGTGAAGGCCGCCGCCCTGGCCCCTTGGCTAGCGCCGCTGCCTTCGCCGGCGGCCGATGACGGAAGCAACTCGACAGGGTGGCCCTTGAATCCGCCTGCGTCGTTGATCTGCTTGACAGCCAGCTTGGCCGCCGCAAGCTCGGACTCATTGAGGAATGCGGAGCTACCGGTATTGTCCAGAATCACGCCGATGCGCAGGACGCCGTCGCCGCTCGTGGTAACGGAGCTGAGCCTGGCGTTGCCGATGGGGGCCGAACATCCGGCCAGTCCGAGGGCCAAGGCTGAAAGGCCTGCAAGAAGGGAAACTACCCGGGACCGGCGTCCTCGAAGGGGCCAGGTTTCAAAAGGCCGGGTTTCAAAAAGCCACGACTGCCCTGTTGCCGCAACACCCACTAGATAAGCCGCACGCTTTCTGCCTGCGGGCCCTTCTGGCCCTCGCCCAGTTCGAAGTCGACCCGTTGTCCTTCTTCGAGAGCACGGAAGCCATCCATCTGGATGGCAGACCAATGCACAAAAATGTCGTCACCGGACTCATCCACGGTGATGAATCCGTAGCCCTTTTCGGCATTGAACCATTTGACGGTTCCCAAAGCCATGATCCCCACACTTTCAGCTAGCAGTGGCCGGCTTCCGGGATCTCCGGGCCGGCTCACAACTACTGTAACCACAGTCACGTTGCCGGGGCGCAACCTTGGGTGGGGGTAGCCGCAATGTTATTGAGGCGTAACCGAGCTGCTACTTGTAGCCGGGGCCCAGAATGACAACCACGGGCTGCTGGAATTCGGCGCTGTCCACAAGGTTGGAAATGCCCAGCAATTTGCCTAGCGCTTCGGCATTGCCTTTCTGGGCTTCGCCTTTGTAGAAGACCGACGACGTCTGCTGGGGCATGCCGCCCCAGTTTGCGACGGTTGCCAATGGCCAGCCCCCGCCTTGCACGATGCCGGCCACGCGGGCAGCCAGGCCGCCGGTGGTGGTGCCGTTGTAGACCGCGACGGCCGCTGTCTTGTCCAACGGCGCCGTACTGGGGGTCGCTGTGGTGGCCGTCGGCGGGTTGGAAGGAGTGTCGCTCGGGCTCGGCTGGCTGGATGCCTGCGCAGAGCTGTTTGCGGAAGGTGAGGCCGCGGCGCTTGGCTTGGAGGCGTCCGCGGTGACGACGGCTTGCGGCGTCGTCGACGAGGTGAAGCCAAGCTTGGGAAGGATGAGGAAGGCAACGAGGCCGACAGCCAGCGCGATGCCGCCCAGGAGCAGCACCGGCCACAGCGCGGGACGGGAAGCGGACGCGACGAGCCTGTGGACACCTTGGCGCGATGAGCTCTGCGGGACACGGTCGAATTCATCCCGGGCAAATTTGGTCATGGTGAAGCCTTGTCCTTGCTGCTTGCTTGCTGGGGGATCAGCGGGTGCTCTATGCGTCAGAACCGAGACGACGCGCTGTGCGGGCCCTCTGCCGTGACATACGTAGTCTACGCAATCTCTTGACCAGCATAGGATCGTGGGCCAATGCTTCCTCAGTGTCGATGAGGGCATTGAGCAGCTGGTAGTAGTGGGTCGCGGAGAGATCGAAGAGTTCCCTGACGGCCTGTTCCTTGGCCCCGGCGTACTTCCACCATTGCCTCTCCAGGGCCAGCATCTGCTGTTCACGCTCGCCGAGCGGCGAATCGCTGCGGAGTCCGGTGGACAGGTCTTCAAGCACCAATCCAGTTGCTTCGGACGCCATGGGTTCCCGTGCGGGTTCTGCCACGACACACTCCTTCGACGCATTGACTGAAAAATGTCCCCCGCCCATGGTAACGGGCGAATAACACCGATGTCATTTGCCCCGCCGCCTTCCCCGGTCCGCTTTCCCCGGTAGCCCATTTCCTCGAGGGGACCCAGGACAGGGACAATGGCTGGGTGGCAGGCGAAGAAGCGTTATTTGAGCTTGAATCCGAGGATGACTCCGCCGGATTCGAGGCACTCCCCGGAATGGCCCTGGAGGACCTCATGGCCCCGGACTGGGCTGACGCGCTCTCCGGCGTCGAGGACGAGTTGCGCTCGGTGCTGGCCTTCTTGGCGGACGAGGCAAGCCGAGGAACCCATGTCCTGCCTGCCGCGTCCAACATCCTTCGCGCCTTCCGGCAGCCTCTGGCAGACGTCAAGGTGCTGATCCTGGGCCAGGACCCCTACCCGACGCCGGGACACGCCGTCGGGCTCTCCTTCGCGGTTTCCGCGCCAACCCGGCCCATCCCCCGCAGCCTCTCGAACATCTACCGTGAGATGGAGTCCGATCTCGGGCTCCCGCCGCGCGTCCACGGCGATCTTTCGGCCTGGACGGGACAGGGAGTACTCCTCCTCAACAGGGTGCTCAGCGTCGCGGCCGGTGCAGCCGGCTCCCACCGGGGCAAAGGCTGGGAGGCGATCACGACGGCGGCGGTCACCGCCGTCGCCCGCCGCCGCACCGCTGCCGGGCAGCAGAGTCCGCTCGTGGCGATCCTGTGGGGCAAGGACGCAGAAGCCGTACTGCCGCTGCTTGAAGGCGCCCCGGTGATCTCCTCCGCGCATCCCAGCCCGCTGTCCGCCTCGCGGGGATTCTTCGGCTCGCGCCCTTTCAGCCGGGCCAACGCACTGCTCCGCAGGCAAGGCGCAGATCCCGTCATCTGGGAGCTTCCAGCACTGCCCTAGCTTAGGCTTGCCTACATGACATCTTTACCCGCGACGTCGTCTGCATCGCGCAATACCCGCCCCCAAGTGAACCTGACTGTGCTGCGCACGGAACGGCTTTCGCCCCACATGGTGCGCATCATTGCTGGCGGACCCGGTTTTGCCGGCTACGCGAACAACGACTTCGTGGACCGGTATGTGAAGATCGTGTTCCCGCAGCCCGGCGTCGACTATGAGCTGCCCCTTGATCTTTGGGCCATCCGCGAGACCATGCCCCGCGCACAGTGGCCGTACACCCGCACCTACACCGTCCGTTGGGTGGACCAAGCCGCACAGGAACTGGCAATCGACTTTGTGGTTCACGGCGACGAGGGCCTTGCGGGACCGTGGGCGCTCTCAGCCCAGCCCGGAGACACCCTTGTTTTCACGGGTCCCGGCGGCGGCTACAACCCGGCGCCCGACGCCGACTGGTACCTTTTCGCGGGCGACGACGCCGCGCTGCCGGCGATTGCCGCCGCGATCGAATCCCTACCGGCCGACGCCAAGGGCCTTGCTTTCCTCGAAGTCGATAACGACGCCGACATCCTTGCTATCGCGGCGCCCGACGGTGTGGAGCTACGCTGGCTGCTTCGCTCCGGAGTCCCGGCCGGATCAAGCACGATCCTCCTTGATGCGTTGGGCGATGCAGAGTGGCTGCCCGGCCGGGTCGACGTGTTTGCGCACGGTGAGCGCGGCTACATGAAAGGCTTGCGGGACATCTTCTTCAAGCAGCGCGGGCTGGAGCGTTCCCAGGTATCGCTTTCCGGATACTGGGCCCAGGGGCGGGTCGAGGACGACTTCCAGGCGGAGAAGAAACTCCCGATCGGACAGATCTAAGCGCCTGCGCTTTGGCGTTCGGTCTGCTGGCGGGCTACCGCCGACGGACGCGGCGGCGTTCGTTGCTGGCCAGTCCCTTGGTCAGCGGCCGGGCAAGGTTGTCGCCCAGCACAATCCCTGCGGCCACACCCAGCACAATCGCTCCCGCGTTGAGCATGCCGCCCGAACCCAGCAGGACATCCGCTTCCTGCACCGTCAAGACATACATGGAACGGAATATCTTCAAGCCGGGCAGCAGGATGAGGGCCGCGGGAACGGCCACCACCAGTTGCGGCGCCCCGAGCCTGAGTGCCACCATCCGGGCGAGCAGACCGATGACCACGGCGGAAATCGCCGGCGAGAGCCGGTCTCCGAAGCCAAGGTTGGAAGCCCCCCACAAGACGAAGTAACCCACCAAGCCCACAGCCGCCGTCGGGAGCAGGAGTTTGAGCAGCGTCTGTTCGGTGATGCCGATGGCAATCACCCCGATGGCGATCAGCATGGCCTGACCCCACAATGGATACGCCTCGGGGAATGTTTGCGTGACGTCGATCGCGACGCTGCCGATGAGGTCCCCCACAACCACCGCGACGGCGATGCCCGCAACGATCGCGCCGAAGGTCAGGATGGTGGACAGGAAGCGTCCGGCCGCAGTCACGGGGAATCCGTTGATGGCGTCTTGCACCGAAGAGACGAGCCGACCTGTCGGCAAGAGCAGGAGAATGCCGCCCGCCACGACGATGGACGGCGGAATGTCCGCACCGGCCCAGTGGAGCATGAGGGCGATGAACGTGACCAGGAAGGAGCAGGCCGCGGTCACGAAGAAGTCAGGAGTGCGCCACTTGCCCAATTGACGGGCCACGAGATTGACGAGCATGTTGGAGACGAAAGCCAGGGCGGATGCTCCCAGTCCCCCACCCAGCACCCCGACGAAAACAGCGGCGAAGACGCCGAATGCCATGGTGACCATCCACCGCGGGAAGGGCTTGCTGCTCCGGATGATGTCATCCAGCCGCCGCACGGCCTCAGCCCTGCCCACCCCGCCGGCCACGATGTCCGTGACGAGCTGGTGCACCTGGGCCAAACCTGCGTAGTTGTTGGTCCAGGAACGGACCACGCGGAGCAGGGTCAGGGGGGTCTGGTCCTTGGGTGCGTAGTTGATCTGGACTGACTGGTTAGTGATGTCCACTTCGATGTTCTTCAACCCGAGGGCCGCCGTGACTGCGATGATGCTGGTTTCGACTTCCAGGGCACCGGCTCCATAGCGGAACATCGATTCGGCCATGTGCAGCGCGAAGTCGATGGTCTTGCGGGCCGAAGCGTCAACGCCGCCCACGTGGATGATGGGGTTGGCATACGGGCTCCCGGCGAGGCGGTCCACGATGCTCAGGGGGGCGGTGGGAGGATTCTCGCCCTGCACGAGCCTGCGAAGCATGCGCTTGGCGTTGACGTTCTGGCGCACCTGGGATGGCTTCAGCGGCTGCGTCTTGGGCAGGCCGTCCGTGTTGGGCCTATTGTCGGGGCGGTCAGTCACGCGGGTGATCCTCCAAAGGGCGTGGTTCCTCCAAGTATGGTGTGGTGCACATCCAGCAGCCGGGGTGGTGCTGCGATTTCAGTAGAACTGCTGGCCCGTGCGGCGGGTGTAGATCTGCCGGGCGATACGTTCCCCGGCAGCGGTCCAGAGCTTGTACTTCAGCGGGCTGATGACTTGGTCGTAGCACCCGACAAAGTCGGTGACGGTCTTTGTGAAGCTGGTCTTGAACAGGCCAAGCCCGTGGAACGGATGTGAGGTGTCTTTGAGCCGGTCCGCCGGCGGAGTGCCGCAGAAATCGTACTCAGTGCAGCCCAGCTCCTTGACCTGGTTGATGGCTGTCCACTGGACCAAGTGCGAATCGCCGTACTGCGCGCGCTTCTGCAGCGATCCGCCGTCCTTGTAGGTGCCCTTCCGGCCATAGTTGATGACGAAGGCTCCGACGGATGGGACACCGTTCTCGAAGACAAACAGGAGCCTGCCCTGGCCACGCTCGATGAAGTTGGTCCAGAACTGGCGGTAATACCCGTATTCACGGACGCGCACTTGGGACTTGGCCTCGACGGTGTTGGTCATGAGCGCGTACATGGAACGGAAGTTCTCTTCCGTGGGTTCCATCGTGCGGACTTCGACGCCTTCGCGGATGGCCCTGCGAACGGCGTTGCGGCCGCGGGAATGCAGGTTGCGCAGCAGCTGGTTCTCGTCGGGAGAGATGTCCAGCAGGGCTGTGGAGTCGTTCGGCTGCAGGTTCGGGGTCTTGACCACTCCCGTAGCCTCGATCACGTCCCTGGCTTCGCTGCTGAGGACGATGTCCGGCTCGATTTTCACGGCGAAAACCCCGAGCTTGGCCCGCTTGACGAATTCCCGGTTGGCCTTGATGATCCCCGGAATGTCCTCGACGCCGGCAACGTCGGGGCCCTTGATGAGGTACCAGAGCTTGCCGAGCAGTGGAAACGACTTCTCCAGGACCAGGTTGTAGCTGTTGTACGCCTCGGTCTCGTAGACGAGATGCAACGGCTTCCAGCCGAAATGCTGCTTCACGTCTGCAAATGCCTCGGATTGGAGGAGGTTGCCGCCGTTGGGGTTGGCGGTGACGTGCTTGTCCCAGTGTTCGATTTCCTCGGCGGTAGCAAAGCGTGCGGTAAATTCTCGCAAGGGGGCCGTGTCCAATCAGTTGCGTACGTGAGGCAGCAGGCACCGGTGTGCGGCGCAGGCGTTCACCCACAAGTCTATCGGCCCCCACGGAGAGCTACAGCCTGGTCCGTTCCAACACCTCCATGTGGGGCCCCGTCGGTTACTCACAGCCAGGGCAAAGGTTCCCCAAAGTCCGCAACTATTTCGGCAGTGGAAAGTGGTTATCACAAGAGCCGAACCAGGAGGACCCAATGATTGTCTACCGCCCCATTCCGCCGCTCAGCACCGGCCGCAGCAACACCATTTGGTCGGTCTTCGCGGCCATGGCATCCGCCGCACTGCTGGGCCCGGCCTGGCCGTCCGGTACCCGCAGCCTCGAATGTCAGGACCCGGGCGTCAGCACTCCACGACGTTGACCGCGAGTCCGCCCATGGCGGTTTCCTTGTATTTGGAGGACATGTCCTTGCCGGTTTCGCGCATGGTCACAATGACCTCGTCCAGGGAGACGCGGTGGGTGCCGTCGCCCCAGAGCGCCATTTTCGCGGCGTTGATGGCTTTCGCCGCCGCGATCGCGTTGCGTTCGATGCACGGGATCTGCACGAGTCCGCCGATCGGGTCGCAGGTCAGTCCCAGGTTGTGTTCCATGGCGATCTCCGCCGCGTTCTCCACCTGTCCAGGCGAGCCGCCCATGACTTCGGCCAAGCCGGCGGCGGCCATCGAGGAGGCGGAGCCGACCTCGCCCTGGCAGCCCACTTCGGCTCCGGAGATCGAGGCCTGCTCCTTGTAGAGCACCCCGATGGCGCCCGCGGCGAGCAGGAACTTCACGATCGTCTCGTTGCGGTCCTGCTGCGTGGCTTTGTCCATGCCGGGGGCGAAGTGCAGGGCGTAGTACAGCACGGCGGGGATGATCCCGGCGGCACCGTTCGTGGGCGCGGTGACAACACGGCCGCCCGAAGCGTTTTCCTCGTTCACTGCCAGGGCGATGAGGTTCACCCATTCCTGCCAGTACTTCGGGTCGCGGTAGTCGGGGTCCTGGTCCTTGGTTTCCTTCAGGAGCCGCTCGTGCCAGTCGGGAGCCCGACGGCGGACCTTCAGTCCGCCAGGCAGCACGCCTTCGCGCTTGAGGGACTTTTCTACACAGGCCTCCATGACGGCGTAGATGTGCAGCAGGCCTTCGCGGATTTCCTCCTCGGTCCGGGAAGCACGCTCGTTGATGAACATGATGTCCGAAATGCCCATCCCCTTGGAGGAACACCGGCCCATGAGTTCGGCGGCGGTGCGGAAAGGCAGCGGGAGTTCCTTCTTGGACTCCTCCAGTTCCTTCTGGGCCGCGTCCTCTTCGCCTTCGCGGACGATGAATCCGCCGCCCACGGAAAAGAACGTAGCCTCGTGCAGCACCTCGCCGTCGGCGTCGGAAACGGAGAACTTCATCCCGTTCGTGTGCCGGGGAAGGACCGTGAGCGGGTGCAGGATCATGTCCGACTCGCCGTACGGCAGCGACACCCCGGACTCGGGATCGACGGCGCCGCAAAGGTTCAGCGTGCCGGTTTCGGCAATCGAGGCGAGCCGTTCCTCCACTTCCTCAGGGAGGATCTCCTCGGGGTGGTAGCCCTCCAGGCCCAGCAGCACCGCGGTCATGGTGCCGTGCCCGCGGCCAGTAGCAGCCAGGGAACCGTACAGGTCAACGCGCAGGGAGGCCACCCGTTCCAGGGCGCCGGACTCCTTCAGCTCGCCCGCGAACACCGCCGCAGCACGCATCGGCCCCACGGTATGCGAACTCGAAGGACCAATCCCAATAGAGAAAAGATCGAAGACGCCAACAGCCATGTCGGATTCCTTACTAGATATATGGTCGGGGACGGTGGAGGAGGTGAGCAGCGCGGCCCCTTCGGGACCGACATCCGGCAGCGGGCGTCCCCGCCGTCCCCCTAACCTCGCAAGCTCGGTCAGGGAACCCGGACGGCGTGGGCCCATTCGGTCGCGTAGACGTCCGCCCAGCGGGCGTCTACGCGACCGAGCCCGCAGAGGATGCCGGCCCCGACGGGCCATTGGTTCCGACAGGTTTGCCGGACCCAACGGCCCAAAAGAGACGGTCAGCTAAGCGCTGCGACGCCCGGGTAGAGCGGGTGCGCGGCGGCGAGTGCCTCCACGCGGTGACGCAGCCCGGAGAGGTCGGCGTCGGCGTCGGCGGTCAGTGCCTCGGCGATGATGTCCGCAACCTCGCGGAACGCCGCTTCACCGAAACCGCGGGCGGCCAGTGCCGGGGTGCCGATCCGCAGGCCGGAGGTCACCATGGGCGGGCGCGGGTCGAACGGAACGGCGTTGCGGTTGACGGTGATGTCGATCCCCGCGAGCCGGTCTTCGGCCTGCTGGCCGTCGAGTTCGCAGTTGCGCAGGTCCACGAGCACCAGGTGCACGTCCGTGCCGCCGGAAATCACCGAGATCCCCTTGGCGGTGACATCATCCTGGACCAGGCGCTCGGCCAGGATCCGGGCACCGGCCAGCACGCGCTGTTGGCGTTCCTTGAACTCTTCCGAGCCGGCGATCTTGAAGGCCACGGCCTTGCCGGCGATCACGTGCTCCAACGGGCCGCCCTGCTGGCCCGGGAAGACCGCGGAATTGATCTTCTTGGCGATGTCGGCGTCGTTGGTCAGGATGATGCCGCCCCGCGGACCGGCGAGGGTCTTGTGCGTCGTCGACGTCGTCACGTGCGCGTGCGGGACCGGGGACGGGTGCAGCCCGGCGGCCACCAGCCCGGCGAAGTGCGCCATGTCCACCATGAGGTACGCGCCCACCAGGTCCGCGATCCGGCGGAACCCGGCGAAGTCCAGCTGGCGGGCGTAGGCGGACCAGCCGGCCACGATCAGGGCCGGCTTGTGCTCGAGCGCCAGGCGCTCCACCTCGGCCATGTCGATCCGGTGGTCCTCTTCGCGGACCTGGTACGGGATCACGTTGTAGAGGCGGCCGGAGAAGTTGATCCGCATGCCGTGGGTCAAGTGCCCGCCGTGGGCCAGGTTCAGGCCCATGATGGTGTCGCCCGGCTTGATCAGGGCGTGCATCACCGAAGCGTTCGCCTGGGCACCGGAGTGCGGCTGCACGTTCGCGTACCCGGCACCGAAGAGGGCCTTCACCCGGTCGATCGCGAGCTGCTCGATGACGTCCACGTGCTCACAGCCGCCGTAGTAGCGCTTGCCCGGATAGCCCTCGGCATACTTGTTCGTCAGCACCGAACCCTGCGCCTGCATGACAGCCACGGCGGTGTGGTTCTCCGAGGCGATCATTTCCAGGCCCGACCTCTGGCGGTTCAGCTCGTCGTCGATCTTCGCCGCGATCTCCGGATCCAGCTCGGACAACACCGTGTCCAGGCTCGGCGAAACGACCTGCTCGAAAGCGGTGGTTCCGGTGCCTGCGGCCCCGGTTGCGGCGCTCACAGCTCGCCGCCGTTCTTGGAAGCGTATTCCTCAGCGGAAAGCAGCGGACCGTCGGACTCGGCGGCCACCTTGAACAGCCACCCCGCACCGTACGGATCGTTGTTGATCAGCGCAGGATCCTCTACGACGGCCGAATTCACTTCCGTGACCTCGCCCGTCACCGGGGAGTACAGGTCCGACACGGACTTGGTGGACTCCACCTCGCCGCAGGTCTCCCCCGCGGTCACAGCGGAACCGACCTCCGGCAGGTCAACGTACACGATGTCGCCGAGGGCATCGGTGGCCACGGCGGAGATTCCGATGGACACAAGGTTCCCGGCCTCGCGGGCAACCCACTCGTGCTCGTCGGAGTACTGCAGTTCAGGTGCAACTTTTGCCATGTTTTTTCCTTTGGGTTGGTCTAAAAACAAATTGTGGTCGGGTGACGCGGCGCGAGTGCGCCATCCTCTGCATGCTCGCTCGTTCCTCGCTTAGACGCATGCTGCCGGATACCTCACTCCCGCCGCTAGAAGTCAGTTCAGTTTTCGGGGCCAACAGTTCCGGAAAAGAACGCTGGCCCTTTCGGTTTTAGTCGGTAACCCTGGTTCCCGTGGGCCCAACCTCCGGCAGGTGGCTCATCATCCAGCACCTTTGGCTTTCGAAAGCGAGCCAAAGGTGCCGGACTGAAACTGAACCCGAGGTGAGCTGAGAGCCGCCGCTGGCCGGGAGGATCCGGAAGCGTGCGTCTAAGGGAGCGACACGTCCGCTCAGCGGGCGTCTTCGCGACCGAGCACGCGGAGGATTCTTCCGTCCCGCGGCTCCCAGCCACCCCGGATCGCATGCACCCGAAACCTACTTGGCGCGCTTGTAGAAAGGCAGTGCGACAACTTCGAAGGCCTCCGGCTTGCCGCGCAGGTCTATGTCCAGGGCCGTGCCGGGCTCGGCGTGTTCGACGTCGACGTAAGCCATCGCGACCGGGTAGCCGAGGGTGGGGCTGGGCTGGCCGGAGGTGACTTCGCCGACCACAGTGCCGTCCTTGAGGACCGGGTAGTGGCTGCGGCCGGCGCGGCGGCCCAGGCCCTTGAGGCCAACCAGCTTGCGGCCGCTGGTGGAACCGGCGCCCTCAGCCTTGAGGGCTTCCAGGGCGGCGCGGCCTACGAAGTCGCTTTCCTTGGCCAGCGAAACTACCGGACCCAGGCCTGCCGAGAAGGGGTTGCCTTCGCGGGAGAGTTCGTTGCCGTAGAGCGGCATGCCGGCTTCGAGGCGCAGGGAGTCGCGCGAGGCCAGGCCGGCGGGGATTAGCTCGCCGTCCTCGGCAACTGCGGCGATTGCCTGCCACAGGGCGGCAGCATCATCGTTGTCCACGAAGATCTCGAAGCCGTCCTCGCCCGTGTAGCCGGTGCGAGCGAGCAGCAGTTCCGTGGTGTTCCCGGCAAAGGTGAAGGGCACCTCGACGGCGGCGTAGTACTTGAGCTCGGTGACCAGCGAATGCTGTTCCGCCGGGACCAGGCGGAGGAGGATCTCTTCCGCCTTGGGACCCTGGACGGCGATTAGCGAGGTTGCCGAGGAGGCATCCTCGACCACGACGTCAAAGTTGGCGGCGCGCTGCTTCAGTGCCTCGGCCACGACCTTGGCGTTGCCGGCGTTCGGGACCACGAGGAACTTGGCATCGCCGCGGCGGTACGTGATGAGGTCATCGATGATGCCGCCGTCTTCCTGGCAGATCAGCGAGTACTTGGCTTTGCCAACCGCGACCGCCGACAGCTTCCCGACGAGGGCGTAGTCGAGGAAGGCAGCGGCGTCCGGGCCGGTGACCCAGACTTCGCCCATGTGGGAAAGGTCGAACAGGCCAGCGGACTGGCGGACGGCGTGGTGTTCGGCCAGTTCCGAGTCGTATTTCAGGGGCATCTGCCAGCCACCGAAATCGGTGAAGGAAGCGCCGGCGATTTTGTGCTGCTCATAGAGAGCCGTGTAGTTCTCAGTCATTGCGTCAGTCCTTAGCTTTCGAAGGGTTCTGTGGATTCCTCGAACTCTTCGAGGGGTGGGCAGGAGCAGACCAGGTTACGGTCGCCGGCGGCACCGTCGATGCGGCCCACGGGCGGGAAGTACTTGTCCTGCTTCAGGTGGTGGACCGGGAAGACGGCCTGCTCGCGGGAGTACTCACGGTTCCAGTCCGAGGAGACGACGGCGGCCGCGGTGTGCGGTGCGTGGCGCAGCGGGCTGTTCTCCACCGTGAAGTCCCCGTGGGCGACCTGGTCGATTTCCTTGCGGATGGTGATCATGGCTTCGATGAACCGGTCGATCTCGCCAAGGTCCTCGGACTCGGTGGGCTCCACCATCAGAGTCCCCGCGACCGGAAACGCCAGGGTGGGGGCATGGAAACCGTAATCGATCAGGCGCTTGGCCACATCCTCCGCGGTCACGCCGGTCTTGGCGGTCAGTTCGCGCAGGTCCAGGATGCACTCATGGGCCACCAGCCCGCCTTCACCGGTGTACAGCACCGGGAAGTACTCGTTCAGGCGCGAGGCGATGTAGTTCGCGGCCAGCAGCGCGGACTTCGTCGCCTCGGTCAGGCCTTCGCCGCCCATGAGCTTCACGTACGCCCAGGAAATCGGCAACACACCCGCCGAACCGAAGCGTGAGGCGGAGATCGCAACGCCAGTCCCTGGCAAAGAAGCGCCGTCTTCGTGTGCTGCCTTGTTGGCATCGCCCGGCATGAACGGTGCAAGGTGCGCCTTGGCAGCGACCGGGCCCACGCCCGGTCCGCCGCCGCCGTGCGGGATGCAGAAGGTCTTGTGCAGGTTCAGGTGGGACACGTCGCCGCCGAACTTGCCCGGCTGGGCCAGGCCCACCAGGGCGTTCAGGTTGGCGCCGTCGACGTACACCTGGCCGCCGGCAGCATGCACCGAGTCGCAGATCTCGCGCACGTCCGCGTCGTACACGCCGTGCGTGGAGGGGTAGGTGATCATGATGGCCGAGAGGACGTCCTTGTTGGCGTCGATCTTCGCCTGCAGATCCGCGTGGTCAATGGTGCCGTCGGCTGCGGTGGCCACCACCACCACCTTCATGCCGGCCAACACTGCCGAGGCGGCGTTGGTGCCGTGGGCGGAAGCCGGGATGAGGCAGACGTTGCGCTGGAGGTCACCGCGGGAGTGGTGGTAGCCGCGTATGGCCAGCAGGCCCGCGAGTTCGCCCTGGGAACCGGCGTTGGGCTGGATGGAGACCTGGTCGTAACCGGTGATCTCGGTCAGGTCAGCTTCCAAATCTTCGATCAGTTCGCGCCAGCCTTCGGTCTGGGAATCCGGGGCGAACGGGTGGATCGAGGCGAACTCCGGCCAGGAGATGGCTTCCATCTCGGCGGTGGCGTTCAGCTTCATCGTGCACGATCCCAGCGGGATCATGGTGCGGTCCAACGCCAGGTCCCGGTCCGAGAGCTTGCGGATGTAGCGCAGCAGCTGGGTTTCGGAACGGTGGGTGTTGAACACGGGGTGCTGCAGGTAGTCCGAAGAGCGCTCGACGGCGGCCTCCAGGGCGAAGCCCTCGCCCCCGTCTGCGAGCGAAGCGCCGAACGCTGCGGCCACGTCGCCGAGGATTTCTTCAGTTGTTGTCTCGTCAACGGAGATTCCTACGGTGTCGGCGTCGATGCCGCGCAGGTTGATGCCCTTGGCCTCGGCGGCGGCGACGATTCCGGCAGCCTTGCCCGGGACCCGGACGGTGACGGTGTCGAAGAAGCTGCCGTGCAGGACCTCAAGGCCCGCGGCCTTCAAGGACGCGGCCAGGGTCCGGGCGTGGTTGTGGGCGGTCTCGGCGATCGCCTTCAGGCCATCGGGGCCGTGGTACACGGCGTACATCGAGGAAACGATGGCCAACAGGGCCTGCGCGGTGCAGATGTTGGACGTCGCCTTCTCGCGGCGGATGTGCTGCTCACGGGTCTGCAGCGCGAGTCGGTAGGCGGGGGTGCCGGCGTCGTCCTTGGAAACGCCCACCAGACGGCCCGGCATCGACCGCTCCAGGCCCTTCTGGACAGCCATGTACGCCGCGTGCGGGCCGCCGAAGAACAGCGGCACCCCGAAACGCTGGGTGGAGCCGACGGCGATGTCGGCGCCCTGCTCGCCCGGAGGCGTGATCAGGGTCAGGGCCAGCAGGTCCGCGGCGACGGTGACGAGGGCGCCGCGTTCCTTGGCGGCGGCGATCACGCCGGAGTGGTCGAACACCCGGCCGGAAACCCCCGGCTGCTGCAGCACGATCCCGTTGATCTCGCCCTCGGGCAGGCCCCGGGACAGGTCCGCGATCTCCACCTCGAAGCCCAGCGCCTCGGCACGGCCCTTCACGATCGCGATGGTCTGCGGCAGGCAGTCGGCATCCAGGACGGTCTTGCCGTCATGGGCGGACTTGTTCTTGTTCGCCCGGCGCATCATCAGGACCGCTTCGGCCACGGCCGTGGCTTCGTCCAGCAGGGAAGCGTTGGCGATCGGCAGGCCCACGAGGTCCTGGACCATGGTCTGGAAGTTCAGCAGCGCCTCGAGCCGGCCCTGGGAGATTTCCGGCTGGTATGGGGTGTAGGCCGTGTACCAGGCCGGGGATTCGAGGATGTTGCGACGGATCACCGGCGGAGTCACCGTGTCGTAATAGCCCTGGCCGATCATCTGCACGGCCGTCTTGTTCTTGGCCGCCAGTTTGCGCAGTTCCGCCAGGACCTCGACCTCGCTGAGGGCGTCGGTGCCGTGCTTGGACAGCCTCAAGGCGACGTCCTGGCGGATGTCATTGGGAACCGCGGTGTCCACGAGCGAATCGACACTGTCGTAACCGACAGACTTGAGCATGATGTCAATATCGGCCTGGCGGCGGGCGCCGATATGCCGGTCCACGAACGTAGTGGAGGTTGAGCTAACCGTCACGAAGGAACTCCATTAATAAGGCGGCGCAGGGTACGCCACAGCTAATCGGGTTCCTCCCCGCTCTGTATTGGACCTGAGAGTTTCCGCGAATCCGTGCTTGTGGCACTGGTTCGCTTGCACCGTCGGTGAGCACGCGTCAGCGTGCTGCTTTCCAGAGTTGCCTTGCCGCGGCGGTACGGGGGCCTGAGAGATTCCTGGGGAGGATTTGCTCCTACGGCGCCTGCATCACATGCCTGCAGGACTCTCCCGCCGCAGATCAAAGGCGTATTCAGTTATATGAATCTACAGTGGTTGCCGGTGACGGCTGCCACAACTATCAATTGTCCTATGGACTGCCCGCGTCCGCAAATATGGTCAGCGAGCTGCCCGACTTTCCCAACTGACTCGCACTTATTGTCGTTTTGGAGCCTCAAAACGACATCTACTGCGAGTCAGTTGGGCTGCCGGTCAGTTACGGAGGCGCTCGACGGCGGCCAGCAGCGCTCCGACGTCGGCGCTCCTCGCGCTGGCCTTGGCTTGCGTATCACCGGCGCCGCCTTCAAGCATCGCATTGAAGTAAAGGCCGTCGCCCATGTACCGGACCGCTTTGGCCATTTCGGGCCCCACTTCCTCGGCGAGCACGTCGAGCCATTGTTGCTGGATCCCGGCGAAACGCCTGCGCGTTTCTTCATGGGCTACTTCCGCGAGGCGCGTGGCCGCTACAAACACCCGGTCCAAGGGAGTATCCGCCCACAGGGACGACTTGATAAAGAACGCGGCCGCGCCTTCGGGGGCTGTCTTCATTGCCTCGATGTCCAGTGCGGCCAGCCCGTCCATGCGTTCGAGCAAGGAACTGATCATGGCTTCCTTGTTCGGGAAATGGTAGAGCAAGCCGCCCTTGGAGACACCTGCGCGCTTGGCGACGGCGTCCAGGGTGGCAGCCCGCTCCCCCACCTCGATCAGCAGGGCTTCAAAGGCATCCAGGACAGCGTCCCGGGCAATAGGTTTTCGCGGCATGGTGTCCATCATCCCTTAGTTCGATGTGGCAATTTTATGAGTCGGATTGAAACTATACCGTCCAGACGGTACAGTTATGTCCATGTTCAGCCCGTCCACAACCCAGCACCCCCGCACCCCTTCGATCCAATCCGCCCCGTGGCGAGATTGGGCTGCCCTGGCACTCCTGATGTTCCCCGTGCTGCTGGTGGCTGTGGACAATACGGCGCTGACATTTGCCCTGCCGCAGATCGCGCGTTCGCTCGACGTCGGGGGCGTGCAGCTCCTTTGGGTCGTTGATGCGTATGCGCTTGTCCTCGCCGCGCTGTTGGTGTCCATGGGAAACCTGGGAGACAGGATCGGCCGCCGCCGCTTGCTGTTAATCGGCAGCACGGGGTTCGCAGCCGTTTCCGCGGCCACCGCCTTCGCGCCGTCGGCTGAATGGCTCATCGCCGGACGTGCCGGCATGGGCATCTTCGGAGCCATGCTCATGCCGTCCACGCTGTCCTTGATCCGCAACATCTTCCCGGACCCGAACCGCCGCCGGCTCGCCGTCGCCGTGTGGGCCGCCGGATTCTCCGGCGGCGCCGCGCTCGGACCGATCTTCGGTGGCTGGCTCGTGGAGCACTTCTGGTGGGGAGCCGTGTTCCTGGTTGCAGTGCCACTGTTGCTGCCCCTGCTCGCCTTCGGCCCGTTCCTCATCCCCGAATCCAAGGATCGCAACCCGGGCAAGCCCGACGTTCCCAGCGTCGTGCTGTCCATCCTGACGATGGCCCCCGTGGTTTATGGCATCAAAGAGGCAGCCGTGCACGGTTTTGGCCCTGGTCCCGCGGCCTTCATGGCATTCGGCCTGGTCATGGGAATCGTCTTCGTCCGCAGGCAGCGCACGTTGGCGTCGCCGATGTTGGATGTACGGCTTTTCCGGAACAAGGTCTTCAGCACTGCCATCACGGCCAACGTCTTGTCCCTGTTCTCCATGACGGGCTTCATCTACTTCTTCGCGCAGCACTTGCAGCTCGTGGAAGGCCAATCCCCCATGCAGGCGGGTATCGCGATGGTTCCGGCACTGCTGGCCACCATCGTGGCGGGCCTGGTGGTTGTTCCACTCGTCAAGCGGATCCGCCCGGGCCTGGTGGTAGCAGCGGGGCTGGCATTGAGCGCCGTTGGATATCTCGTGGCCGCGCTCGGCAACCACAGCCAGGGGCCCGGGTACCTTTTGACGGCACTCCTGCTGCTGGCCATAGGGGTCGGTTCGGCGGAGACCATCTCCAACGACATGATCCTTGGCGCGGTCCCCGCCGACAAGGCGGGTGCGGCGTCGGCGATCTCCGAAACGGGTTACGAACTCGGATCATTGCTGGGCACGGCCGTGCTTGGCTCCATCCTGACAGCGTCCTACCAACACCACTTGCTGCTTCCGGGCGAATTGTCCGGCCACGCAGCCGAACGCTCGCGGGAGACGCTCGCCGGAGCCATGGACGTCGCGGCCGCGCTGCCCCAACCATTGGGCGACGCCCTGGCCACCGCCGCGCGTGCCGCCTTTGAATCGGGCGTCCACATCACGGCAGCGATCGGGCTGGTACTGATGGCGGGAGCGGCAGTCCTTGCCGCCGTCGTGCTCCGCCGCGTGCCGACCGCAAAGTAGGCCAAGGCTGCCTTGCGGGCTTCGAGGACTCGTGAAGTCTAGACGGCCCGGTTCAAGGCAGCATCAGGCGTACTGAAACTACGGGTAATTCCGCCCAAGGTAGCGGTGGCGAGCGTCGAGAGGTAGTCGTGCCGGCGTCGGGCAGTAATGCGCGATTGGGGCTCGAAGGATTGCTCGGGATCGTCCGCGTAATGCGCGGAAAGTCCATCGCGCATGAGGCGGATGCCCTCGGCGCGCTGTTGGGAGACCGCCGCGTGCGTGGAACCGAGTTCCTCGGCCAGTTCCTTGACGGTCCGCCCCCCGAAGTAGATCTCCTCGACGACGTAACGCATCTTTTCCGGCAGGGCGGCGACGGCGGCGCGAAGGTACTTGAGGCGCTCATCGGCCAGGACTGAGTGCTCCGGGGAGATCGTGTCCGCGGCGACTGTGTCCACGACGACGTCGTCCAGCGGCGACAGGGTGCGTGCGGCGTCGGCCAGGGCGGCTTCCACCACGCTGCGTTCGACACCCAGGGCTGACGCGGTTTCGGCGACCGAAGGCGTGCGGCCAAGGACGCCGGACAGCGTTTCCTGGACCGACATGGTTTCCTTGATGCGTTTGCGCGCAGACCGCGTGGCCCAGTCGCTGGCCCGCATCTCGTCCGCAAAGGCTCCGACGATGCGGCGGCGCGCAAATGCGCCGAAGGGGACTCCGAGGTTCGGATCGAAGGAATCGGCAGACGTTATCAACGCTACGGACCCTACCGATGCGAAATCGTCGCGCGACAAATGAGAAGCTCTCGCGCAGAGCTCCGACACCAAGTAGCCAACGAGCGGCAAGTGCTGCACCACCAACTCGTTGCGTTCTTCGCGATTCAAATTAGTCCCCCCATGAGACCTGTTTATTGAGTTGCCAAGCCTGATTCCAGGGACTTCATGGGCGAGCTGCCGAGACGGTGCAACGTGCCGAAGATTACATGGAACAGACATGTATTCAGTGAACATATCATCTGGAAAATAACAATGCGTGTACGCTCATGAAAAAGATAGAAAAGAGGCCTCGGAATCATGTTCCGCAGGCCAAACCAGGGAGTGGGGAACCGTGGGGGCGGACGAGCTATCGGCGATGCTGTGGCGGGAGCGGAGACAGCTGGACCTGCTGTTGTACCGGCTCGAAACACAGTTGCTGCACGTTCGGGCAGGCAACTGGCCTAGATTGAAATTCACTGCCGCCGACGTGGAAAAGGTCCTGGAACACCTTCGGTTCGACACCCTTGCCCGGAATATCGAGTCGTCTGCCCTGGCCATCGAATGGAGCCTGTCGGCCAACGCCACGCTGCCGATGATCGCTTCAGCGGCCCCGCCCGGGATCTGGCCGGAACTGCTGCACGAACACCACCGTGAGCTGGTCGTGTTGCTCAAGCAAGTGGAAACAACCGCGGCCGCCAACGTGGAGGCTCTCCTGACGGGGCCACGCGGAGCCGGGGACCCGCCGCTTGGCCCTGTGCTGCCCGGCGACATCATGGACCCAGTGTTACCTGGAGTGGCGGCGCAGGCCGACACGGTGGATGACGTGATGCTCCTCGCGGAAAACGCCAATATCGAGCGGGCCCTGGCCGTGACTCGGGATTGCTCGCTGCCGCTCCTCAAGGAGTTCCTGGGCTTGGAGTAGCGAGGGCTACCGATGGACGACAGTGTGCAAGAGAATAAAACTTGGCTGTCCCGAGTTCGGGTTTGCATCGTAGGCGTAAACCTCCGAAAAGTTGCACGATTGCCTGTCCGATTTCGCCCACTCAAGTACTTCCAAGAGGCTTCCAGACGAAATATCGAAAGCCTGCGACTTATCCCAAGCGCCACTGCTCGGGTCGAGCCAGACGTCTATCACTCGGAAAGACGGATCGACACAGATCAGGTTCATGTCCCGCTCGTCAATCGTCTGAATCTTCATCGCCATCAGTCAGATCGCATTCTTGTAGACAACTTGGGTGTCTGAGCCAAGATTCGCCACCTGAGGCGCCTAATCGACCTTCGGCTTCCGGGCAGGCGGACGCAGCCCGGCAACGAGTTCCTCGGCTTCGGGGCCGGCCTGGGCAGCAGCGAGGTTGGCCGCCGCGATCGCCTCGACCACTTCGCGACGCTGGATGGACACCCCGCGGGGCGCCTCGATCCCGATCCGCACGCCGTCGCCGCGGCCTTCCATGACGGTGATGACGATGTCCTCACCAATCATGATCTGTTCGCCCGGCTTGCGTGTCAGTACCAGCATGCTCTCAATCTACCTTTCCGAGCACTGGAACGCGGGCGGGCTTGCCGTCCACCCACCCGATGGGAAAACCGAGGCCGTTGACAGTCTCGGGAGTTCCGGTCTCCGACGCTCCGAAAACAGCGAGGGCGTCGACACGGACACGTTCGGCGGCGAGACCGGCAGAAAGCGCCCGGACCCAGGCTGCCGTGTCTTCCGCTTTCCGCCCGGCGTCAACAACCAGCCACAACTGGTCTGCGGCGAGGGCTGCGATGTCCGCCGCGTGCTTCACGGCTTCGCCTTGCCTGCCGAGTCCGTAGGCCACCAGCACGGTTTGTCCGGTGAGCACCGCTTGGGCGCGAGCCGCCGTCGCGCCCTGGCGCCCCGCCACGTGAAGGTGGCCGAAAGCGGTCAACGCTCCGGCCGTCCGGACGTCGGAACCGCCTTCGGCGATGGACATTTCCAGCGCTGGTCCCAGAGCGTCGTCGCCGAGGCCAAGCAGGATGACCAGGTTGCCGCTGCCGGCAAGTGGCGCAGGTACGGGCACAGGAACGGCGTGCCCGACGGCGGGGGCCGGCAACGCGTTCAGGATCCCTTGCGTTTGTGGTCCGGAGACCTGGAACTCCTTCCCCAGCTGCTCCAATATCCCGGCGAAATCCGGGGAGGCGGTTGAAACGGCTGCCGCGGGACGGTGCAGATCCATCTCGGCGGCGTCGGCTTGCTCCAGGAGCGCGGCGATAGCGGGCCCCTGCAACGCGTGAGCCGCCCCGGCAAGCTGCGCCTCCCCCGCAACGTGGGCATCCCAACTAGCTCGCACTTGTTGTCGTTCTGAGCCCTCTAAACGACAACTATTGCTAGCTAGTTGGGTGGAACCCTCGGCCGGAACTTCGATAGTGGCCTCGTAGCGATTGGCTGCGAAGAGCCCGGCGATGCCCGGATTGGTGACCTTCTCGGCGGAGACGATCCGCGCCCCGGGGCCGTACTGTTGCTCGGCTTTCGCCCGGATGGCGTCCAGGGACGCGCCCTTAAGCTTGTATTGCTTCGGCATGGCGGACCACCCCCACGGTTTCGATCTGGATGTTCGCGGACGTCACTTCGCGGTAGGACAACACGGGAACACCGCCGTCGGGAGCTGCCACGAGCCGCCGGACTGCGGGCCGCAATGCCGGGGCGCACACCAGGACGGCTTGGCGTCCGGCATTTGCTGCGGCCTCAACCGATGCCTGCACGGAAGCCAGGACGGCGTCCAGGCGTGCCTGGCTCATGACGATCTGGGTACCCCCTTCGCCCGGGCGCATGTCTTCGAGCATGGACTGTTCCAGGAGCGGATCGAACATGATCACGTTGAGCACCGTGCCGTCCAGGAACTTGGCTGCGAGCGCGGGACCCAGGGATTGCCGGGCGGTTTCGACCAGGGCCTCGGACTCGGTGGAAACCTTGGCGCGCAGGGCAAGGGCCTCGTAAATCCGGGGAAGATCGTTGATGGGGATCTGTTCTTCCAGGAGGCCTTGCAGCACCCGCTGCACCTCGGCCAGGGACATGAGCCCGGGAATGAGTTCCTCGACGGCGGCCGGGCTCTGCTTGCGCACGCCTTCCGTCAGGACCCTGACGTCCTCGCGGGTGAGGAGCCTTGCGGCGTTGGCCGAGACGATCGAAGACAAGTGGGTCACCAGCACGGAAACCCGGTCGATCACGGTTGCGCCGGTCATTTCGGCACTGTGGCGCATCTCGGTAGGAATCCACTTTCCGGCCAGCCCGAACACAGGTTCCACCGTGGAGGCTCCGGGCAGCGCGTCAAGGTAATCGCCGAGGGCAAGCAACTTGCCCGACGGCGCCGTGCCGCGTCCGGCTTCCACTCCGGCAATGCGGATGGCATAGGTGGCCGGTGGCAGCTCGACGTTGTCCCGCGTGCGGACTGGCGGAATCACGATCCCCAACTCCATGGCGATCTTGTGGCGCAAAGAACGGACACGGGCCAGGAGGTCGTCCGAGGCACCGGAGACCATGTCAACAAGGTCCGGAGCCAACAAGATCTCGAGGGGGTGGACGCGCATGTCCTGCATGAGACGCTCGTTGGGGTCTTCTTCGGAGCTCAGGGTGGCCGCTTCCTGGGCGTCCTCCGCCTCACTCTGCTTCTTCTGCTGCGCGGCGAGGCGCCTTGAGCCGAACAGCAGGGCAGCGCCCACCATCAGGAAGGGGACAATGGGCATGCCGGGGATGAGTGCCATCGCTACTGCGGCCACGCCTGCGATGAGCAAGGCGTTGGGCGACTGCATGAGCTGCGAGGAGGCCGTGCGGCCCATGTCCTCTTCGGCATTGGACCGGGTGACGATCATGCCCGTGGACACGGCCATGAGGAGGGCAGGGATCTGGGTGACGAGGCCGTCGCCCATGGTCAGCAGGCCGTAGGAGTTCAGCGCGTCGCCCACGTTCATGCCGCGCTGGAGCACGCCGATGGCGATGCCGCCAACGAAGTTGATGATGATAATGATGATGCCCGCGATGGCATCGCCCTTGACGAACTTCGAGGCCCCGTCCATGGCGCCGTAGAAGTCGGCCTCTGCGGACACCTCGGCGCGGCGCTTGCGGGCCTGGGCGTCCGTGATGAGGCCGGCGTTGAGGTCCGCGTCGATGGCCATCTGCTTGCCGGGCATGGCGTCAAGCGTGAACCGTGCCCCCACCTCGGCCACGCGTTCGGCGCCCTTGGTGACCACCACGAACTGGATGACCACGAGGATCAGGAACACCACGGCGCCGATGATCATGGAGCCGCCCACGGTGACCTTGCCGAAAGCGTCGATCACTTGTCCGGCGAATCCTTGTCCCAGCACGAGCCGGGTGGACGCGACGTTGAGCCCCAGCCGGAACAGGGTTGCCACGAGCAACAAGGACGGGAAGACGGAGAAGTCCAGGGGTTTCTTGACGAACATGCTGGTGAGCAGGATCAACAGGGCCAGCAGGATGTTGCAGACGATCAGGAAGTCCAGCAGCGGTGCCGGAACGGGAACCACCAGCAGCAGCACGATGCCCACGATTCCCACCGGCACGGTGAGCCTGGCGAATCTGTTCATTTCTGTGTCCTGTCCGGGGTGGTGTGGTTGCTGGGTGCGGTGCGGGCTCTCGTGCTCCGGCTCATGCGGGGGTTCCTGAGGGGGTTCCTGCCACGCCCGGCAAACGGTGCATTCCGCGTGCCGCTCCCCTGGCCTTGAGCGACATGACGAACGCCAGGACTCCTGCAACGGCCCGGTACAACTCCACGGGGATTTCCTGGCCCAGCTCGCAGGCCGAGTGCAGTGCCCTCGCGAGCGGGATGTCCTGGACCATCGGCACCGATTTCGCCTCCGCCTCTTCCCTGATGCGGGCGGCGATCACCCCCGCTCCCTTGGCCACGACGCGAGGTGCCGCTTTGCCGGCGTCGTACTTCAGCGCCACGGCCACGTGCGTCGGGTTGACGATCACGACGTCGGCGTCCGCGATCGCGCCGATCATGCGGTTCCGGCTCATGCTCAATTGCCGCGAGCGCCGCTGGGACTTGATGAGGGGATCGCCGTCGCTGTTCTTGTTTTCGTCCTTGATTTCCTTCTTGGACATGCGCGTCTTCTTGCGGTTGCGGCGCATCACCACAAAGATGTCCGCGGCGGCCAGGACCAGCCCCGCGAGCACGGCGAACTGGATCAAAGAACCGATTCCCCCGGCCGCTGCCGAAAGGATACCGGACACCGGCAGTCCCCCTGCGGTGAGCAGCACCGGGACGAGCCCTTGCACTACCGCGTAGAGGACAAGCCCGACGACGGCGGTCTTCAGGAGCGCTTTCAGCCCGCCCCACAGGGCCTGGCCGCCGAAGATCCGCTTGAGGCCACTGACGAGGTTGAAGTGTTCGAACTCAGCGCGGAACTTCTTGAAATGGATGCCGCCCTGCAACGCGGATCCGGCAAGCACTGCCACCAGGACCACCACGAACAAGGGCCCCAGCACTTGGGCCAAGGAACCGAATCCGGCTTCGAGCGCTGCCACGGCTTTGGCAGGCTCGGGGTTCGCGATGACTCCGCGGACGGTGAACAGTTGGTCCGCCGCAGCGTTGGAGGCACGCTCGATGGTGGACGGGATCATCGCTGCCGCGGACCCGACGGCGAGCCAGGAGGTGAGGTCCTGCGAGCGGGAAAGCTGCCCCTTGGACCGGACTTCCTGCATCCGTTTGTCAGTGGCTTGCTCGGTTTTCTCCTGTGAATCCGACATCAGCCCACCCCCATGAGTGTGTTTGCTGCCTGCTCGGCGAGCATGGCAACGAGCCGCGGCAGTGCCAGGAAAAGGAAACCAGCGAGCCCCAGGGTGATGAAGACCTTGAGCGGGAAGCCCAGGGCGAAAGCGTTCAGTGCGGGCGCGACGCGGGTGAGGAGTCCCAGCCCGATGTCGGCGAGCACCAGCACCACCAACAGGGGTCCGGCGATTTGCACAGCCGAAAGGAACATCCCGGTAACAGCCGAAACCATCGCGTGCACCGGCTGTGCCATGTCCAGTCCCCCGGCCAGCGGCAAGGCCGTGAAACTACCGGTCAAGCCGCCGACCACCAGCTGGTAGCCGTCGGAGGCGAAAAGCAGGGCCAGGGCGGCCATCTGCATCAGCCGGGTGAATTGGGCGCCGTTGATCATCATCTGGGGGTCGAAGCCCTGGGCCATTTGGAACCCGCTGAAGAGGTCGATCAGGCTTCCGGCCGATTGGATGGCCGCGAAGACGAGCAGCACGAGGAAGCCAAGGACCAGGCCGGTCACGAGTTCAAGGACCACGGCCGTGATGAAGCCGGCTGTGTCCTTGGACGTGTAGCCGACCGACAGGCGCTGGGAAACGGCCAGCCCCAAACCAATGCCGAGCATCGCTTTGATGCGCAGCGGAATTGCCTGGTGCGAGAAGGGAGGGGCCACCACCAAGAACGCCGTCATCCGGACGGTGGCCAACAACAGGACCTCAAGCCAGGACTGGTTGAAGGGGAGTTCCACTTCACGCTCCGCCGATCAGCCCGGGGATCCGGGCAAAGAGCTCGTTGGTGAAGGAGACAGCTTCGGTGATCATCCAGTGTCCGCACACCACCAAGGCCACGGCCACAGCTACTGCCTTGGGCACGAAGGAGAGGGTGGCTTCCTGAAGCTGGGTGATGGACTGCAGGAGGGAAATGGCGAGGCCCACCACCAGCGCGGTCACCAAGGCGGGCGCGGCAAGCTTGGCCGCGAGAATGAGGGCCTGGAGGCAAATGTCCAGGACGGCGTTGGTATCCATCAGCCGCCCGAATAACTCTGGATCAGGGCGGTGATCACGAGTCCCCAGCCATCCACCAGGATGAACAGCAGGATCTTGAAGGGCAGCGAGATCATCACCGGCGGAAGCATCATCATGCCCATGGACATCAGCGCGGCCGAGACCACCAGGTCGATCACCAGGAACGGGATGAAGATGACGAAACCGATGATGAACGCTGCCCGGAGCTCGGAGATCATGAACGCCGGGATAAGGGTCTGCAACGGGACAGATTGGGGGTTGGCCGGGTTTTCCAGCTTGGCCGCCCGGGTCATGAGGGCAATGTCTTCCTGCCGGGTGTGGGCACCCATGAAGTGCTGGAGTGGCGCGGATCCGGCCGAAACGGCTCCGTTGAAGTCCAGCGTCCCGTTCAGGTAGGGCTGGATGCCGACGTTGTTGATCTCCGAAATCACCGGCCACATCACGAACAGGGACAGGAAGAGCGCGAGCCCGGCCAACACCTGGTTGGGCGGGATGGACGGGAGGGACAAGGCGTTGCGTGTCATGGCCAGCACCACGAAGATCTTGGTGAACGAGGTCATCATGAGCAGCAGGGCGGGGGCGACGGAGAGCAGTGTGATCCCGATCAGGGTCACCACCGCAGTGGATGGCTTTCCGTCGAGCCCATTGATGTTGATGCTGACGTTGCCGTTGGAGGGTTGGGCCGGTGCGGTAGGAGTTGCCGGGGCAGTGGGTGGCGTAGGGCTGACCGGGGCAGCATGTCCGGTTGACATGCCCAGCCATAGGAAAAGAGCCGTCAGCAACAGGACACAGAGCACCGCGGGAAGCGTTCTGCGCACCGCAAGCAATATCCTGCCGGTGCTGCGGGCATCGGCAGGCCCAAGGGTCAGGATCAATTCCGGCGTCCCCTGATGGCCTCGGCGGCCTGCCGCCAGGTGGAACCGGCAAGGATCGAGCCGTCCATGGGCTGGGCTTTGTCCAGCTCGCTTCGGCGGTGGATCTCGCTGCGGCGCCTGAGCCCGGGGCCACCGGCGTCGCGGAAAATGTCGGCGAAGCTCTCGGGTGCCGGAGAGTTCTCCGGAACTTCCACGGGGACGTCGCCGCTGTGCAGGACGTTGATGGCGTGCTCGGTGACACCCAAGAGGAAGCGCTTGTCGCCGGCGTCGACCACCACCACCGAGGCCTTTTGGCCGACAGTCTGCCGGCTGACCACCGTCAGGGTGGTGTTGGCCCGGCGTCGGCCCTTGGCCTTTCCTTTGAGGAGGCGGCGCTGCAGGACCCAGATGAGTCCCAGCACCGCGCCCAGGGCCACGAGCACGCGCAGCCCGAGGATGAGCGAATCCATCTAGTAGATTCCCTCGGCGACGTCCAGGATGCGGGTGATGCGCACGGCGTAGTCCTGGTCCACGACGACGACTTCACCGTGGGCGATCAGGCGCCCGTTGAGGAGGACGTCCGCGGGTGCACCGGCCGAGCGGTCCAGTTCGATCACTTTGCCCGGTTCCAGGGCGAGGGCGTCGCGCACGGACATGCGGGTACGGCCGATTTCCACGGTGAGGGCCATTTCGACGTTGCTGATCAGTCCGAGGCGGGCCGAAACAGCGCCGGAGTGGGTATTCCGAGCGGCAGCCGTGTCCTGCACTGTCCCGTGTTCGCGGACCCGGACGGCGAACCAGCCGAACGCCTGCCCGCCGTCGGACGAGGGAGACTGGCGCAGTTCGAAAACAGCGGTTTCGGAGTCCGAGAGCAGCCCGGCGGCGTCTTCTTCGCGCAACTCCCCCAGCACGCCGGCGTCGAACGCGTCGGCTGCGTGTTCCATCGCTGGACGCAAGATGTCGACGGCCGACACGACTCCGCTGGGCAGCCCGCCTTGGGGTGTGCCGCCGCTCAACCCGCCGGCGGCCGCCAGGAAGGAACGGTCCGTGAGGATGAGGGCGAAGTCCGCGGTCACGGCGCCCACGAAAGTGGCCGTGACCGCGAGGGGTGCATATGCCGCAGCGGCCTGGGACGGGACAATGCCGGAGACGTGCAGCGTGGCGGGAGTCGGCAATTGCATGGCCAGACGCTCGGCCGCGGACTCGTGCAGGGTCAGGGTGATGCTCATCGCTGGTTCTCCTCGATTGTGACGATGACGGCGGCTGCACGGGAGCCGTTGCGGGCCGGTGCTGCGGTGGCCAGGCGGGTGCCGTTGATGGCGACGTCGAACGGCCGGTTCTCCAGGTGCGGCAGCGCAATGACGTCCCCGACGGCGAGGCCCAGGATCTGCGCCGGCGTCACTGGTGTGGGGCTCAACTGGATGGCAACGTCTACCGGCACCTGGGTGACCTGGGCCCGGACCAGTGCCTCGGTGTCGCGGCTGTGGACAGTGGGATTCACGTCGCCGAGCCCGGAAAGGAGGATGTCGGCGGGAATCGCGAGACTTGCTGCGGCAAGGCTTTCGCCCACCTTCACGGTGAAAGAGGCCACGATCATGAGCTCCGCCGGAGCAGCGGCCTGGGCGAACTGGGAGTTGTACTGGATGACGTCCATACGCACCGGGGTGGTCAGGAGGGCACCAAGCGAATAGCTCAGGTCCTCCAGTCCGTCTTCCACCATGCGGCTGATGAGGGCCTGCTCGATCTGGGTGAACTTCCGATCCGGGACCGCCGTCTCACTGGCCCCGCCCAACATGCGGGTGACCCAGGACAATGCCGCGGTGGCTGGAAACTGCATGACCAGGCGCGACTCGCTGCCCTCAATGCGGCACAGGACCATCGAGGTGACCGAAGGCAGGGATGCGGCGTATTCGTCGTAGCTCTGCATGATGAGCTGTTCCAGGGTCGCGGTGGATTTCACGCGGACCTTGGCTGTGAGCTGCGTTCCCCATTGGCGGGCGAACGTCTCGAACGCGACTTCGAGGACGCGGCTGTGCTGGCGCGGCAAGGTGGTGGGCCTGCGGAAGTCATAGACGTCCACGGTGCGCTGCCGTCCCGCCGATTGATCTTCCTGTTCACTCACGGTTGCCACTATCGGCAAGGAAAGCGGGGGCGTAAGGGACTGGTTTTGGGCGGGTTCGTGGGTGACGGCCGGTGGCTGCGTTTCGGAACGCAGCCGCCGGCCGTCACCCACGAACTCAGGCTGGCTTAGGCGCCGGCGCCTGGTTGATCCTCACCATGTTGCCCGAAGGATCGCGGAAGGCGCAGTCGCGGGGACCCCATGGCTGGTCGATCGGCTCCTGCATGACCTCCGCGCCGGAAGCCCTGACCTTTTCGAAGAGCGTGTCGACGTCGTCGGTACGGAAGACGATCGGGCCCAGGACCCCCTTGGTGACCAGTTCCTGGAGGGAGTCGCCGTCGGCCTTGGACCGGCCCGCGTGCGGTTCGGAAAGCACGATTTCAACGCCCGGCTGGTTTGCGCTGCCGAGCGTCACCCAACGGAATCCGCCCTGCGCGACGTCGTTGAGCACCTCGAGGCCGAGGGCGTCCCGGTAGAAGGTGAGTGCTTCGTCGGGATCGTTGACAGTGATGTGTGAGTACTGCAGTGAAATAGTCATGGCAACGACGCTAGTCCGGCGCGGTGACGAGCGCTTCTCGAATCCTGCTCGGTTCTTTGCAGGGGCCTAAGGCGTTCCGAAGCCGGCGTCGCCGAGAACCTTTTTGCCTTCGCTTCCCGTCACCAATGCGATGAAAGCCGCGGCCAGGTCCTTGTTCTTGCTGGTGCCCACGGTGCCGATCGGGTAGGTGTTGACGGCCCTGTCCGACTCGGGGAAGGTGATGCCCTTGACCTTGTCTCCGGCGCCCTTGACGTCGGTAACGTAGACGAGGCCGGCGTCGGCCTCTCCGGAGGCGACCTTGCCCAGGACGTCCGTCACGGAAGACTCTTCGCTGACGGGCTTGAGGGCTGTTCCGGCGGCCTTTTCGATGGTTTGGGCGGCGGAACCGCAGGGTACTTGGCTCGCGCAGACCACCACCTTGACTCCTGGTTTGGCCAGGTCCGCGAAGGAACTGATCGACGCCGGGTTGGACGGCGGGACGGCAATCGTCAAGACGTTGGTGGCGAAGTTCCTGGCCGTTCCGTCGAGGAGCTTGGCGTCGGAAAGCTTGGCCATGTTCTTCGTATCTGCCGAGGCAAAGACGTCCGCCGGAGCGCCCTGGGTGATCTGCGTGACGAGGTCGGAGGACCCGGCGAAGCTCAAGGCGACCTTGGTACCCGGGTTCGCGGCCTCGAATTCGCCGGCCAGCTTGGTGAACGTTGCCTTCAGCGAGGCGGCCGCGTAAACCGTCACTGTGCCTGAAAGCTTTGGCGTCGCGCTGGAGCTATCGGATCCGCTGCTTACAGTGCTGGCGGGACTTCCTAAACCGCAGCCGGCCAGGCTGGCCGCGAGGGCGCCGGCAACGAGCAGCGCGGCGAAAGGCTTGCGGGTGATCCTCATATGGTGCTCTTTCCTTGGGGAGTTTCGATGATGACGGTGGTCGCCTTGACCACGGCTGTGGCCACCGAGCCGAGTTCGAGCCCGAGCTCCCGGACCGCCTCGCTGCTCATGAGGGAGACGACGCGGAACGGACCGCATTGCAGTTCCACCTGTGCCATGACCTTGTCGGCCGTGATGCCGGTGACCAGGCCGACGAAGCGGTTGCGTGCCGAGCGGCCCACCCGGGTGGGATCCTCGGGCAGCTGGGCCTGGTCCCGCGCGACGTGGGCAAGTTCCAGCCCATCCACGGCCAGCCGCCCGGAGTCATCCTTGACGGGGGTCAGGGTGCCGTTCTCGGTCCAACGCCGGACGGTGTCGTCGCTGACGCCCAGGAACCGGGCGGCTTCAGATACTCGAATATTTGGCATAGCTTCACAATAAGCCTCAAATGCGGTGATGAGGGCGTGTATCTTCCGCAAATCAAATGTGACGGTATTCCCGGTGGTCCCGGCTGGTAGGCGTCCCGGACGCAGCAGAGGTCCCGCCCCACTGGGGCGGACCTCTGGCGTGTGTGGGCCTACTCCGGAGTAGTCAGTCTGCGGCGACCGCGAGCGCTTCCCGACGCTTGTTCGCTTCGTTACGGGTGGGCCTCGTGCGGATCTTCGCCACGCACGCAGGCATGGCGATAACGGCCAGGTGCTCGCGGGCGCGGTAAGTGCTCGGCGGCACGCCCACGAGTTCCGTGAAACGCGAGCTGAAAGAGCCAAGCGACGTACAACCGACCTCCATGCATGCGTCGGTCACACTCATTCCGCCGCGCAGGAGTGCCATCGCGCGCTCGATTCGGCGGGTCATGAGGTAGTTGTAAGGGGTCTCGCCGTAGGCTGCCCGGAACTGCCGCGAGAAGTGCGCCGGTGACATGAACGCATGGCTGGCCATGGTCGGCACGTCAAGCGGCTTGGCGTACTCGCGGTCGATCAGGTCGCGGGCCTTGCGCAAATACGTAAGCCTGGCGATGTCTTCCGGGGTCATGCCACGAGCGTACCTCGGCGCGCTGGCCATTTCCACGGATCCCGACGCAGTCCCGTCACCTGCGCGACAACCGCTGCCCTATTGGCCGCCGGCCCTCGCCTTGAGCGCCTCGGGGATGAGGGCGCGGACCACTTCGGGTTTATCCGAGAGGACGACGACGTCGACCCTGCGGTTGAGTTCCATGAGCGCCTCGGTGGAATCGTCGTTGACCTGCCTCGCGGAACCGAAAGCGACGGCGCCGATGTGCCCGGCCGCTATGCCCCCATGGTCGACGAGGTACCTCAGGACGTTGACGGAGCGCGCAGAAGAAAGCTCCCAGGTGGAGGGGTACGAGGTGATGCCGTTGGCGGCATGGCCTTCCACCATGACTTCAAGGGCCGCCTTGGCCATGGGCGGTGCAATCATGCCAAGGACCTGGCTCGCGCGGGCCGTGAGTTCCGGGCGGTCGGGTTCGAAGAAGGTTTGCGATCCCACGAGCTTCACCGTGAGTCCGCGTTCGCTGATCTGGAACTGCACATTGGCACCCAGCCCCGCGGCGTCGAGCTTGGACTTCATGTCGATGCGCAAGGCGGTGAGCCGGTCCGCTTCCTTGAGCGCCAGGTCCAGGTTGGAGAATCCCTGGGCGTCGGCAGCTGTGTATTCCGGTGGAACGACGGTCCCGGTGGCGGTGTCCACTTTCTGGCTCGCCACCGTGCCGAAACCGGTGGCCAGCGAATTGCGGAGCTTGTCGAATTTGGCCTGGTCCACCGTGGACATTGCGAAGAGAACGATGAACATACACATGAGCACCGTGACCATGTCCATGTAGGAAGCCATCCAGCGTTCGTCGACGTGTTCTTCCGCCGGAGGAGAACCGCGGCGGCGGCGGGACCTCATGCTGCCTTGGACGAAGCGAATTTGCCGGGGCGGGCTTCGTCGTCGCTCTTCTTTGCGGATTTCGCCTTGCCGAGCCTGTCCGCGGGAAACATGGCGCGGAGCCGTTCGGCGAGCAGGAGAGGCTGGGTCCCGTTTTGCACGGCCAGAATGCCCTCCATCAGGAGGGTCATCCGCTCGATTTCGAGCTCGGAGAGCCGCTTGAGCCGCGAGGCGAACGGCAGCCAGATGAAGTTCGCGGACAACAAACCCCAGAGGGTAGCCACGAAGGCGGAGGCGATCATTGGTCCCAGATGATCGGGAGAGGAGAGGTTTTCAAGGACGTGGGTCAGCGATACCACCGTGCCGATAATGCCGATGGTTGGTGCGTAGCCGCCCAAGCTGGCGAAGAATTTGGCGGAGACGTGGTCGCTGCGCATCTTGGAGTCGATCTCGTCTTCCATGAGGATGCGCAGCTCTTCGGCGTCCGTGCCGTCGGCGATGTTCTGGAGGGCCCGGGCCAGAAAGGGATCCTTCTCGTCCGCAGCCGCCTCTTCAAGGGAGAGGAGACCCTCGCTCCGCGCCCTCTCTGCAAAGCCGATCAGCTGGTCGATGCTGTCCTGCGGCTTGTCCGTCTTTCCTTTGAACGCTTTGGGGAGGTCCTTGAACGCCCGCACCGTGTCCCGGAAGGTGTTCCCGGCCAGACCTACGGCCAGGGTGGCACCGAAGACCAGGACCATGGGTGCAGGAAGCAGGAGGGCCATGAGGTTGGCGTCTTCGAGGGTCACCATGGCGACCACCGAGCCGAAGGCCAGGAACAGGCCGATTATTGTTGACGGATCCATGGCTTACCTTCCGTCCGGGTCCGGTGTGCGCACGAGGCTCAAGGGATAGCCCGTCACGGTGGGGAGATCCTGTGCCCGCCGAAGAATATAGGCCCGGTAGTTCGCAATCAGTTCCACGACCTCCGCGAGGCTTTCCCGCACAACGTACGTAGCGCCGTCGAGCGTCACCAGATGGGTGTCCGGACTTTCGTGGATCCGTTCAATGATGTCCGGGTTCACGGCAAAGCGGGTGCCGTTCAGGCGGGTGACAACGATCATGGGCCGTTTCTGCTTTAGGTAGGGAGGCGCTTGTAGGAGGGCGGTTCAGTTCCTACTGTCGGCCAGCAACACGCTTGCGTTAGCTTGCAGCCCGATCTGCGTCGCTCCAGCTACCCCAGCAGCCGAGGTCCACCGACCCGCGATCAGGACTTGCGGACCAAGCGGGCAAGCGCCATCGGAAGCGTCAAAACTGCGACGGCGGGGACCACCAACCAGGATCCCCCGAATCCGGCTGAACTCAGTGCCGCAGTGACCGCAAAGGACGCGGCTACGGCGAGGGCCACCCTCCAGTCGTCGCCAATGATGAAGTCGTACCAGAACATACCGAACCGTTTCAGGGCCGCCGTCACCGAGGTCTTGCGCGCTTCAGGAGGGGTCGCCCCCGCGATCACGGTGCGGGTCCGCGCTGGGGCGGTTTCCGGATCAGCTGATTCCAACGATGCTCCAGCCGTAGAACCGCCGTCGGGGATGGCGCCGCCGAATCCCGGGCCGGAATGGCCTGGCGCGGACCCCGCGGCGGGCGTTGCCTTGGACGGACGGCGGCGAAGCAAAATCACGATCACCAGGGCGATGACCGCCAACGCCGGGATGATGACCAGCAGGGAAAGGTCAGCCACCGGCCATACGGCGCCTGCACCCTCGGCGCCCCAGAAGATGCCAAAGCTCGTCAGCATGATGCCGACAATGAACTTCATGGTGTTCTCCGGGACCCGGGAAAGGGGTCCGCGTACGATGACCGCCGCAACGGCCACCGCGGCAACTGCCGCTGCGGCGGTCCACGCAGCCAGTCCAAGTTGGCCCTGGATGTTGCCGAAGGTGACCACGATGAACGCAACTTCCAGCCCTTCGAGCAGGACCCCCTTGAAGGAAAGAGTAAAGGCGTACCAATCACTCACTCCGAAGCGGGACCCCCCGGACGCGGACCGTGCCGCGGCAAGTTCCCGGCGATAGATCTCGTCCTCGTCATGAAGGGCCTTGTGACCGCTGGCACGAAGGATGGCCTTGCGCATCCACTGGAGGCCGAAGACAAGGAGGAGCCCTCCGACGAAAATGCGCAGGATATCCAAGGGAATCATGGCGATCGCGGGCCCGAAGACGATGACGACGGCGGCCAGGACAACCAGGCCGGCGCCGACGCCGGAAAGGGCTGAACGCCAGTCACGGGCAGTGCCTGCCGCCAGGACGATGGTGGCGGCTTCCACTGCTTCGACCAAACAGGCAAGGAAGACCGACAGGAGCAACGCGGTGGTATTCAAGGGTCTCGTTCCCTCTCGGGTGTAACGGTTGTTAGATCATCAACCTAATGACTGTGACTCTACACTCATAACCGATTCTACAGTTCTGGTGAATGAAAAGTTAAGGGCTTCCAACACCTCACCCCGCCGCGCTGGCAACGCGAGACGGCAACGCGAGATGAGAGACGGGAGACCAGGAGCAGCGGCGGCTAGAATCCGAACATGCGCCCTGCCGAATCGACCGACACTCCTGACGCAGGCGGGGCAGCCGAGTGGCTGATCCTCGTCTACCGCGTCCCTTCCGAGCCCACCCGGTTGCGTGCGGCGGTGTGGCGGCGGCTCAAAGGATTGGGCGCCGTCTATCTGCAAAACTCGATCGCCGCACTCCCGAAGTCACCGGCATCCGAGCGGGCACTCCAGAAGCTGTGCCACGAAATCCTTGACATGCCCGGAATGGCGATCCTTATGTCTTCGACCGTCGTCGCAGGCGACTCCCACATCCTGGACCTCTACCAATCGGCCCGCACCGATGAGTACGACGAGATCGTTGACCGTTGCAAGGATTTTCTCGGCGGGATCGAGAAGGAGTACCGGGCCAACCACTTCACATATGCCGAGCTGGAGGAAAACGAGGTCGACTACACAAAGCTCGTCAACTGGCTCGCCAAAATCCGGGCGCGCGACACCTTCGGGGCACCTGGCTCCGCTGAAGCGGATGCCGCCCTGGCCCAATGTGCACAGGCCTTGGAGGACTACGCAAGCAGGGTCTACGCAGAAGAGTCCGAGGCTCACTAAGGGTCACCCCCGCTAGTCGCATTAGGTCACGTAAACCTTGCGTAATACATGTGATTCCGGTCACGATGGGGCATTTTGGATGGAAATTTAGGTATGGCTAACCTAAAGTTTCAAGCTGTGAGCCCGCATTTTCTTCCCCCGGGCTCCCCAGGTCTTGCTCGCAGAAAGTAGCCCTCATGAAGATCCGCGCTAAAGCGCTGGCCGGCATCGCACTCGCCGCCACCACCGCCCTCAGCCTCGCCGCTTGCGGCACCGGCACTGCCTCCTCCGCAGCCAACGGCTCCCCGTCCGCCGACGCTAAAGTGGCTGGTGAAATCACCGTCTACAACGCCCAGCACGACACCCTGACCAAGGAGTGGGTGGACGCGTTCACGAAGGAGACCGGCGTCAAGGTCACCGTCCGCCAGGGTTCCGATACCGAGCTCTCCAACCAGATCATCCAGGAAGGCGCGGCATCCCCGGCTGACGTCTTCCTCACGGAGAACTCCCCCGCCATGGCCCAGGTTGAGAACGCCGGCCTCTTTGCCGACATCGACAAGGCCACCGTGGACCAGGTCCCGGCCGAATACCGTCCGTCTACCAACAAGTGGACCGGCATCGCCGCCCGCTCCACCGTCCTGGTGTATGACAAGACCAAGATCAGCGACGACAAGCTGCCCAAGTCCGTGCTGGATTTGGCCAAGCCGGAGTGGAAGGGCCGGTGGGCCGCTTCGCCGTCGGGCGCTGACTTCCAGGCCATTGTTGCCGCCCTCCTCGAACAGAAGGGCGAGGCGGCCACCACTGAGTGGCTCAAGGGCATGAAGGAGAACTTCAAGGCATACAAGGGCAACAGCACCGCCATGAAGGCAGTCAACGCCGGCGAAGTCGACGCCGCGTTGATCTACCACTATTACTACTACGGAGACCAGGCCAAGACCGGCGAGAACTCCAAGAACGTTACCCCGTACTTCTTCAAGAACCAGGACCCGGGCGCCTTCCTGTCCGTCTCCGGCGGCGGCGTGCTGAAATCCTCCAAGAACGCCGCATCTGCCCAGGCCTTCATCAAGTTCGTCACCGGCAAGCAGGGCCAGGAAGTCCTCAAGAACGGCACTTCCTACGAATACGCCATCGCTTCCAAGGTGGACTCGAACGCTAAACTCGTTCCCATCAAGGATCTGCAAGCTCCCACCGTGGATCCGGCCAAATTGAACTCCGCAAAGGTCACCGACCTGATGACCAAGGCAGGACTGCTGTAATTCTGTGACCACTGATCTATCGGCCCGCATCTCCCCGGAAATTCCCGAGGCTTCGGCGAGCACGACGACGGCGGGCAGGGGCAAGCGCCCCCGCCCGCCTTTCGGCGTTTCTGCGATTTCCCTCCTGGCCGTGCTGATCGCACTTTTTTCGCTCATCCCGCTGGGGTACGTCGCTTACATGACGGCCGCGACCGGGTGGGACACCGCCGTCGCGCTCATCTTCCGGCCGCGCGTTGGCGAGTTGCTCCTGAACACGGTCATGCTCGTGGTCTTCACGGTGCCCATATGCCTGGTGTTGGGAGTCGGTGGGGCGTGGCTCGTGGAGCGGACGAAGCTGCGGGGGCATCGCTGGTGGGCCGTGGCCCTGGCGGCCCCGCTGGCCATCCCGGCATTCGTCAACAGCTACGCGTGGGTGACCGCGGTCCCCTCGCTGGAGGGCATCTGGTCCGGCGTACTCATCGCCACCTTGTCCTATTTCCCCCTTGTCTACATTCCCGCGGCGGCCACGCTGGGGCGTCTCGACCCGGCCATTGAGCAGTCCGCAGCCTCCCTTGGTTTGGGACCATGGGCCGTCTTCTTCCGGGTTGTCCTGCCTCAACTACGGATCGCCATGACCGGTGGCGCCCTCCTGGTCTCGCTGCACCTGCTGGCTGAATACGGCGCGTTCGCGATGATCCGCTTCGACACGTTCACCACCGCGATCATGACCCAGTTCCAATCCACGTTCAATGGCACCGCCGGGAACATGTTGGCGAGCGTCCTGGTGTTTTTCTGCCTCATCCTGCTCCTGGCCGAAGTCAGGAGCCGCGGTACAGCACGCTATGCCCGTATCGGTTCCGGCGCTCAGGCCAAGCCGACCAGGCTTCCCCTGCACCACTACCAGATTCCGTCCCAGCTCGCCCTGCTTGCCCTCACGGTCCTGGCCTTCGGATTGCCGGTCTTTTTTGTGCTGCGCTGGGTGGTGGTGGGTGGCGCCCGCGTCTGGTCGGCCGACGAATTCCTTCCGGCACTGCTCCAGACCCTCGCGTATGGCACGGTCGGCGCAGCGGCGACAATCGTCGTCGGCTTCCCCATGGCCTATCTGGCCGTGCGGCACCCGAGCTGGTTCAGCAAGATGCTTGAACTCTCCAACTACGTCACCAGCTCCCTGCCCGGCATCGTGGTGGGCCTCGCCTTCGTGACCGTGAGCATCCGGGTGGTTCCGGGCGTGTACCAGACCTCCGGGGTCCTGATTGCGGCCTACGTACTGCTGTTCCTGCCGCGGGCCCTGGTCAACATCCGCTCAGGACTGGCCCAGGCTCCCAAGGAACTCGACGAGGCCGCGCAATCGCTCGGAAAGGCCCCGCTGGTGTCTTTCCTGAAAGTGACGCTGCGCCTCACAGCTCCGGCCGCCGCCGGCGGGGCTGCGCTGGTGTTCCTAGCCATCGTCAACGAGCTGACGGCAACACTGCTGCTGTCCCCCAACGGCACGCACACCCTGGCCACCGAATTCTGGAGCAAGAGCAGCGAGATCGACTATTCGGGCGCGGCACCCTACGCCTTGCTCATGATCCTGTTGTCTGCCCCCATGACGTACTTGCTTTTCCAACAGTCCAAGAAAGTAGCCGGACAGTGACCGAACAATCCCCCTCAAGGCTTCCGTCACCCCGCGTAGCGGCTTCGGTGGCTCCCACCACCAACACGCATCTGGACATCGCCGAAGTCACCAAGAACTTCGGCTCCCAAGCCGTGCTGAAGGGCGTGAACCTCTCGGTAGCCAAGGGCGGAACAACCGCCATCGTCGGGCCCTCCGGATCCGGCAAGACCACCCTGTTGCGCCTGATCGCCGGCTTTGAGCACCCGGACACCGGTTCCATCAGCCTCAACGGAAACAAGGTAGCCGGCGACGGTATCTGGGTGCCCGCCCACAAGCGGCATGTTGGCTATGTAGCCCAGGACGGCGCGCTCTTCCCGCACCTTACGGTGGGGCAGAACATCGCGTTCGGGCTGGACAAGTCAGCGCTCGACGGCGGCCGCCGCGCCGTAAAGACGCGCGTCCAGGAGCTGCTCGACATGGTTTCCCTCGATGCGGACATGGCAAAGAGGCGGCCCCACCAGCTCTCGGGGGGCCAGCAGCAACGAGTGGCGCTCGCCCGCGCACTGGCCCGCGAACCGCAACTCATGCTGCTCGACGAGCCGTTCTCCGCGCTCGACGCCGGCCTCCGCGTGGCCACCCGGCGCGCCGTAGCGAAGGTCTTGAACGAAGCCGGGGTCACCACCATTTTGGTGACGCACGATCAAGCCGAGGCCCTGTCTTTCGCGGATCAAGTGGCGATCATGCGCGGCGGCAAGCTGGCGCAGATCGGCAACCCGTTCGTTGTGTACACGCGCCCCGCAGACCGGGCAACAGCCGAATTCCTCGGTGATGCCGTCATCCTGGACGCGTGGATGGAAGGCTCCCTGGCCACGTGTTCCCTGGGCGGCATACCCGTACGCCGTCCCCCGGCACAGGGCCTCGTGCAGTTGATGCTCCGCCCGGAGCAGATCCGGATTGCTCCCGATGGTCCCATCCGCGGCGTGGTGGTTGATACCGACTACTTCGGCCCCGAGACAACAGTGCGGATCAAGCTCGCTCCGCGCGTTGCGGCGGCCGGCGCATCCTTGGCCTACCCGGGGGGCGGCGAGATCATCACCATCCGGCACTGGAACGCTTCCATCACCAAGCCCGGCACCGAACTGTGCCTCCGTGTGGTGGGCGAAGGCGTGGCGTTCCCCGTGGAGGATTAGAGAATGGGCGTGATGCCGCCGATTGCGCGCCGCATCGCGGGCGTGTTAGCGTTGCGGCGATCGTGATCAATCGGTAGGAGGTGAGTCCCATGAACGCAGTATCCCCAATGGGTGCTCCCCTGCAGTCCACGATCGCGCGACTGACCTAGTCGCCACCGGGAGCGCCACACAGGCAATTCGCGAAAGGCGACTCCCATGAACACACCATCTTCTTTACCTTTGCACTCCCGCGAGCGGGCGTTGGTCCTCGGCGGCGGCGGATCGACAGGCAATGCCTGGCTGATCGGCGTCGTCGCCGGCCTCTTCGAGGCCGGGCTGGACGTGACCGACGCCGATCTGACCATCGGCACGTCGGCGGGGTCGACGGCCGCGGCCCAGATCACCGGTGCACCACCGGCCGAACTGCTTGCCGCCATCCTTGCCGCTCCACCCCCGCCTCGGACTGCCCCGATGGGGTCCGGCGGTGGACGCACACCGGCCAGGCCGGTGGTGAACCACCTGGAGCGGATCAACAAGATCATCGCCGATGCTCAAGACGTGGCTGACATGCGCCGGCGAATGGGCGCGGCAGCGCTGGAGATGGATGCGGCATCGAATGGCTCCTGGTCAACACAATGGCGCACCACGGTCGCCGCGCGGCTACCCGGCCAGCACTGGCCGGAACGAACGGTGGTTATCACGGCGGTCGATGCCCGTACCGGTGAACCGGTCGCTTTCGATCGCGACTGCGGAGTCCCCCTGGCGGACGCCGTGGCCGCCAGCTGTTCCAGTGGTATGCCTTACAGGATTGGAGACAACCGATACATCGACGGCGGTTACCGATCCAACGCCGAGAATGCCGATTTGGCTGCCGGATACGGGCGGGTCCTGGTGCTCTCGCCCTTCGGTGGCAGATCACTGCAACCGAAGGAGTGGGGCACGCATCTTGCAACGCAGGTCGACGAACTCCGCGCACGCGGAAGCAGAGTCGAAACGATCTTCCCGGACAGCAACTCCGAGCACATGTTCGGCGCCAATGCCATGGATCTGTCACTGCGTCCGGCCGCGGCCCGCGCGGGTTACGAGCAAGGCAGAGCCCTTGCCGGGCAGCTCTCCGAGTTCTGGGGCTGAGTACTCGCGAACCCAACTGACGCTGTAGGCGTGACGACAACCGTTCATGCCTAGGAGGCCGACCGAGGTTGAGTAATGGATACCTGAAATTGAGTGGTCAAAAGTCATAAACTGAGTGGGCGACGGACTATGAGTTGAGTATTGATACGTACGAGAGAAACGTAATCGGCTATTCCCACTTGGGAATAACCAAACAATTCCCTCGACCTGTTTCATAAAAACTCTTGTCTCATTTGCCTCACACGCATAATTTGATTATGAAACGCCTGTCTCTCTGAAAGGTAATCCATGTCAACAGATCTAAGCTAGGTTCAATGGGAAGTCTTCTACTTGTCGCGCTTGTCGCCAGTGGGGTCGTTCTCGCCGGCGGTGGTCTTGCTGGAGAGATTCCAGGCATCGCCTCGATCAAGGAAGCGTGTTTTGACTCCTAAAGGTACTCGTGACATGCCTATTTCCCTGCTTCTATTTGCGCTGGTCGCGGTTCTGCTATTAATAACGGCCGCCGGGAGTATGCAGCCATGGTGGTCGATACTTGCTGGTATCGCGCTTGTTGGAACCGGCATCGGAGCGTTCGCTGATTTCCAACGCCGTAAGAACTAGCTCTTAAGGTCTCAGATTAGAGCGCCCGGGGGTTGCCGGCCCCGGACAGGCATAGCCTTATGGCATGATGCCAAGCTACAGATACGACGTGGAGATCCTGCATCTTCTCGTGTCATCCGGCCACGCCTATTTCGGCCGCGCACGCGATGGAGCCGCCGAGGTGCCCACCACGGATGCCGAGCAAGTCGACGTCGTAAGCGGCAAGGGCATTGTCGGTGACCGGTTCTTCGGCAAGGCCGCGCACATGGATGCCGCAGTCACCCTGATAGCCATCGAGTCCCTCGAAGCCATGGCCGCTGAGCTGGGCGTCGCACCCTTTGACCCGCTCCTCACCCGCCGCAACGTAGTCCTGAGAGGAGCCCACCTGGCTCCCCTGATCGGCGAAGAGTTCGCGTTGGAATCCCGTGGCCGCGTTGTGCGGTTTCGGGGCGGGCGGCCTGCCCATCCCTGCGCTTGGATGGACCAAGTCCTGGCTCCGGGCGCGCACGCCGCCATGCGAGGCCGGGGCGGCGTGCGCTGCCAACCGCTTTCGGATGGCACTCTGCATCGTGGCCCAGCTGTGCTAATTAGCCCGTTGCCGCTTGACCCCGACAAGGCCGGCGAGGCCACGCTGCTCCGGTCTTCACGGCTTCCGTAGGTCAACTCCTACGGGGTTCCGCGTCGGATGCAGCGATCGAGGAGTTGGCCTGATCAGCCACAGAGCGCTGCCGACGACTCGCCAGGAGGAACGGCACCGCGATCAGCTCGACGACGCCGCTGATCGCCAAAGATGCGGAGTACCCGTACACATCAGCGGCCCTGCCGAGCAGCGGCTGCACCACGACTCCCCCGCTTGATCCCATGAGCGAGTCGAAGCTCAGCACTGTTGCCCGCTGCTTCGACGGGATCATGTCGTTCACGTAGGCCTGCCGCACCGGTGTGGCTGCCGAATCGACCATGGCCCAGAATGTCAATAAGACCAGGGCCACCCAGAAAACATTCGTGAACCCGAGCACCACCAGAATCGATGCGCTCACCACTCCGCTCAGAATCAACACCGTGGTGCGTTTGCGAACCAGGCGGCGGATACGGGGGGCAAGCCACCCGCCCAACACCTGCGCTCCGGCCACGATGGCCGCGGCCAGCCCGGCCACGGAGTATGCGCGCCGGTCACCGAAGAGCTGAAGTAGGTACGGCTGTAGGGCATAGAACACATAGATCCCGACGCCGGCACTGAACGGCGCTGCCAGCATCACGTACCGTACGGGTGGATTTTTCAAACCGTTCTCGATCGAGGCGTCGAGGACGGCGCGGGTCGCCTGGAGTGGATGGGCAGAACGTTCGGGGGTGAACCCGACGTCGCGCATGAGCAAGAAGGCCACGACGAACATGGCGAGGAGCACTCCCACGCGAACCAGGAACGGCACGCCCAGGTTGGTCACCTGCGCGATCACCCCGCCAGCCACCGAGCCCGCAAGCATGGCAGCGCCCGACACCATCTGTCCGCGCCCAAGCACCGTCTCCAGGCCGCCGTCATATCCAGTGAAGCGCAACGCGTCGACGAGCCAGGCCTCCACCGCGCCCGAGAAGAAAGTGAAGCCCAGACCGAGCAATACCGACACCACGGCCCACCACCAGAACGGGGCGGAAAGCTGCCAGAGCAGATAGTAGAGGTAGGTGGACCCGGCCAGCGTCACCGTGCCCAGGAGGAAGGAAACCCGGCGGCCCCAACCATCGGCCACCACCCCTGTGGGCACTTCGAAAACGACCATCCCGGCCGTGAAGAAGGCGTTCGCCGCAAAGGCCTCGAGGTTGCTGAGTCCCGCATCCAGCAGGAAGAGGGTATTGATCCCCCAGATGAACGAGGCCGCAAGGGTATTGCCAAGGGTCAACGTAAGAAAGATGCTTTGAATCTTTCTGGCGGCGGGGTTCATCAAGGTGCCGTCCCCGCCCGGACGAGGGGGAACCACCAACCCATTCTCGTCTGCTTCGGCTACCCCCGCCAGAGCTGGGCGGGACTCGCTTAGCGCGCCCGCGCCCTGCCCGATTTTCTGGCGATCCTTCGATCTTTCGGCTGGACAGGTTGTCCCGCCTAAAAAGTCGGACCCCTCTGCGATGCTTTTCTTATGGCAGGGAACCGGGGAGCACAGCTGATCGGATCGGGCGCGCCGTCGGG
>NZ_JBFBKR010000015.1:0-107449 GCF_040686575.1 Arthrobacter sp. NPDC080073
GTCATCGCCGTCACCGACTACATGAAGGCCGTCCCGGACCAGATCCGCCAATTCATCCCCAACGAATTCGCCTCCCTCGGCGCCGACGGCTTCGGCTTCTCCGACACCCGCCAGGCCGCACGCCGCTTCTTCAAAAACGACACCCACTCCATCGTCGTGAAAACCCTGCAACTCCTCGCGGCGAGGGGCGAAGTTGACCCGAGTGCGCCGTCGTACGCCATTGACCGGTACAAGCTCCTCGACGTGACTGCCGGCACCACCGGCGGTTCGGGGGGCGACTCCTAAGAAGTTTAAAAAGGATCGGCGGTAGTGCTCCTTGAGCACTACCGCCGATTTGCTATTACGTTCCGAGCGAGCGGCGATCCACCACGAATCCTGTGGCGGCATTTTCCCTGACTGCGTTGATACCGGCCACAAGGGCCGCAATATCCGGGAACTTTGGCGATACCGCCACTACCGTTCCATCATCAGCCTTCAACCGGAAACGGAACGATTGCTCCCCCGCTGTCAAGATTTCGAAAATGCCAGACATAAAACCTCTTTCCACCGCGGATGCGTCATTGCATCCTCTTCGATGACCACTGACTCTCGTGAAGTCCCTAAGAGAATATCGGCCAGGGAAGCCTGCCAGAAGGCCTACCCACGGGTAATATTCAACCTTTTTCGGTAGACCTATCTTGGAATGCAAGGTGAACCTGGAGACCTCGCGAGGGCACACGGATAGGGTGAACCCCATGAACGATTCCAGCGCTGCTCCCACCACTGGCGTGCTGTTGGCCGGCGGCGCGGGGACGCGCCTGGGCCTTGGTCCCAAGGCGCTGCTGCCCTTCCGCGGCCAGACCTTGGTGGAGGTTCTGGCCAGGACATTGCTCGACGGCGGATGCCTCAAGGTCGTCGTGGTGCTCGGGGCCGGAGCCGAGGATGTCCGCCGCGGGACGGACCTGGGCGGGTACCTCGTAGTGGACAACCCGGAGTGGGCGTCCGGCATGGCCAGCTCGTTTCGTACGGGTGTTGCGGCGGCAACCCCTGGCCACAACGTCATCGTGGCCCTCGTGGACCAGCCGGGGGTGACGCCCGCCGTCGTCGCCAGGCTGCTTGCCGCGCACCAACCGGGCCGAGTGACCGCGGCAGGATACGCGGACACTGTCTACAAAGGCAGCAACCCAACAAATCTCCGGCGCGGCCACCCCTTGATCATCGACGCCACCCTCCGTGGCGACGTCGCCGAGTCCGCCGTCGGCGACGCCGGAGCACGCCGCTTCCTCAAGGCGCACCCCGGGCTCGTGGACGTCGTCGACTGCAGCGACCTCGCCGACGGTGCCGACGTCGACACGAAGGACAAGCTGCACCTCCTCAGCGACTAGCCGCCCAACTGACTCGCAGTAGGTGCCGTTATGGGGCCTCAAAACGGCATTAAATGCGAGCCAGTTGGGTGGGGGCGGAGGCTTCGGCATCCTTGAGCGCCAGGTAGATCTTGTCCCGGGCGATCGGGAGCGAAGCGAACCGCACCCCGGTGGCGTTCCGGATGGCGTTGGCCAGCGCGGGCGCCACGGGGTTGAACGGGCTCTCGCTCATGGACTTCGCACCGAGCGGCCCCATCTGGTCGTTCGTTTTCGCGAAGTACACCTCGCTGCGTGGCACGTCCGCGAAGGAAGGGATGTGGTACTGCCGCAGGATGTCCGTGGTGACCCGGCCGGCGTCGTTCACGCGCACTTCCTCATAAAGCGCGACACCAAGAGCCTGCGCAATTCCGCCTTCCACCTGGCCGCGGCATTGCCGTGGATTGACCACGACGCCGGCATCGGCCGCCTGGACGCTCTGCAGGATCCTCAGCTCCCCCGTGCCGGTGTTCACGGCCACCCGGAATCCGTGGACGTTGAAGGCGACCGAACGCGGGGTTCCGCCCCAACGCCCGTCGGCGGCGAGCTCCACACCCTGCTGCTGCGCGGCGTCGTACACCTCCGCGAGCGCCAAGACCCGCTCACCGCAGTGCGCGGCACCGTCCTCCAAAACACAGTCCGCCTCCGAATCACCGAGGAACGCGGCAGCCACGGCCCGGATCCGTACTGCGAGCTCCTGCGCCGCGAGCAAGGTTGCCTGCCCGGCCACTACGGTGCCTGCTGAGCCGAACGCGCCGGTATCGTGCTCCACGAGGTCCGTGTCGGACTGGCGCACGGCCACGTTCGGCGCGGTGGTGGACAGTGCGGTAGCCGCCAGTTGGGCGTGGACCGTGGTGGTGCCGTTGCCGAATTCCGCGGTCCCGACGGCGGCGTCGAACGTGCCGTCCGGCAGGAGCCTGAGGCGCGTATGGGCGAAGTGCCCGCGAGGCGGAACGGTATCGATCATGGACAGGGCCGAACCGACCCCGGTGACCCACTCCGGACCGAGATGGTCCAGCCCGGCGTCCCGGTAGCGTTGGCCGCCGCGCTCAAGGGCATCCCGGACCAACGCCACACACTGGTCCAGTCCGTAACTCCCGTAGAACACGTCCTCTTCAGGCTCAGGGTTGGTGGAGAGCATGTCGTCACCGGGCCGGACCATGTTCTTGAGCCGGAACTCCAAAGGGTCCATGCCGATACCGACGGCGAGTTCGTCCACTGCGGATTCGATCGCGAAGATCATCTGGCTCAGTCCGTAGCCACGGAAGGCTCCGGCCGGGACCGTGTTGGTGTAGACGGCCTGCGCATCGACTTTCTTGTTGGCGCATTTGTAGACGGCCAACGACTCCCCGCAACCGTGGAACATCACTCCGGGCGCGTGGTTTCCGTACGCCCCCGTGTTGGTGACCACGTCCAGCTGCATCGCGGTCAGGTGGCCGTCCCGGCTCGTCCCGGCCTTGACCTTGATGGTGAAGGGGTGGCGTGTGGTGGTGGCGGTGAATTGTTCGGTGCGGGTGAACTCCACCTGCACAGGCCGGCGGAGCTTGAGGGCCGCCATGGCCACGAGGTCCTCGGTGAGTACCTCTTGCTTGCCGCCGAACCCGCCGCCCACGCGGCCGGCGACCACACGGATGCGGTCCTCAGGCAGATCGAACACGCGGGCGAGGGTCCGCCGGACCAGGAACGGGACCTGGCTGGAGGAACGGACCATGAGCCGGTCCTCTCCTGGACTCTCGGAAGGCTCCACCCACGCGATGGAACAGTGCGTTTCCATGGCGACGTGCTGTACACGCTGGGTCTGGTACGTGTTCTCGTGGATGAAGTCGGCCGCTGCGAATCCGGCTTCAACGTTTCCCAGCTCGGAATGGACCTCCGCCACGACGTTGTTCTGCGGGCGTGAAATCCGGGCTGTTTCCCCGTCTTTCTCGCCGTGGATCGCGGGTGCCCCGGGCAGCAACGCCTCCTGCGGCGAGAAGACAGCGTCGAGGAGTTCGTACTCGACCTTGATGGCCCGGGCGCCTGCTTCCGCTGCGCCCACCGATTCGGCGACGACGGCGGCAACCCGCTGGCCGATGAAGCGCACGACGTCGTCGAGGACCCTGGTGTCGTCGGGGTCATCGGTGTAAAGCTCGTGCTGGGCCGTTGAGAACAATCTGGGCGGCGCGTCCTCATGAGTGAAAACCGCGACGACCCCGGGTACCTGGAGTGCCGCCGTCCTATCGATGGAAACAATCCGGGCATGGGCGTGCGGCGAGCGCAGCAACTTCAGATGCAGCAGTCCCGGGAGCTGTTCCGGGGGGACGTCGAGCGTGTAGCGGGCGGTACCGGTGACGACCGCGTGTCCCGCAGGCGCGGGAACGTTGTCGCCGAGCCGGCCTGCGAGGGCTTGGGCTGCCGCACCGCCGTCGGAGGTGTTTTGCCCGATGCGGGCCGCACCGCACACAGCGTCCGCAATGGAGCGATAGCCCGTGCAGCGGCACAGGTTTCCCTTGAGGTTTCGCGGGAGGTTGGCTTTCTGTTCCTCGTCGAAGGTGGCGGCGGTCATCATCATGCCGGCCGTGCAGAAGCCGCACTGGAAGCCCTGGTGTTCCAGGAACTGCTGCTGCACAGGGTGCAGCTCTTCTCCGTTCGACAACCCCTCGATGGTGGTGACCGAGTGCCCTTCGGCGCGGACGGCCGGGTAGATGCAGCTGTGCACAGGTTCACCGTCCACGTGGACGGTGCACGCGCCGCAGTCGCCGCCGTCGCACCCTTTCTTGACGCCGAAGTTGCCCTGTTCGCGCAGGAATGTCCGAAGGCACTGGCCCGGGCGGGGTGCGGCCTCGGTGGCTGTTCCGTTGATCTCGATTGCCATGCTCAGGCCTCCTTCTGCTGCTCGGTGTTGAATGATTCCGCTTGGGTGGACGGTTGCGGCGAAGTGGCGTGCGGTGGCCAGAAATCGCCCGAGACCGTGAGCGGTCCGCCCGGCTCCCCCGGGCCGCACAGCTCCGCGCGGATCTCCTCGGCAAGGCGGAAGGTCATGTCCCGGCGCCATTCCGGGAGCCCGTGGATGTCGTCGTGGTACAGCTCCGTGGGGATCGAATGCACGACGGCGGCGGCCAGCTGGCCTGCGTCCGGCGACTCCGCGGCGGCGAACCGCAGCTGCACAGGCCGTTTAGTCGCGGCGGTGACGGTGAGGACCAGGCCGCCATCGGCGTCGAGCCTTCCGATGAGCAGCACCCCGGACCGCCCGAGGTTGCTCAGCGAGAGCCGGCGGAAGGCCACCTTCGCCGCCAAGGCCGACGCCGGCAGCTGGATGCTGCGCAGGAGCTCGCCCGGCGCCAGGCAGTTTTTCCCGTCCCCGGTGACGAACTCGGCCACTGGAACCGTCCGGCTGCTGCCGTGCCGGCCAAGGATGGTGGCCCTCGCGTCCAATCCGGCGCACAGTGAAATCATCGGCCCGGCCGGGAGCGAGGTGCACACATTGCCGCCAACAGTGGACATGTTCCACACCTTGAAGGAGGCCACGAAAGAGTCGCAGCACGGGCGGAAAAGATCCAGTCCCGGCCAGTTCCGGCCGCCCACGGCGTCCGACACCGGAAGTGCGTAGAGCTCGGCGACGGTGCAGGTGGCGGCCAGCTCAATGCCGGCGTCGCTCACGGTTACAGCAGGCCAGCCTGCGTGGCCCAGATCCAGGAGTCGTTTCAGCGGCTCTTCGCTGCCGACCGGACTGCCATAGGAGAACAAGACCGTACCGCCGGCGAGCCACGCGTCGCCCTCGCGCCACAGGGCTGGATCCGTGGTGGCGACCACGGACTCGATGGTGTTCATGTCCATGGGGTCACCTTGCTTTGTTCGGGGTTGTTGTATTCGGGAGCGCTCTGGTGGATCGGCCCTGTTCCGTCCTTGAGCGAACCCCAGCCGGAGGCTGGATAGGGTGCACAGGCAGAGGCCGGGCGTGGAGCGCGGGACGCGAGGATCTCGGCCGTAATGGACACCGCGACTTCCGCGGGGGTGACGGCACCAAGGTCCAGTCCGATCGGCGAATGCAGGCGTTCAAGGGCCTCGACCGGAACCCCGCGCTCCAGCAGTCCGTCGATGCGCTGCCGGTGGCTGCGCCTGGAGCCCATGGCTCCCACATAGGCGAGATCCAAGGCAAGGGCGGTTTCCAACAGCGGAATATCGAATTTGGGATCGTGGGTGAGCACGCACACAACAGTGCGGGAATCGATCCGGGCTGCGGCTGCTTCCGCGGCAAGATAGCGGTGCGGCCAGTCGGTGACGAGGTGGTCGGCGGCGAGAAATCGGCCCTGGCCCGAAAACGCGGGCCGCGCATCGCACAAAGTGACCTCGTAGCCCAGGAGCTTCCCGGCGGGGAGCAAGGCCGCGCCGAAGTCGTTGGCGCCGAAGATCAGCATCCGGGCCGCGGGCAAGCGGCTTTCCACGAAGAGGGTAATGGGTTCGGCTTCGGGCGCGGAACCCCCGCAGCCTTCGGCCGGAGCGAGCCTCACCAGTCCTGTGCGGCCGCCATGCAGGAGAGGTTCGAGCTGGGCCGCGGCTGCGCGGACCAGGGCGTCATTCCCGCCGAGAAGGGCGGACAGTCCCCGTGAACCTGTGGCGGAGAAACGCGCCGGATCAGGAACGACGACGGCGCCTCCCGCCACGTCGAGCCTGCGGACGAGTGCCAGGGAAGAGCCACCGGAAGCCGCATTCAACAAGGCCAGGTCCAGGCCGGCGGCGCTGGTTGATTGGATCGGTTGGATGTGGACCTCCAGCTCGCCGCCGCAGGTGAGCCCGACGGCGAACGCGTCCTCGGCGCTGTAGCCGAACGACTCGAGGCGGCTGCCGCCGTCGTGCATTGCTTGAAGGGCAGCCTCCACCACTGCGCCTTCCACGCAACCTCCGGAGAGGCTGCCAAGGACATCTCCGTGTTCGGAAACCAGCATGGACGTGCCGAGGGGACGGGGCACGGAGCCTCCCGCGGCCACGATGGTGGCGACGGCGCATCGCTGACCGGAGACCGCGGGCCGCCATGTGCCCAGCGAAGGCATCAAATCCAGCATGGCAACACCTCCTTTACCGAGGTCCCGGACCGGAGACCCGCCCGGGGCAGTGTGCGATCTTGCCTCATATTCTCATTCCTTGCGTCTGTACAGGAGAGCTACGGGTAAACACGTACCCCGTTGCGTGAAAGAGGACCGGGGCGGGCCTCTCATTTCCCACCCCGGTCCTTAGCGGAGCGGCCGCACCCCACCGCCGCCCGCCGTCGTCGTTCGCTTGATGCGGTTGACGATCGGCGGACGCCTATTCATTGCGGTGACTTGCGGCCGGACCGCCGTCTCAATGGCCGGCTACGCTCCCGGCCGACTACCCTGGGTCACGATCCCAAGAGGGCACTGATCGGCCCGCGGGCGAAGTAGATCAAGAAGCCCAGGGTCACCACCCACATGAGCGGATGGACTTTCCTGCCCTTCCCCGATGCCGCGTGGATCACGGCCCAGGAGATGAATCCGACCCCGATGCCGTTGGCGATGGAGTATGTCAGCGGCATGGTGACGATGGTGAGGAACGCAGGCAGCGCCACGGAGAACTTGGAGAACTTGATCTCGCGGATCTGTGCCATCATCATGGCGCCGACCACCACCAGGGCCGCAGCTGCGACCTCGAGCGGAACCACGCTGGTGAGCGGGGTCAGGAACATCGAACCCAGGAACAGCAGACCGGTGACCACCGACGCCAGGCCGGTGCGGGCGCCTTCGCCAATCCCGGCAGCGGAGTCGATGTACACGGTGTTGGACGAGCCCGACGTCGCGCCGCCGGCTACCGCGCCCAGGCCTTCGACGATGAAGGCCGACTTGAGCTTGGGGAACGTCCCGTCCTTGTAGGCCACGCCGGCGCTCTTGGCGAGGCCGGTCATGGTGCCCATGGCGTCGAAGAAGTTGGTGAACACCAGGGTGAACACCAGCATCGTGGCCGCCAAGCCGCCGATCCGCGAGAACGAACCGAAGAGGTCGAAGTGGCCCACCAGGCTGAAGTCCGGGGCAGAAACCAGCTGGCCGGACAGTACCGGGGTGTTGAGGTGCCAGCCACCGGGATTGGCGGCGCTGCCAGGCCCGATGTGCATGACGGCCTCGACGACGGCGGCGAGGACCGTGGTGGCGACGATTCCGATCAGGAGGCCGCCCTGGATCTTGCGGGCCACGAGGATTCCCATGACCAGCAGACCGACAATGAAAACGAGGGTAGGTATGGAGGTGATGGAACCATCGTTGCCGAGCTGTACCGGCGGTCCGCCTTTCGTGGCGCGGACGAAGCCGGAATCGACGAAGCCGATGAAGGCGATGAACAGGCCGATGCCAACGGTGATGGCGGCCTTGAGTTCCTTGGGGACGGCCTTGAAGATCGCGGTCCGGGCGCCCGTGACGCCGAACAGGACAATCAGGATGCCGTTGATGACCACCAGGCCCATGGCTTCGGGCCAGGTGACTTCATGGATGACGGCGACTGCGAGGAACGAGTTGATTCCCAAGCCTGCGGCGAGCCCGAACGGCAGGTTCGCTATGAGACCGAAGAGGACCGTCATGACGCCGGCGGTCAGGCCGGTGACTGCCCCCACTTGCGCTGCGGACAACCATCCGCCAGCCACATCCGTGGGTGCGTTCTGGGCTGAGAATCCGCCCAGGATCAGGGGGTTAAGGATAACGATGTAGGCCATCGTGAAGAACGTGACGATGCCGCCGCGGAATTCGCGGGCCAGCGTGGAGCCACGCTTGGTGATCTGGAAGAAACGATCCAGGAAGGAGTTCGACGCCGGGGGCCTGGGGCTGCTGCCCCGCTGTGCCAGTCCGGTTGCCGTGTGCTTTTCGCGTGCCTCTGTCTGCCCTGCGCCGGAAAGCGCAGCCTGCTTTTCAGTTGCCGTTCGCATTTCTGCGGGGTCCAGGATTGTCATTTTCAGCCACCGGCCCTAGTAGTCAATCCTGGAGTCAAGCGTGTTCCAGGTGTTGAACGGTTCCAGGATGGCCGGTGCCTGGGGGTCGCCCAGTTCCAGCTTGCTGACCGGCATCAGCGTGTTCCGGTCCTCGTTTTCGAAGTATTCGTAGAAGACGGCGTCGTCGAAGCCGACGGAAGCGGCGTCGTGCCGGTCGGCTGCGAAGACCACGTTGCCGATGCGGGCCCAGAGCGCCGAGGCGAGGCACATGGGGCATGGCTCGCAGCTCGTGTAGAGGGTGGCTCCGCTGAGATCGAAGGTGCCGAGCTCGCGGCAGGCGTTGCGGATCGCGGTGACCTCGGCGTGCGCCGTGGGGTCGTTGCTTGCGGTGACCCGGTTGACGCCTTCGAAGGCGCGGCCATCCGCGGTGACAATGACGGCGCCGAACGGCCCGCCGTTGTTGAGGACATTGGCTGTTGCCAGCTCAATGGATGTGGCCAAGAAATGTTCGGCCGTGACGGTGGTACTCATGTGCGACTTCCTTAGTGCTGAGGAAGCCTGTAACCAGGGAGGCATCTGAACATGACAGACCAGTGCTGCGATTACCAGGCTTCAGCATGTGCTTTTGAAGGTTTCGCCTGGTAGATAGCTTCCCGGAGTCCGGGTGCCCGCCTTTGGCAAATTGAGATTAGCACCAGAGATGTGAGCCGCGCCATAGTTTCCGGAAAAAAAGTTTCGACATGTGAAATTCGTCCCGGCAACGGGCTAGAGGCCGGGCGGGAACCGGGTCCGGGCGTCGGTCACATTGACGCATTTCGGCGAGCCACCTACGCTGAGTGCCATCGGCGGGGACGACCTGCCGGAACCTGGATCAGCAGACAGGAACCACTGAGCTGGAACGCAACTACGCCGACCAGACAAGGATTCCTGTGTCCCCGAAATCCGATTTCCAGCCGGCAGCCCCGGCAACGGATCCAGCCTCTTCCCGGCTCTGGATCAAGAATCCCCTCGATGTGTTCACCGCCAACGGGCTCGACGCCCGGGGCGGCATCGTGGTGAGCAATGGGAAAATCGCGGAGCTCGTCCCCGCCGGAAAACTCCCTTCCGCCCCGTGCCGTGAAACTTTCGACGCCGGCAGCCATGTCCTGCTGCCAGGCCTCATCAACACGCACCACCACTTCTACCAAACGCTCACCCGTGCCTGGGGCCCGGTGGCGAATGCTCCGCTGTTCCCGTGGTTGCAGAACCTGTATCCCGTGTGGGCGCGGCTGACGCCGGACAGCCTCCGACTTGCCGTGAAAGTAGCCCTTGCGGAACTCCTGCTTTCCGGTTGCACCACGGCGGCCGACCACCACTACCTCTTCCCCGCGGGACTTGAGGACGCGATCGACGTCGAGGTCGGCATCGTGCGTGAACTCGGCATGCGCGCCACGCTCACCCGCGGGTCCATGACGCTGGGCGAGGACGACGGCGGCCTGCCGCCGCGCTCCACTGTGCAGCGCCCGGAGGTGATCCTCGCGGACAGCGAACGGCTGATCGGGAAGTACCACGAACGGGGAGACGGCGCAGTCATCCAGATCGCCTTGGCCCCCTGCTCGCCGTTCTCGGTGACCAGGGAGATCATGGCCGAGAGCGCCGCCATGGCCGAACGGTTGGATGTCCGCCTGCACACCCACCTCGCGGAAACCATCGACGAGGAAGATTTCTGCCGCGAGATGTTCGGGTTGCGCACCGTGGACTATCTGGACAGCGTCGGCTGGCTCGGAAAGCGCACCTGGCTTGGCCACGGCATCCATTTCGACGATGAGGAGATCGCCCGGCTGGGTGCCGCGGGCACCGCCGTCGCACACTGCCCGACGTCGAACATGCGACTCGCGTCCGGCACCGCACGGGTGCTGGAGCTCGAGGCGGCCGGGGTTCCGGTAGGGCTGGGAGTGGACGGTTCGGCGTCGAACGATGCCTCCAACATGATCCTCGAAGCGCGGCAGGCGCTGTATCTGCAGCGGCTGCGCTACGGAGCGGACGTCCCCGTGGAACGCGCCCTCGGCTGGGCGACGCGGGGATCCGCTGCGGTGTTGGGCCGCACCGACATCGGCCAGATTGCTCCCGGCATGCAGGCAGACCTTGCCCTGTTCAAGCCCGAGGGGCTGCGCTTCTCCGGCAGCCACGACCCCGTCGCGGCATTGTTGCTCTGCGCGGCGGACCGCGCCGACCGCGTCATGGTAGGTGGCAATTGGCGCGTTGTGGACGGCCAGATTCCCGATCTGGACATCCCGGAACTTATTGTCAAACACTCAGCCGCCGCACAGAAAATCATCAGCGGTTAGGGGTAGCCTCTCGATTAGGTCGCAGATCAGGAGGCAAATCATGACCGTCCCCCAGCACAATACGCCGACTCCTCCAGGTTGGTACCCGGATCCCTCGGGCTCCGGGCAACTACGCTGGTGGGACGGCAACGCCTGGACTGAAAACGCCTGGAACCCACCTGGTCAGGCCGGTGCTGGGCAGGGCGGCCCAGGGTGGCCCGGCACTGCGTGGCCCGCGGCCGCGCGGCCGGGGCAATACGTGGGACCTGGGCAATACGGGGCGCCTGGGCAATACGCCGGACCTGTCCAGCCCGCACCGCGCCCGGAAATCAGCAGGCAGACGCCGGTCTACAATCCGTTCATCTGGCTCGTCACGCTGCTGCCGGTCATCACACTGATTATCCTGCTGCTCTGGAATCCGGTCTTCCACGTGCGGTATGCGGGCGCCAGGCGTGTGCCGGCCCTTGATCCCAGCTCTTTCAGCGTTCCATACTTCCTGCTCGTCGCCACTGGTTGGCTCATCTACGGCGTCAGCGTTCTCTTGTCCTACCTCGACTGGCAAAAGCTGCAAAGGGACGGGGTGGTCCGCCCCTTCCACTGGGCATGGGCCTTCCTGGGCGCAGGAGTCTACGTGGTGGGCCGCTCCGTGATCGTCCACAAGGTCGCCCCACAGCGCGGACTCGCACCGGTTTGGGCACTGATTGGCCTGTTTGCTGTGAGTTTCATCCTCGTGGCCGTCAAAGTGAGCATGATCGTTTCGACTATCGCCAAGGCCCTGCCGGCGTAGGGTTCTCCTCGCTCCGCGTTGACTGAGATCGTGGGTGTGGCCCGGGTGCTGCGTTCTGGAACACAGCACCCGGGCCACACCCACGTATTCGCCTAGGAACGCTGCCGGCCGAATACCGGAAGGGCGCGCAGCCAACGGGAGAAAGTCCCGGGCATGCGGTCACAGTCGGCCGGAATGTAGAAGTCAGGATCCGTAGCGCCGAAAGGCAGGTACAGTTCCTGGCCGGGCGCCGGGAATTCCACGACGTTGTTCTTATCCTGCGAGTCCATCTGTCCTCCTATTTCATGCGCTCAAGTTCTCCGTGGCGATGTCACACTTTCCACATACTGGAAAACATTTTTTATTATATGGAAATGATAGAGGGGATCCTCGAGCCTCGTCAAGGGGTGCCCGCCGGACCCCACCGCGGCCCCCAGCCGCCTTCGGTCACAATCAGAAAGTAGGTAACAATTCTCCCGAAGTGATGTACACCACTGGCAAACGTGGGCTACGCTTTCTTCAATTCGTGGCGCAGGTCACGTAACCTGGGAGCAGCAGGCAGGGTCGTAATGAGCTGGCATCAATGGATGCCGGCTCTTTTTTGTTGGGTCGGCTCCACCAGAAACGCGTATGAAACACGCGCTTAATTTCATTGGTGGACCTTAGTGGTTCCACCTCGTAGAAGTTGGGATATGACCATGAGCAACAACATCGTCCTCGGCGACAACCAGTACGGCAAGGCAGAAGTCCGCGTCGTCAAAGTCACCCGCGATACCGACCGCCACCAGATCGAAGACCTGAATGTCACCTCGCAATTGCGTGGCGACTTCCAGGCTGCGCACCTCCAGGGCGACAACGCGCACGTCGTCGCCACGGACACCCAGAAGAACACCATCTACGCCTTTGCCCGCGACGGCATCGGCTCTCCCGAAGCCTTCCTCCTGCGCCTGAGCGAACACTTCACCTCGGGCTTCGAGTGGGTCACGGGCGGTCGCTGGGAAGCCGAGGCCTACACTTGGGACCGCATCCAGGCACACGGCTCCGGACACGACCACAGCTTTGTCCGCAAGGGGCAGGAAGTCCGCACCGCCGTCGTGGTCCGTGAAGGCAACACAACGCACGTCATCTCCGGCCTCAAGGACCTGACCGTCCTCAAGACCACGCAGTCCGGCTTCGTGGGCTACCCCCGCGACCGGTACACCACGCTGCCCGAGACCACGGACCGCATCCTCGCTACCGATGTCTCGGCCCGCTGGCGCTACAACACCGGTCTCGACGCTGCCGGCACCGACTTCAACAAGAGCTACGAGGACATCAAGGCCCTGCTTTTGGAAGGCTTCACGGAGAACTACTCCCATGCCCTGCAGCAGACCCTGTTCGACATGGGCAAGAAGGTCCTGGAGGCCCACAGCGAAGTGGACGAGATCAAGTTCTCGATGCCCAATAAGCACCACTTCCTGGTGGACCTCAGCCCGTTCGGCCTCGACAACCCCAACGAGGTCTTCTACGCCGCCGACCGCCCGTACGGCTTGATCGAAGCCACGGTCCAGCGCGACAACACCACACCTGCCCCGGCTGCGTGGAACGGCATCGCCGGCTTCTGCTGACCCGTGGGTATCCGCCCAACTGACTCGCAGCAAGTGTCGTTTTGGAGCCCCAAAACGACATCAAATGCGAGTCAGTTGGGCTCTCACCCGCACCCAAAAACCCACATTGTTAGCCAGACAAAGTTAGCCAGACAAAGACGTCTGCCATGAACCAAGAAAGTCTGCCATGAACACGAAGAATAAAACCCGCCCCGCAGCTTCCGGGCCAGCCCGCCCCGAGGACAAGCGCCTCTCGATCGGGAGCACGTTCGCCTACGGCTTCCAGCACGTCTTGACCATGTACGGCGGCATCATCGCCCCGCCGCTCATCATCGGAGCCGCCGCAGGCATGTCCTCGCAGGACATCGGCCTCCTGATCGCTGCCTGCCTGTTTGTCGGCGGCCTCGCCACCATTCTGCAGACTGTCGGCATCCCGTTCTTCGGATCGCAGCTGCCGCTGGTCCAGGGCGTGTCCTTCGCCGGCGTTTCCACCATGGTGGCGATCGTCCACGGCGGCGGCGGGATCCAAGCGGTGTTCGGCTCGGTCATCGTGGCGTCCCTCATCGGCCTGGTGATCACACCGCTTTTCTCCAAGATCATCAAATTCTTCCCGCCCGTCGTCACGGGTACCGTCATCACCACCATCGGGCTGACCCTCATGCCGGTCGCGGCGAACTGGGCGATGGGCGGCAACGCCGCCGCCCCCACGTACGGCAGCGTGGCGAACATCGGACTCGCTGCGGCCACGATGGGCATCGTCCTGCTCCTCAGCAAGGTTGGAAACGCGGCCATCTCGCGTCTTTCCATCCTCCTTGCCATGGTGATCGGAACCGTCATCGCCCTCGCCACGGGAATGGCCGATTTCTCCAAGGTCGGCCAAGGTCCGGTGGTGGCCTTCCCCACGCCGTTCGCTTTCGGTGCTCCTACCTTCGAGATCGCGTCCATCGTTTCGATGCTGATCGTCATTCTGGTCACCCTGACCGAGACCTCGGCGGACATCATCGCCGTCGGGGAAATCGTAGGCACCAAGGTCGATTCCAAGCGCATCGGCAACGGTCTGCGTGCCGATATGCTCTCAAGCGCCGTTTCGCCCCTCTTCAACTCCTTCACCCAAAGCGCCTTCGCCCAGAACGTCGGCCTCGTTGCCATTACGGGCATCAAGAGCCGTTTCGTGGTCAGCGCCGGCGGCCTCATCCTGGTGGTCCTCGGCGTGCTGCCGATCCTCGGCCGGGTTGTCGCAGCGGTTCCGACGCCCGTCCTGGGCGGTGCCGGCGTCGTACTCTTTGGAACGGTAGCCGCGAGCGGTATCCGGACTCTCTCCAAAGTGGAGTACCGCAACAACATGAACCTGATCATCGTGGCTGCGTCCATCGGCTTCGGCATGATCCCGATCGCCGCCCCGAAGTTCTACGACCAGTTCCCGTCCTGGTTCTCCACGATCTTCCACTCGGGCATCAGCTCGGCCGCCCTCATGGCGATCGTCCTGAATGTCCTGTTCAACCACTTCAAGGCCGGCAACTCGGACAACCAGTCGGTGTTCGTGGCAGGTACGGGCCGCGTGGTGACCGAGGCGGACGTCAAATGCCTCGCGCACGGCGACCGTTTCGAGAACGGCAAACTGATCGACGCCGAGGGGAAGGAAGTGCCGCTGAAGTCGGACACTTCGGCCGAGCACTGACCCCTTTGCTCCGCCGAACTGGCAGGTGTTGCCCTTCCCACGAAGGAACGGGGCAGCACCTGCCAGTTCGCGCTGCATACGTTTTTGCCACCTCGGCGTGAGACGGTTGTTTCATGAGGATCGATGAGCGAATCGAACAACACTATTCGGAACTTGGGCCGCAGGAGCAAAAGGCCGCAGACACCCTGCTGGACCGCCTCGGCGACTTGGCTGTCTACAACGCGGCCGAGCTCGCCCAGCTCAGCGGGGTCTCCAAAGCCACCATGAGCAGGCTCTTTCGCCGCCTCGGATTCGCCGATTTCAACGAGGTGAAGGAACACACCCGGAACATGAGATCCAGCGGAGTGCCGCTCGCCAAACAGGAGGCCGACGGCGGAATCCCCCTGCATTCGGCAACGGAACAGCAGAGCCTGAACCGGCTTTTCGAAACGCTCGACGACGATCGCCTCCACAAGGTGACGCAGCAATTGGCCGAGGCCAGCAAGGTCTTGCTGATCGGCTTCCGCAACAGTTTCCCTGTCGCCCTCCACCTACGGCAGCAGCTCCTGCAGTGCCGTCCCTCGGTAAGCCTCGCCCCACAGCCGGGCCAAAGCGTGGGCGAGGAACTGGCAGGGCTGGACGCGAACGACGTCGTGGTCCTGATCGGCTTCCGGCGCCGGCCGGACGGCTTCCACCAGGTCCTGAAGGCCGCCACCGCCACCGGCGCGAGCACCATCCTGATCGGCGACCCCAGCGCCCGTTGGCTTGCGGCGGAGGCCTCCGTTTGGATCGAGTGCCCTGTGGAGGGCAGCGCCGCCTTTGACAGCTATGCCTCAGCCATGAGCCTCATGAGCGTCCTCGCGAACGGCGTGCTGACCGCCCGGGGGCGCCCGGGAAGGGACCGTGTCAGGGAAATAACCGGCGTCTACGACTCCCTGGGAGAGATCGAGCGGCGGTAAATCCACGCGCGAACTGGCAAGTGTTGCCCCCAAAACGCGCACCAAGGGGCATAAGCTGCCAATTCGCTCGTGGAGGCAGCAAGCGTAAAGAAGAGTTAGCGGCCCGGAAACGGCATTGAAACATCTGTTCCATTCAATTGAATCAGTGAAACGACTGCCCCTGTCGTGGATAACCCTGATTCGAGGAACCGATGGCCGAAGCACAACTCGCCACAGAGAAAACCGGCACCGAGCAAACCGGCACCGAGCAAACCGGCACCCTGCTGGGCAGCCCGATTGACGAAGCCGCAGTACACCGCGATCCGCGGCTCAGCAATGAAGACCTGGCGCCCCTGAAGAACCAGCGCTGGAGCAGCTACAACCTGTTCGCCTTCTGGATGTCAGACGTCCACAGCATCGGCGGCTATGTGACGGCGGGCAGCCTCTTCGCCCTCGGCCTGGCCAGCTGGCAAGTGTTGGTCGCCCTGCTGGTGGGCATCGTTATCGTCCAGGTTTTCTGCAACCTCGTGGCGAAGCCCAGCCAAAAGACCGGCGTACCGTACCCCGTGATCAACCGCGCGGTCTTCGGCGTCAAGGGCGCCAACATTCCAGCTATCATCCGCGGCCTGATCGCCGTCGCCTGGTACGGAGTTCAAACCTTCCTGGCCTCCGAAGCCTTGGTGATCGTGTTCCTGAAGTTCTTCCCCGCCATGAAACCGTTGTACGACGTGCATCAGTACGGCTTCCTCGGCCTCTCTGCCCTGGGTTGGATTTGCTACGGAATCCTCTGGGTGGCCCAGGCCGCATTGTTCTGGAACGGAATGGAAAGCATCCGCAAATTCATCGACTTCGCCGGTCCAGCCGTGTACGTGGTCATGTTGGTCCTGGCCATCTACTTGGTTTCCAAGGCCGGCATCAGCAACATCAGCCTGAACCTGTCCGCCGGCCAGCCGCTCGACTTCGCTGCGTCCATCCCGGTCATGATCTCCGCAATCGCGTTGGTGGTGTCCTACTTCTCGGGTCCCATGCTCAACTTCGGCGACTTCGCGCGCTACGGCAAGAGCTTCAAGGCCGTCAAGAAGGGCAATCTCCTGGGCCTGCCGGTCAACTTCCTGTTCTTCTCGCTACTGACCGTTATCACGGCGTCGGCTACCATCCCGGTGTTCGGGCACCTCATCACGGACCCGGTCAAGACCGTCCAGGAAATAGATTCGGTGTTCGCCGTGCTGCTGGGCGGACTGACCTTTGTCATCGCAACCGTGGGCATCAACATCGTGGCCAACTTCATCTCGCCGGCGTTCGACTTCTCCAACGTGAGCCCCCAGAAGATCAGCTGGCGCATGGGCGGCATGATCGCCGCGGGCGGATCCGTCATCCTGACCCCCTGGAACTGGTACTCGAACGACGACGCCATCCACTACACGCTTGGCGTACTGGGTGCACTGATCGGCCCGCTCTTCGGCATCCTGATCGCCGGCTACTACCTGGTGGGCAAGCAGAAGGTATGGGTTGAGGACATGTACACGATGAAGCCCAACGGCAAGTACTGGTTCCGCAACGGCTACAACCCCAACGCGGTGAAAGCAGTGGCCATCAGCGGTGTCGTCTCCATCGCTTCGGTACTGATCCCCAAGGCGCTCCTGGACTCAGGAGCCACCACAGTCAACGCAACCTGGATCGGCAACTACAGCTGGTTCCTCGGTTGCGCCCTGGGCCTGCTGACCTTCTGGTACTTCGAAAAGCGCTCCCCCATGATCAACCTGGAGCCGAACGGCGTCGAAGCGAACGACGGCGCCCTCTTCTAAGGGACTACCCTCCCGCCGAGCTGGCAGTTGTTGCCCCCAATCCGCAGGAAAAGGGGCAACAGCTGCCAGTTCGCGCGAGAAAGGGGCGCTAGTTCTGGTTCAGCTCGGCCGAGATCGCGAGGGCAGCCTCGCGCAGCAAGGGAACGGCGCGGTCGGCGAAGTGCTGGTCCACGCGGGACACCGGCCCGGAAACGGAAATAGCGGTCGGCGTCGGAGCGTTGGGTACGGCCATCGCGAAGCAACGGACGCCGATCTCCTGCTCTTCCTCGTCGATGGAGTAGCCGCGTTCCCGGATCCGGTTCAAATCGGCGAGGAGGGATTCGATGTCCCCGATGCTCTTTGCCGTGGGAGTCGGCATGCCCGTGCGGGCCACGATCCCGCGGACCACCTCGTCATCCAACTGGGCCAAGATGGCCTTCCCGACGCCGGTGTCGTGGGTATGGGCCCGCCGGCCCACCTCGGTGAACATGCGCATGGAGTGCAGCGATGGAACCTGGGCAACGTAGATGACCATGTCCGAATCCAGGACAGCCATGTTGGACGTTTCGCCAAGCCGGTCCACGAGGGACTTCAGCTGGGGACGGGCCAGGGCACCGAGTTGCTTGTTGGCGCCTTCGCCAAGCCGGATGAGCCGGGGGCCCAGCGCGTAGCGACGATTGGGCAGTTGCCGGATGTAGCCGAGGGACACCAAGGTGCGCAGCAGGCGGTGGATGGTGGGGAGCGGCAGGTCTGTCGAGGACGACAGTTCGCTCAACGTGACGTCTCCGCCGGCGTCGGTGATGAGTTCCAGCAGTTCGAAGACGCGCTCGACGGACTGCACGCCTCCCGAGGGCTTTTCAGCCATTCCGTTGTCTCCTATGGCTCGGAATCCGACAACTCTTATCCGCATCGTGAAAAGAATTGCTTAGAACACTCAAGATACAGCACGCGACGCCGGAATGCTCGCCCACCAACTAGGGCTTGTGTTTCCACTTTGTAGATAATAATATCCATAATACGAAAACATTCGGTTTGAGCGGAGGCCCACTACGGGCCTGTACGAGGAGGAAATTCAATGGCGAACCCGAGCCCCGGAAATTCGATCACCCTGCGCGTCGCCGCGCCGTCGAGCTTCACAGCCACGAGCGAGCTGGCCGCAGCCGCCGCAGCCGCCGGTGCGGCCGTCACCGCACTGGATGTGACCGAGTCGCACCACGACACCCTGGTTGTCGACGTCACCTGCAACACCACGGACGAAGACCACGCCAACCGCGTCAAGGACGCCCTCAACGCGCTCGACGGCGTCACGGTCCAGCACGTCTCGGACCGCACGTTCCTCATGCACCTGGGCGGCAAGCTCGAGGTCGTCCCGAAGGTGGCCCTGCGCAACCGCGACGACCTTTCGCGCGCCTACACTCCCGGCGTCGCACGCGTCTGCCTTGCCATCGCCGAGGACCCCGCCGCCGCCCGCAACCTGACGGTCAAGCGCAACACGATCGCCGTCCTCACCGACGGTTCGGCCGTCCTTGGCCTGGGCAACATCGGCCCGGCCGCAGCCCTGCCTGTCATGGAAGGCAAGGCCGCGCTGTTCAAGCAGTTCGCCAACGTCGACGCCTGGCCGGTCTGCCTGGACACCCAGGACACCGAGGAAATCATCATGATCGCCAAGGCCATGGCTCCGGTCTACGGCGGCATCAACCTCGAAGACATCGCAGCCCCGCGCTGCTTCGAAATCGAGAAGCGGCTCCGCGACGAGCTGGACATCCCCGTCTTCCATGACGACCAGCACGGAACGGCAATCGTCACGCTCGCGGCGCTCGTCAACGCGTTGCGTGTCGTAGACAAGAAGCTGTCCGAGGTCAAGATCGTGGTCTCCGGCGTCGGCGCCGCGGGCTCGGCGATCATCCAGCTCCTCAAGGCCCAGGGCGCGCAGCACATCGTCGCGGCCGGCCGCTCCGGCGCCATCCACTCGGGCGAAAAGTACGACGACGAGCACCGCTCCTGGATCGCCGCGAACACCAACGAGGCCGGCTTCTCGGGCACGCTGCACGAAGCCCTCGACGGTGCGGACGTGTTCATCGGCGTCAGCGCTCCCCACGTGATAGGCGAAGAGCAGGTCGCTTCGATGGCCGAGGACGCGATCGTGTTCGCCATGGCCAACCCCACCCCGGAAATCGACCCGGTGATTGCGTCCAAGCACGCATCCGTGGTCGCCACCGGCCGGAGCGACTTCCCCAACCAGATCAACAACGTGCTTGCCTTCCCGGGCTTCTTCCGCGGATTGCTCGACGCCGGAGCATCGGACATCATCCCGGAAATGCTCGTGGCCGCCGCGGAGGCTATCGCCAACCGGGTTGCAGATGATGAACTGAATGCGAGCTACATTATCCCCAGCGTCTTCGACCCCCACGTTGCCGCCGACGTCGCCGCAGCCGTTGCAAACGCAGCAAACGCAGCAAACGCGCGGCAGCAGCAAACGCAGTCCGCTAGCGCTCTCTAGGAAAGGACCATCCCATGGCTCTCACAGTCACAGACCCCCGGCCGATCGAACGAGCCGAGGAGATCCTGACTCCCAAGGCGTTGGCCTTCGTGGAGGAACTGCACCGCCGTTTCGCGGGCACCCGTACCGAGCTGCTGGCGGCGCGCGTCGCCAAGCGTGAAGAAGTGGCCCGCACCGGACGCCTGGATTTCCTGCCCGAAACGCAGCACATCCGCGACGGCGACTGGAAGGTTGCCGAAGCACCGCAGGCCTTGCTGGACCGCCGGGTCGAGATGACCGGCCCGGCCTCCCCGGCCAAGATGGCCATCAATGCCCTGAACTCCGGCGCCAAGGTATGGCTCGCGGACCTCGAGGATGCCAGCACCCCGACGTGGGCGAACGTCATCGACGCCATCCTCAACCTCCGCGACGCCGCCCAGGGCACCCTGAGCTACACCTCCCCCGAGGGCAAGGAATACCGGCTCCGCACGGACGCGCCGCTCGCCGTCGTCGTCGCCCGCCCCCGCGGCTGGCACATGGACGAACGGCACTTGCTGCTCGACGGCGAACCCACGGTGGGCGCGCTGGTGGACTTCGGCCTGCACTTCTTCCACGTGGCCAAGCAGCTCCTGCTCAATGGCCACGGCCCGTACTACTACCTGCCCAAGATGGAAAGCCACCTTGAGGCCCGCCTGTGGAACGACATCTTCGTCTTCGCCCAGGACTACCTCGGCATCCCGCAGGGCAGCGTGCGTGCCACCATGCTGATCGAAACCATCCCGGCCGCATTCGAAATGGACGAGTTCCTCTACGAACTGCGGGACCACGCTTCCGGCCTGAACGCCGGCCGTTGGGACTACCTCTTCAGCATCGTCAAGTACTTCCGCGACGCCGGCGAGTCCTTCATCCTGCCGGACCGTGCGTCGGTGGTCATGACTGCTCCGTTCATGCGCGCCTACACGGAACTGCTGGTCAAGACCTGCCACAAGCGCGGCGCATTCGCCATGGGCGGCATGGCTGCCGTCATCCCGAACCGCCGCGAGCCCGAAGTCACAGCGCAGGCCTTCGAGAAGGTGCGCGCGGACAAGACGCGCGAGGCCAACGACGGTTTCGATGGTTCCTGGGTGGCCCACCCGGACCTCGTCTCCACATGCCGCGAAGTGTTCGACTCAGTCCTGGGCGACAAGCCGAACCAACTGGACAAGCAGCGTCCGGAGGTCTCCGTGACCGCCGATCAGCTGTTGGACATTTCCTCCGCCGGTGGCCACGTGACCGAAGCCGGGCTTCGCCTGAACCTCTACGTCGCCGTCGCGTACACCGCCGTATGGCTCTCCGGCAGCGGCGCCGTCGCGATCCACAACCTCATGGAAGACGCCGCGACGGCGGAAATCTCCCGTTCACAGGTGTGGCAGCAGATCCGCAACAAGTCCGTCCTGGCGGACACGGGCAACACGGTCACCCGTGAACTGGTGACCAAGATCCTCGGCGAAGAGACCGAGCGCCTGCGCAGCGAGGTTGACGCCGAGTCCTTCGAGAAGTTCTACGAGCCGGCCAGCCGCCTGATCGCGGACATCTGTCTGTCCGAGGATTACACGGACTTCCTGACCACTCCCGCCTACGAGCTGGTGTAGGAATGGCCGCATCCTCCTTCTCTGCTTCCCTGACTTCGTCAGACTTCGCGGCCATCGATTCCCAGCTGGCCGCCACCGACCAGCTCCTGGAGCGCAACTACCCCGGTGACGACGGCACCCGCCAGCCCGTGCACACGGTGTACGTACCGGCTGACCGTTTCACGCCGTCGCTCTCCGCGGAATGGGGCGCCCAGGCGATCACGACGGCGGAGGCCCACGGCGGTCTCGAAAGGCTCGGTTCGTTGCTGGGCCAGGAGCCCGAACTGGCTGCCGCCGTCGCCACCCGCGTGGCTGCCAAACTGCGCAGCGAACCGATCGAGGACTTGCGCCTCGACTTCGAGGACGGCTACGGCGACCGGGGCGACGAAGCAGAAGACGTCGCCGCCGTAGCGGCTGCGCAGGCCGTCAGCGAAGCCGTTGCCGCGGGTTCCGCCCCGCCGTTCATCGGCATCCGGTTCAAGTGCTTCGAGGCGCCCACCCGGGCACGTGGCCTGAAGACCCTGGACCTGTTCGTCTCCACTTTGGCCTCGGCCGGGGAGCTGCCCGAGGGCCTCATCCTGACCCTGCCGAAAGTCACCACGGTGGCCCAGGTACAGGCCATGGACTTCGCGGTCTCGCGGCTCGAAGAGATCCACTCGCTTCCGGCGGGCCGGCTCCGTTTCGAGGTCCAAGTGGAAACACCCCAGCTGATCCTCGGCCCGGAGGGAACTTCCCCCGTGGCCCGGCTCCCGCACGCAGTCCCGGGCCGGATCAGCGCATTGCACTACGGCACCTACGACTACTCCGCTTCGCTGCAGATCTCCGCGGAGTACCAGTCCATGGAGCACCCTGTGGCGGATTTCGCGAAGGAAGTCATGCAGTTGGCCGTTGCGGGCACGGGCATCCGGCTCTCCGATGGCTCCACCAACATCATCCCGGTGGGCGACAACGTGGAAAATGCGTGGAAGCTGCACGGCCGGCTGGTCCGCCGTTCCCTTGAACGCGGCTATTACCAGGGCTGGGACCTGCACGCTGCCCAGTTGCCCAGCCGGTTCGCGGCAACGTACGCCTTCTACCGCGAGGGCCTGCCTGCTGCCGCGGCGCGCCTTCGCAACTACATGGACCGCACCGAAGGCGGCGTCATGGACGAACCCGCCACTGCCCGCGCCCTCGCGGCCTTCGTCCTGCGCGGCGTCCAGTGCGGAGCGGTGGGTTCCGAAGAAGTGCTGGCGCTTGCCGGCGTCGAACTCTCCCGGCTGACTGCACTGGCGCATCCCCGGCTGGCACAATCCACCTCCAAGTAAGGATCCAATGATGGGAAAGTACTACTACCCCCAGGGCGGGCTCCCGCCGCAGACCCACCTCACCACGGAACGGGCCATTGTCACGGAGGCCTACACCGTGATCCCCAAGGGCGTCATGACCGACATCGTGACCAGCACCCTGCCGGGTTTCTCCAACACCCGTTCCTGGATCCTGGCCCGCCCCATTTCCGGATTCGCCACCACGTTCTCCCAGTTGATCGTTGAGATCGGCCCGGGAGGCGGGGCTCCCAAGGCCGAGTTCGAGGCAGGCGTCGAAGGCGTCATTTTCGTCACCAAGGGCAAGGTCAACCTGACCCTCGACGGCGAACTGCACGAGCTCGAGGAGGGCGGTTATGCCTACCTGGCCGCGGGTGCATCGTGGGGCCTGGAAAACGTCTCCGATGACATCGTCTCCTTCCAATGGATCCGCAAGGCCTACGAACGGCTTGAGGGTTACGAGGCAAAGTCCTTCGTCACGAGTGATGCCGAGGTGGAACCCACCGCGATGCCGGACACCAATGGCGCCTGGAAGACCACCCGCTTCACGGATTCCAGCGACCTGGCGCACGACATGCAGGTGAACATTGTGACGTTCCAGCCGGGCGGGGTCATCCCGTTCCCGGAGACCCACGTCATGGAGCACGGCCTCTACGTGCTTGAGGGCAAAGCCATGTACCTGCTCAACAATGACTGGGTGGAAGTGGAAGCCGGTGACTTCATGTGGCTCCGCGCCTTCTGCCCGCAGGCCTGCTACGCCGGCGGGCCGGGCCAGTTCCGTTACTTGCTGTACAAGGACATGAACCGGCAGATCAAACTGACCTAGGATCTCCCTCCCCACCCCAACTGACTCGCAGTTAACGTCGTTATGAGCGCTCATAACGACAACTACTGCGAGTCAGTTGGGTTTGGGCCGCACGCGCATCTCAACGTTGACCCCCTCGCTTCCGAAGAGGACGATCGAAACTACGGGGGCAACGGCGCCCAGCCGTTGCCCTGCAGCGTAGCTTCAGGAGGCAGCCATGGAGGCTGCGCGGGCCTCTCACACTTCCCGCATATCCCGGGCAGGATTCCGGGTGGCCGTCGTCCTGGCTTTGACCTTGGCGTCCGGCGCTTGCACCTACCCTCTGACAAGTGAACCCCTGGCGGGTACCCCGACGTCCGATGCGCAAGCAGCACTTCCTGAATCCCCTGTTGCGGATTTCTTCGCGCATGAGATGCTCAACCGGGGCGCGCCGGCCGTTGTCGTCCAGATCAAAGTCCGGGGCCGGGAATGGTCCCAGGCCTACGGCAGCCAGGACGTCGAGACCGGCGAACCGGTAGCCGTGACCGACCGGATCCAGGCCGGCGGCATCACGCAGTCAATGGTGGCGGTCTCGGTGCTCAAGCTTGTCCAGGAAGGAAAGCTGGGCCTAGAGGATCCCGTCACGGAGTACTTTCCGGAATTCGAGCAGCTGGTCCACCCGCCCGGCCCCGTCACGATCCGCTCCTTGATGAACCACAGCTCCGGCCTGCCCGACGCACCGGAAGCCATCTTGAAGGCCATGCCGCCCAAACAGGCCATCGACACCAGGTTCAGCATCCAGGACTATCTGCGGATGGCCGGAACCGTGCCGTGGGCACACGCCAACTTCCAGCTGTTCCGCTTCTCGGATTCCAACTACTTCGCCTTGGCCGCCATCGTACAAAAACTCCGCGGACAGCCGATCGGGGACGTCCTGAATTCAGAGATCTTCGTGCCGCTCGGAATGAGCCACACCTCGCTGTCTGCCGAGCCGGAACGGGATGCGCGCGACATGATCCAGAGTTATGAATTCATCGACGGCGAGCGCATCAATGCCTCGCAGCCGGAGTACCTGGTCGGTTCCCCCGCCGAGGGAGTCATCTCCACGGTGGGCGATATCAACACGTTCTATGCAGCGCTCATGCAGGGCCGGCTACTCACGGCGAACACCCTCCGCGACATGCAAACCCTGTGGCAGGAGAACCACGGCCTCGGGCTGCAGCGTTGGAATGACGAATGCACGAACGGCTTCTACTACGGCTACGGCGGCAGCACCTGGTTTGCGAGCATCGCGTTGTCCACGAGCGACGGGAGCCGCCAGATAACCATGAGCTTCGCGTATCCATCCGACACGGACAAACACATTGAATCGACGGACGGCAGCGGCCAGCCGGAGTTCGAGCAGCTCCGGCAGGTGGCCATTGCGGCCATGAACGGGCTCTGCTGAGTCGGCGCCCCTCCTGCTAGGGTCTGTGCATGGATGAAAAATTGGGGAAATTCATCGAAGACTTCGCAACACTGACTCGGCTGGCCCAGTCCGGATTGGACCATGCCGATAACCGCGAGCAGCTTCCACAGGCGTTGACCGGGCACCTCGGCGTACCCGCACATGAACTATCCGTCGTGGCGGAGGAGATTCCGCCGCACCGCTTGGTGGACGTGGACATCGTGATGGAAGCGCTGGCTGGCCGCGACCCGGACTGGCGACTGGTAGGAATCGGCGGCGGCGACCAGCGCCACCACATGTCCCTCAGCGACATGTTGCAGCAATCCAGTGGCTACCCGCAATTTCCCCTTGCCAAGGCGGACTACACCAACCTCGCGACCGGTCCGGACAGACAGCGCCAGGCCGTTGCACTGGGGCTCTGGCTGTTCAGCTACGCCGGATCACCCGTAGCGGTCCTCCAGCGCGGGGCCAAGGCGGATCGAGGCCGGCAAAATGCCTCGCTCGAAGTCCTGGCCACCCACCCCGCCGTCGCTTCCGAGCTCCTGGGCGAGGTGCGGCGCGACATGGAGCACCAAAGTGTTTTCAAAGGCCAGATCATTGCCCTCGCAGTCAGCGATTATGGGCCGAGCATCAGTGGGGTGACCTTCATCAGGCGCCCGGAACTCGCCAGCAGCGATGTGGTCCTTCCGGATGGCCTCCTCGACAAAGTGGAGGGCCACACTCTGGGCATTGCCCGGCAAGCGGACATCTTGGCTACGCACGGACAGCATCTCAAGCGCGGCCTCCTTCTCTACGGACCGCCGGGGACCGGCAAGACACACACGGTACGGTATCTGCTGAGCCGAAGCGAGGGTACGACGGCGGTGCTCCTCTCCGGCGGTTCGCTCGCCAGGATTGCCGAGGCGGCCAAGATCGCCCGGGCCTTGGCGCCGTCCATCGTGGTGCTGGAAGATTGCGATCTGATCGCCGAAGACCGCAGCTTCGGCCACGGTCCCAAACCGTTGCTCTTCGAGGTGCTGGACGCCATGGACGGGTTGGACAACGACGCCGACGTCGCGTTCGTGCTGACCACCAACCGCGTGGACCTTTTGGAGCGGGCGCTCTCCCAGCGGCCAGGACGGGTGGACCTGGCGGTGGAAATCCCACTTCCGTCCAAGCAAGAGCGGGTGGAACTTTTGCGGCTGTATTCGAACGGACTCGCGTTCTCCCCCTCGTCGATCGAAGCCGCCGCGGACCGGACCGCCGGCACCACAGCGTCGTTCGCGAAGGAGCTGATCCGACGCTCGGTGGTCGCGGCAGCGCTGGCGGGCGACACTCCCGGCGATTCGCACCTGGGCTCCGCGGTGGGACAGCTCATGGCCGACGGTGAGGCCCTGACCCGTAGCCTGCTCGGAAGCAACGGCCATCGGCCCATGGAAGCGGAGTAACCATGTTGTCCATCGGCGGCAACCGCTTCTGCGTGGTGGACGCGAAAACACCATAAGCCGGCGCTATTCGACGCCTAGGCGTCCGTGGATTCCTGTTCTTGGTCCGCGGGCGTCCACGTGAGCTTGACTGTGGCTCCGTCGTTATTCTCGTCGATCCTCATGCGCAGTTCCTCACCATAGAGGAACTCGTGTTCAAAATGCCGTCCGTCAATGCGAGCCGCATCCAGGAGTTTCGTCATCGCCGTTGCCATCGCCCGGCCCCAGTCATGCGGATTCTTGCTGGACGCTTGTTCAAGGGCTGAATAGCTGACCATAAAACAATTGTTCTCCGGCGCGCGAACTTCTGCCAGCTTCAGTCTTCGATCGGCTCAGCCTTCCGTCGGCGTAATCGGATCCGGCTGCAGGCGAAGCCCCGCCGCGGCCATGTCCGCCGCCAGTACACCGCTGAGCTTGGCGTGCCCGGCAGCATTCAGGTGAACGCCGTCCACCAGGTCCCCGGCAACCTGATATCTGCTGATCCAGTCCCCGACGCTGAAGAAGGGAGCCCCGGCCTTGGCTGCAATATTGCCCAGCAGCGCGTCAACCTGGGTACGGCGACCCCCGCCCGCATTGGCACCCCTGGCAAGAGTTCCGATGATCACGATCTTCGCAAGCGGGTACCTCTTTTTGAGGGCGGCGAGGAGCCTGTTGGCGTTGGCCGTGATCTGCTCATCGCTGGCGTTATGGGAGGCATCGTTGCCTCCACCTTCAACAACGATCAGCGGCGGCGACCCATAAGGCAGGAGCCAGTCTCCTCGTTGCAGCGCATCGATGTAGTTGCCGCTCTTGCTCGTCGCGGCCACATATCCCGTACCGCCCCGGGCCACGGAGTACACCTTGTAACCAAGCGAGCCCAAAGCCTCCCGCGGCCATGAGCCCATTGGCTCCGACTGGGAGTCTCCAATGAGGACGGCCGTGCGCCGGATGTCCGCGAGGATGATTTCGTTCCGGTTGTTGCTTGGGTTCTTGTACAAGGACCCCACGGGAAGCCTTGACGGATCCGGCCCGAAATCAGGTTTCTTGGGCCCTTGGCCCGCAGCCGCCGGACTCCCCGAGGGCGCAACAGGTGCCGCGGTCTGTCCGCCGCTGGATGGGTCGCTCGGTTCAGGGGGCGCTGGTGAACAGCCTGCCAAAAGAACTCCGGCGGCGATCACGGATGCGGCGGAGCGGAGTATGCGAGATTTGTGCATCGACCTGTCCCGGGCTTGCTTTCTGCTCGTTTAAGCGTTGTATGGGCAACTTTGCATCGCTCATAGACCGGTGACGGGACGAGCCGGCAGCCTGCCTACGTCGGAGTCTATTGGATCGGGACGCGGAAGGTCACGGCGACGGGAATTATCCTCGTCGGACGGCCGGTGTGGAAGAATTTCATTTCGCACCCCATCTTTCCGACGCACAGATAGGAACCCCGTGCACGCACCGGCGTCCGAGCCGGAAACCCGCCCCGTCCCCGATGTCCGTTCGCGGCGATCATGGACGGGACGACTGCGCTCAGCGCAGCTCACGTTGGGTTTTGTCATCCTTTTCTGGGGATTGGGAGCGCTGACCTCCAGTCTCGCCACGGGACCGGACGCGCAATTGCGGCTCAATTTCGCACTTACGCCCCGCTCCGTGCCTGATCACTGGTGGGCTGTGATGACTTCCGCCGTCTGGGCCAGGGATCTGACGGGCTATGTGCTGGAGACTGCTCTGGTGCTGCTGCTGGGCGTGCCTTTGGAACGGCGAATGGGCCGGCGCGCGTACGCAATCGCTGCTGTCTCCAGCCAGATTCTGGGCGCCGGCATCGCGCTTGGATTCCTTGCCCTGGCCCAAGGATTGCTCGGTAGCTGGATTGCGGAGATAGGCAGCCACCTCTTCGTGGGTCCCAGTGCGTTCATCATCGGTACCGCCATGGCGGGAACTGCGTCCATGGCAACCCTGTGGAGGCGCCGGATCCGGCTCGTCGTCTTCGCCTTGTTACTCCTCCTCGCCTTGTACAGCGGAGGGTTTGCGGACCTGGTCAGGCTCGGCGCCGCAGGTGCGGGTACGGCTCTCGGGCCGCTGCTGATGGGCCGACGGCCACGGTTTGCGCGCCCGGTCAGTTCCCGGCACGAGGGCCGGGTGCTGCTTTCGCTGCTCATTGCCGTATCGGCGATCGGTCCGGTAGTCGCCGGCCTCATCCCGCATGCCGTAGGACCGTTGTCCATCCTGCGTTTCCTGTTTACCAACATCCAGCCCGTCGATCCCCAAACGCTACAGGCCCTCTGCTCAGACCCGGTACAAGCGAAGGACTGTGCCGTCGCACAGCTGCAGTTGCGCGCCGGTGCCGGCGGGATCTTCATGGCCATTCTTCCCTCCTTCCTCCTTCTGCTGCTTGCGGAGGGCCTCCGCCGCGGACGGCGCTTTGCCTGGGTGGGGACCCTTTTGATCCAGGTGGGCCTTTCCGTCCTGGCCGGAATTGCACTCGCCGGAGTCCTGCAGCCGACGACTTCGGCTACCGGCGCGAGCGAGGGGATCGTCGCTATCGAAGGATCGGCTTCCTCGCAGCCGTTCACCCTGGCCCTGCCGCTGCTTCTGCCCCTTGCGCTGACCATCATCCTGCTCGCGACCCGGCGGCTGTTTCATGTCCAGGCGCCGAAGGGGACCTACAGACGCCTCGCGGTCCGGGTACTTGCGATAGCGGCTATGCTCAGTGTCGTCTATGTCGGCGCCGGGTTCTTCCTCGCGCAGGATTTCTCCCCGGTTCCGGGGCTGCCGGAGCTACTGGCCGATGTCCCTGACCGGTTCCTTCCGCTGGGCTTCGTCCTGGATGTGCCGCCGGCGATCTTCCCCCAAGGCACGGCCGCCGTTCTCGTGTACGAAGGCGTGGGGGTCGTCTTTTGGGCGGTCGCGGGTGTCCTCATTTTCAGGACGTTCCTCCACCAGGCTCACACCCGGCACGACGCCAGTACTGAGCGTGCCCGGAAGGTCATCAAGGCGTGGGAGGGAAGCTCACTGTCCTGGATGACCACTTGGCCGGGAAACATGTACTGGTTCTCCGCTTCGGGACGGTCCTTTGTTGCCTACCGGGTCAGCACGGGGGTGGCGCTTACGCTGGGCGGCCCGGTGGGACCCAAATCCGAGACGACCGCCGTCTTCGACGAATTTGCCCGCTATTGCAGGGGCAACGGATGGACGCCGTGTTTCTACTCCGTACCCCAGGAATTGCGCGACTACGCGGATTCCTCCGGATGGAGCTCTGCACAAGTAGCCCAGGAAACAGTCCTGCCACTGAATTCGGTCTCCTTCAAGGGCAAGAAATTCCAGGACATCCGCACGGCGTTGAACAACGCCGCGAAGGCAGGCATCCGCTACGAATGGACGAGTTACGCCTCGGCTCCCTTCTCGGTCCAGGTCCAGATCGAGGAAATTTCCGAAGAATGGGTAGCAGATAAGAACATGCCCGAGATGGGCTTTACCCTGGGCAGCCTTGACGAACTCGACGACCCCGAGGTGCGCTGCCTGCTTGCCATCGACAAGCGCCACACAGTACACGCAGTCACCTCTTGGTTGCCCGTCTACCGCAATGGGCACGTCGTTGGCTGGACCCTCGATTTCATGCGTCGCCGCAGCGGCGGATTCCGTGCCAGCATCGAATTCCTCATCGCATCAGCGGCCCTCAGCCTCAAAGACGAAGGATGCGAATTCCTGAGCCTTTCCGGGGCGCCGCTGGCGCGTGTCGAAGAGGACCCTTCGGAGGTGCCGCGTCCAAGGCCGCGATCCCGGCCTCCCGGCAGCCTCGACCGCCTGCTCGACTGGTTGGGGGCGACTTTGGAACCGGTGTACGGGTTCAGGTCCCTCTTGGCGTTCAAAGCAAAATTCCGGCCCCGGTACGAGCCGCTCTACATGCTCTACCCCGATGCCGCTTCCCTGCCCGCCGTGGGGACCGCGGTGGCACGGGCCTACCTGCCGATGCTCAACCTCGGAGCGGGGCTGGCCTTGGCAAGGCGGATCTTCCGCTGGCCCACGCGCTCGGGAACGTCAGGCCGGAACCGCCCCTCAAGCCGTCGAGGACGCCCCCGAGGGCGAACCTGACGCTGCCGACGGAGAGCCCGACTCCGGGGCCCCGCCGATCGGGACATTGCTGTGATGCGCCTTGCCGTGGTGAAGTTGCAAGGCACTGAGCACCAAGCCGAAATGGCTGAAGGCCTGGGGCATATTGCCAAGTTGGCGGCCCGCATGTGCGTCCCATTCTTCGCTCAGCAGGCCCACATCATTGCGCAGGCCCAGGATCCTCTCGAAGAGGGCTGTCGCCTCCGAGCGGCGCCCCGCCCCCAAGAGCGCGTCCACCATCCAGAAGGAACACGCAAGGAAGACGCCCTCCGTGCCCGGAAGTCCGTCGTCGCTGTCTTGCGGACGGTAGCGCAGCACAAATCCGTCTTCCGTCAGCTCACGCTGGATGGCGTCAATAGTGCCGATCACGCGCGGATCGTTATGTGGCAGGAAGCCCACTTTGGGGATGAGGAGAAGGCTCGCGTCCAACTCCTTGCTCCCGTAGGACTGGACGAAGGTGTTGCGTTCCGCGTCGTATCCGTGGGTCATGACTTCGTCATGGATGGTGTCCCGCAACGCCTCCCAGCGATCCAGCGGGCCGGGCATCCCGGATTCACGGATTCCCCGGACCATCCGGTCAGCCGCAACCCACGCCATCACTTTCGAATGCACGAAGTGGCGCCGCGGGCCGCGTACTTCCCAAAGTCCGTTGTCGGGCTTGTCCCAGATGCTCTCAAGATGGCGCATCAAGGCGGTCTGGATGGCCCAGGACTCATCGCCAACGGTCATCAGCGATGCCCTTGTCAGTGACAGGCAGTCCAGGACCTCACCCCAGACGTCCAGCTGAAGCTGCTCCGCTGCCGCATTCCCAATTCGCACCGGCTTCGAACCCTGATATCCCGCAAGCCACGTCAGCTCCGTCTCAGGCAATCGCCGGTGACCGTGCAAGCTGTACATGATCTGGAGGTCGGCGGGGTCGCCGGCCACCGCGCGCAGGAGCCAGTCCCGCCACGCACTGGCCTCCTCGGTGTAGCCTGCGGCCAGAAAGGCTTGAAGGGTCAACGTGGCATCCCGCAGCCAGCAATAGCGGTAGTCCCAGTTCCGCGGTCCGCCGATCTGTTCGGGCAGCGAGGTGGTGGCGGCGGCAACAATGCCCCCGGTAGGCGCATAGGTCAGGGCCTTCAGGGTGATCAAGGAACGCTGGACGGCTTTCCGGTACGGCCCCCGGACGCTGCAACGCTTGGACCAATCGGTCCAGAATGCTGCGGTGTCCTCAAGCGCGATGTCTGCCTCGACCGTGCGTGGCCGCCGTTCGTGGCTGGGCGCCCAGGTCAGGACGAAGGGGATGTGGTCACCGGCGTTCACGGTGAACTCGCTGACCGTGGTGAAGTCCTTGCCTACCAACGGCGCCGGGGTCTTAAGGTAGACGGAGTCAGGGCCGGCAACCGCCCGGAGGCCGTGCCTGTCACGGCGCACCCAGGGCACCACGTGCCCATAGTCGAACCTCAGGATCAGTTCCCCACGCATCTTGACCGTGCCGCGAATCCCTTCAACGACGCGCACGATGTCCGCGACGGCGTCGCGCGGCGGCATGAAGTCGATGACCCGGACGTGTCCTTCTTTGGTTTCCCACTCCGTTTCCAGGATGAGGGTTCCGTCCCGGTACTGGCGGCGAGTACAAGTGCCCCCCGATTCCGGCGCCAAGAGCCAGCGCCCGGCTTGAGGGGAATCCAGGAGCGCAGCGAAGCACGCAGGCGAATCGAAACGCGGGAGGCACAGCCAGTCTATGGAGCCCGCAGTGCTGACGAGGGCTGCGGTGTGCAGGTCCCCGATCATTGCATAGTCTTCGATTCTTTGGCCGGTAGCCGGTTGACCGTTCACAGTCCCTTTCCTAGTGCTGATTCAATGGCAGCTATTGCCTTGGCCGTGATCTCTTCCCGCTGGCCGGAACCGTCCACCGCGAGCACGATTCCGCGTTCGGAGTATCGCTCAACCACTGCCTGTGTCTCGTTACGGTAAAGCTCCAGCCGACGCCGGATCACCGGTGCTGTGTCATCGCTTCGGCCCTGCTCCTGCGCCCTGCGGAGCATCCGCGCGACGACCTCGTCGTCGTCGACCGCTAGTTCGACCACGGCATCCAGCCGCTGCTGGTTGCCGGCCAGAATGCCGTCCAATGCCTCGATCTGCGCCGTCGTGCGGGGATATCCGTCCAGGAGGAATCCTGCCAGGACGTCGGCGTCGCCAAGCCGCTGACGGATCATGGCATTGGTGACATGATCGGGCACGAACTCACCGCGGTCCATGTACTTGCTGGCTTCGGCTCCGAGTTCTGTGTTGCCGCCGACGTGCGCGCGGAAGATATCCCCGGTGGAAATGGCGGGTATGCCGAAGTGCCCGGCGATATGCTCAGCCTGGGTACCCTTGCCCGAGCCAGGAGGGCCCATGATGATCAATCGCACATGTCACCTGTCCGTTCGTGAAGCGGTTTTGCGTGCCCCGGCATTGTGGCTTGAGCTTAGCAACTGTCGAGGGCTCGCGGCAGGGCCACGGCAGTCGGCTTCAGACCGTGGCGGGATCGGTATTGGCGCCACAAAGGATCACGGCCACGCGTTCCCCTTCTGCCGGGACATACGCTCCGGAGTTCACGGCCGCGAAAGCGGCGGCCGCGCCATGTTCCACGACAATCCGGTACTGCTCCCAGAGCAAGGAGCGCGCCGCGGCGATGTCGTCGTCGGACACCAGGACCGTCCGGACGCCCGTGCGGACGGCCACCTCGAAACCGATCCTGCCGATCTGCCGGGCCCCCAGGGAATCCGCGGCGATCCCGGAGACGGCAACGTCAACGGGCGCCCCTGCGGCGAGGGCCGAAAAGAGAGTGGGAGCATTGTCCGGCTCGACGCCGATAACCCGGGCGTGACCTTCGACGGCGGCCGCGATTCCCGCCATGAGTCCGCCGCCTCCAACGGCCACCACCACGGTGTCTATTCCGTCCAGCTGTTCCAGGAGCTCCGAGCCGACGGTGCCGGCGCCAGCGGCGATTTCGGCTTGGTCGTAAGCGTGGCAGTAGACTGCGCCGGTTTCCGCGGCGAACTCGAGGGCGGCCTCAAACGCTTCGGCGTACTCGGTTCCGCGCTGGACCACCGTGGCTCCGCTGGCCTTGAGCTTCTTGACCTTCACGGCCGGTGCGGTCTCGGGGACAAAAACGGTCGCGGGCACGCCGAGTTGCGCCGCGGCATAGGCATTCGCCAGCCCCGCGTTGCCTCCGGAGGCGACGACGATTCCAACATCGTCCTTCAGCTCGCCGCGCTCCCGGGAGGCCAGCACGCGGTTGAAAGCGCCCCTCGCCTTGAACGTCCCCGTGTGCTGCATGAACTCGCATTTGAACCACAATTGCCCGGGCACCGTCCCGGCATCCGCCTCGAAAACGGGTGTGCGGCGGGTCCTTCCCGCAATCCGGGCGGCAGCTTCATCGACGTCGACGCGTGTGATCATAGGGAGTCCTCGTTCCGTGCGGCCCGATAGTTGGTAGGCGCTAGCCTCAGGCTATCGCCTGGGCCCACGCCGGCGCGGGACCCGGCCTGAGCTTGCGAAGGCTGGGAGCCGGTTGGGACTAGAGGGACTCGACGTCAGCCGACCCGAGCTGCTGGCGGCGAGCCTGGCGGTTCCGCGACCAGCGGCGGGCAAGGTCAACGGCGGCCCAGATTCCGGCGATGGGAGACAGCACGACCACGCCATAGATGAAGATCATCCACGTCAGGATGGCCAAGGGCTGCTGAGCTCCGCTCAACCAGGACAACCCGCCGAGCAGGCCAAGTGTCCAGAACAAAACCACGCCCAAGAGCACTGCTCCCGCCGGAAAATACTCGCTCCTCACAACAGCCATCAATGTCTCCACCGGCTGCCACCTGCCTTCCATCACCGCGCCCGGATAACTTCAGTATGCATCCGGAAAAACGCCAGACTGGGTCAGCGCGCGGGCGAAGTGACGAACATAACCGCCGGGGCCCCGTCGCCGAGGATTTCGGGGCCTATGTGACGCGTGGAATGTCGGCGTAGTCTATAAACACGCACGGTTGATAGCTGGAAAAATGGCGCCGAAGAACAAACCGAAAAGTGGTTTTGCCAGAGTCCTGCGAAGGGTCTTGGGATTCTTCCTGGTGAGTGCGGTTTGCGGCGTATTGGCCGCCGGACTAGTAGTCCCCGGTGTCGCGTCGGCCGGGATGGCCGTCAGCGGTTCGATCCAGTACTTCGACAACCTCCCGGGTGATCTGGTAGTCAACGCGCCGTCACAGTCGACCAAAGTGCTTAGCGCAGACGGAAAGACGATCGCCACCTTTTTTGCCGAGAACCGTGTTCGGGTCAGCCTGAACCAGATGTCGCCCTACATTAAGGAAGCTATTGTCGCCATCGAGGACAACCGCTTCTACGAGCACGGCGGCGTCGACCCCCAAGGGATTCTCAGGGCATTGGCGTCCAATTTCACCAAACACACCAACGAGGGTGCATCGACCCTGACCCAGCAGTACGTGACCAATGTACTCAACGAGTCCCGTCTGGCGGCAGGCAAGACCGGACAAGTGGTGCTCAGCGGTCAGAAATCCATTGGCGACAAGGTGCGCGAAATGAAGCTCGCCGTCGAACTGGAGAAGAAATTCACGAAGGACCAGATCCTGGAGGGCTACCTCAACATCGTGTTCTTCAACCGGGACGCATACGGCATCGAAGCCGCGGCGCAGCACTTCTTCAGCGTTTCCGCCAAGGACCTGAGCCTCCCGCAGGCAGCCCTGCTCGCCGGCCTGGTCAACAGTCCCAGCTACTTCGACCCCTCTGTCCATCCGGACAACTCCATCCAACGCCGCAACCTGGTGCTGTCCGACATGCTCGCCCAGGGCAAGATCCAGCAGGCAGCGTATGCGGCCGCCGTCGCCACCCCCCTGAAGCTCGCCATCACACCAGCGAAGCAAGGCTGCGCCGCCGCAAACATGGCTGCTTACTTTTGCGACTACATCTCCCACCTCGTCCTCAACGACCCGGCCTACGGTGCCAGCGTCACGGACCGGGAACAGCTCCTGTACAGCGGCGGCTTGACGATCACCACCACGTTGGACAGCCGGCTTCAGGCAGTGGCCCAAACGCAGGTCGACGCCACGGCAGGCGCGAACCCGGACAAATGGGGCGCCTCCTTGGTCACTGTGCAGCCCGGCACGGGCAAGATCCTGGCCATGGCACAGAACACCGTATTTCTTCCCCAACCCGGAAAATTCGATACCCAACTCAACTTCAATGTCGATTCCAAAGACGCCAACGGCAACGACCTGAACGGCGCCGGAGGGTTCCAGCCTGGTTCGGCCATGAAGCCGTTCACTTTCACGGAGTGGCTCAACGAGGGCAAGTCCATGACCACGGTGGTGGACGCGTCGCAGAGGGTCTATCCGCTCGGATTCCCCTGGAGGGACAGCTGCGGGAAGGTACTCGGCGGGTACAGCACGGCCCAGAAAGTCGCAGGCCTTGGCACGGCGGACGATCTCCGCAACAACGACGAGGGTTACTACCGTCCGATGCCCGTCAATTATGGGCTCTACAACTCCATCAACACTGCAACCTTTGCCGAGGCGGCCCAACTGGACTTCTGCGGCATCCAGAAAGTGGTGGATGCGGTGGGTCTCCACAGTGGCGTGGACAACGCACCCGTGAACATGCACCAATTAGGCAATCTCCTCGGGGGCACCGAAGTCGCTCCCCTTGTGCTGGCCGACGCCTTTGCCACGTTCGCCAACGACGGAACGTACTGCGCACCGATCGCGATAGTGGGCATCACGGATCCATCCGGCGGGAAACTGCCCGCCCAAGCCAGTTCCTGCCACCCGGCCATCAAGCCCGAAGTTGCCCGCGGCGTCAACTCGGTTCTCCAGGACGTCCTGAAACAGGGATCCGGCGTCTACATCCAACCGAAAGTCCAGGACCGGTTCCCCACCGCCGCAAAAACGGGAACCAACAACAGCAACGGCTCCACCTGGGTTGTCGGATACACCACCGGGCTCGCCACGGCGTCCTTCTTCGGCGACACCATGGCAGGACATACCCGGGCCGGACAGAACGTCACCATCAACGGCAAGTTCTACCCTGCCGTTGACGGCTACATGCTGGCCGGTCCGCAGTGGGCCAACTACATGGCCCAGGTCGGCGGACTGTACCCGGCAACGGGTTTCCCTGCGCCGCCCGCGTCCATGGCGGGGACCCCTACGCCGACTCCTTCGCACTGAGCTTCAGAATTCCTGGCCAGTAGCACGGATCATCACTTCGGAGACGTCGACGCCGGGCGGCTGGGCGAGTGCCCAGAGCATGGTTGGCTTTGAGCTGCGGCAGGGCGGCCTTGGCCAGTATCGCGGGGCCGTACACGCTGGCCAGCACCGTTACTCGTTGACGAAGATCACTCACGAATCGAGCCACGCACGTGGCGGTACAAGGCTTGCCGGGAAGTCGTACCTGTCTTCTTCAGTGCCCTTGAGATGTGGTTCTCGACCGTGCGGAGGCTAATCGCGAGCCGGGCAGAAATCTCGACGTTTGTTTGACTGCCGGCAAGTATCGCGACTTCGATCTCCCGGGCCGACAAGGTCGGCGACCGTTCACGACCAATATTGAGGCTTAGGTGTTCGCCTGCCATCGGAAACCTGCCGTCGAAAAGCCGGTCTGCCTGCTGCAGAGCAGCAGCCGCTGTCCTGTCCCGTTCCAAGAGACGACGCTTGGATGCGCCTTTGAGCAGCAAGCGGACAGCGTGCAGATCAGCATCCGGCCGGTATTTGTCCAAGAGAACGTTCAGCCGCCCGTAGTCATCGTCTACCACTGCTTCGGCGATGGCCAAAAACTGGTCGTGGGATGTAACCTTCGAGTTCCGAAAGACGTGTTCCGCCCGATCAAGGACCTCACGGCTCGGAAGCAGGCACAGGACCAAAACCGAAGCGTAGGCGGCTTCCGTAAGGAAGCCCCGGTCCAGTTGGGCGTCGATGAGGGTAATGGCACTCGCGTCAAAGGACTGCGGATCGTCGTACCGCTGGGCAATGAGGTCAAAAACGCCCTTGCCAGTTCCCGGAAGAGGGCCGATATCGGCTACATGTGTCCTGGCTTGGGCCCCCAACGAGGCGGGCTCTTTCTTTTCGTCCGTCAAAGCCCGGAGTCCCACGAGTCGAAGCATGGCGTCATGCAGGGCGCTCGCGAGGAATCCCGGGCGGCCAAGTGCGAACACGCTGCTCATCATCAGATCGGCATCCTGGCCGAACCCCGATTGTGTAAGCGCAATGGCGGCCACGTAGCTGTTCGCGACGAAGCCGAACCGGTCAAGGCCGCGACGGGCCTCGCTGCGTCTGTTCAGTGAGAACACCAAAGCCTCGTCCAAGCGCCCCGCGACCAGCAGGGCCAGTCCCCGGACGAATGGCTCGATGCCCGAAGCCAATCCGAAATCATCAGTTGACTCCAGGGCCTCTAGTGCTGCCCGTCCATCGAAGCGGTAGACCTCCAATATGGCCCGCACCACGGTCAGGACCCCACTCTGCGGATGCGCGTTTCCGTAGCTGTCCAGGATCTCGCCCAGGTTTGCCGGCATTCGGTCGTAGGAGGCGGCGAGGAACAGGCCGAAACCCTCGGCCTCGGCCTTCCGCTGGGGACTGAGTGCAGCAAGTTCGGCGAGCATACCTTCAGCGGCTGCCACCTCATCGCCGCGAGTGATTGCCCAGAGAGCCCGCGTCATAGTGAAGAAAAGGTAGTCCTCTGGTGTGCCGTTGGCCACGACAGTGTGGCCAAAGACGTGTTCGATCCGCTCCGGGTCTATGGGTCCGCCCCAGTAGAACTTGAGGAACGCCGCCGCGTTGGCCATGCTTGGGTCCGCCTCCCACTGTTCGTATTGGGCTTCCTCCCGCACGAGCAGCTGTTCTTCGAAGTGACGGGCGGCCAGCGTGCCTCCCTCTCCTGATTCTTCCCTCAGCTGCCCGACGGCGGCGGCAACAGAGGGCGTCATGAATCGCCCGTCCCCTGGGGCGGGCGCGAGCGCCTCAGCAACGTTTTCGATCCGTTTTGCCAGTACCCGACGTAAGGACAAAACGTGATGATCACGAAAGTAATCGATCAGGAGGGGCGGATTTGCGGCCACGCAGAGCTCACCATCGACGTTTTCGGACACTGCGACCAGACCACGCCCTTCGAGCCTGTCGAGCATTGTCGTGGCAACGATCGAAGGTAGGGAGGCGAGCGACCGGGTGCCTAGCATCGACAATGCGTGCAGCGCGGCAAGTTCATCGGGTTCGAGGCCTTGGAGGAGTGCTTCGACCGTTCCGCGGAGATCCTCGTGCCAAAGGGTATGGCCGGTCATTCGCCACCCTCCCTCGCAGAGCGTGAGCAGCTTGTTGAGGACGCCGCTTTGGGCCATCCTCACCACCAACCTGGGGTTGCCCGCGGACTTCATCAGGATGTGGGCGGTGACATCGACGTCGGCGGGGGCAGAAAGTGTTTCCGCGACAAGCTGGTTGACTTGGTCGTAGCGCAGTGATGGGAGCCGGACTTGCGCTTCCGGCCATCGTTCCGGGACGAGCACGGAGGTACTCGGATAAATGGGCGAATGGTCCATTGACATGATCAGCGGCCGCTGGGACCGTCTTTGCGCGATGTCTAGGACAGCGAGGGACTCATTATCAAGCAGGTCGATATCGTCGACCACGATGATCCTTGATCCGCGTCGCGAAAGTTGTTCGGCGAGAACGTCAGCCATGCCCAAGGGACCCGTATGGCGCGCACGCATGTCCAGGCCAAGGGAAGCGATTCCAGCGAGCGGCGTCTGCCGGAGAAGTCGGGCTCCAAACAAGCTGTAAACCTCGGCGCCACTCTTTTCGAGTTCGGTGATGATTTCGCGGATTACAGTCGACCGACCGCTTCCAGCGCGACCAACAATTCGCACGCTGACCCCGCGTGCAGCAAGGCCTAGTGCGCGGCGTATTTCTTCCTGGAACACTGAAGACTCCTAACTGTCCGCCCAGTACCATTCGAGCCCGCGGCAAGCACTTCACGACGGATATCGAGACGAGTCACTCACAAATCGCTGGCGGCTGTCTGCTCCGGGCCTTGGAGCCAACTACCGCGATGGGAACCCCGCATTTTGACTACAGCCTCGCATTTGTCCCAGGCCCATCCGCAATCCGTTGCGAATCGTATTTCCATGGCGCTGACGATCCCGCCGCCGTGGAGAACATCGGATTGGCGGACAATATAGCTAAAGTTCAAGCTCACGCTGTCACCAGGTCCAAGATATGGAATGGTCATGCACTCTGGGGCGGGCTGGGAATCGAACGCCAATTGTTCAAGGTTGGCGTTCGTCAACGAACTCGAAAAAAGCTCCATCGCGGTGACAGGACTCTGTGAAGCGTTACGGATCATTGCAGTGAAGGAAACGGTTTCGCCAGCCCTGGCCGAGTACTTGTCAGCGAAATGCAGCAAGTGGAGGGCCGGTAAACCAGAAGCCATGGGCGACCTGTGGCGTCCGCCCCGTCCCGAAAGACGGGAGCGGACAAGCCAGTCATGAACGTGACTCATTCGGGCCCCGGAGAGGCGCTGATCCCCCAACCTAATCAGCGCTCGCGCCTGCGCGCCCTGGCAACAGAACCGTGTGCCAATCGCGCCGGGTCCAGAATGAACAGGGCCAGCAGCGCAAGTCCAGCCGCAGCGGCGATAAACATGCCGTATGAGGACTGAAGGGAGGCCGCTAGATAACCAAGCCCCACAATGTGCCAGATGTATTTCCCGGCAGTAGTCACTTTGTAGGGCTCGGGGTCGTTCTGGGTGTTTGCATCACCCCTGAGCGTGTATTCGTAAACGCCTGGTGTTGGCTGGGCCGACTTGACGAGCCGGTGCGTAACCAAACCCAAGCCGCGTGGACGCTCCACCGTAACAATGCTGCCGTCCTCGACTTCGCCGGCAGGTACCTGCTGTGACAAGACGACAGACCCCACGGGTATCGTCGGTTCCATTGATCCCGAAACCACAATAAGAGGCCGAAGTCCGAAGAGAAGAGAGACAGCGAACACAAGAATACAAGCGGCACCCAGAAGTGCACCGAGCGACAAAAGGATCGAGCGGAAAGCACTGTAAGCCCGCAACGCAGGATGCTGGCATACTTGCTCCGACGTCTCCTCAGGGATCTGCTCCTGCCGGAATTCGTCCCACGCCGGTTGATGCCCTGCCCGTGTGCCGAGCTGTTCCTCTTGGTCTTCCATCAACCGCTGCCCCTCCGGATTTCCACTACGAGTGTTCACGGAGCAACTGAAACCGCGTCGAAGTGCACGGCGACCGCCGTCTGCCCACCGTTGTACTTCTCGACGTCAGGTCCGTCGACATAGGTGATGGTGAGTTTCAATTTCTTCGCGGAACCGGCCGCGGCAGGAGTGTAAGCGTCCCCCTGTTTCAGCACTGAACCCCGCCGAGGTTCCAAGGCACCCAGCGATCCCTTTGCTTGATCCCACGTGACATTGGTGAACATCACCTTCCCCGCTTCGTCCGCTCCAGTGAACCTCAGGAATGGAAGGATGTTCGGCACCCCTGCAGCAACCGTCCCATCACCGTTTCGAAGAATGATCTTGAAACTCGTATCCGCTTTGAAGACAGAAGTGTTGTTGAACACCGGGATCGTGGTAACGACGGATCTGCCAGGTATCAGGTCCGCCGCTCCTGCGACGGCCCAATCAAACCCGGCTTCCGTATCGGCTTGTTCCACGGTTCCGTTGTCCCGCACAACGCCAATGTCGAAGCGCGGAGTCTCGATGAGGGCCTCGCCGACGATGTTTAGATTGGCGAAGTCGTAGGCCGCAGCACTGGTGGCCGTAATGGTCGCCGCGACAAGGGCGCCTGCCGTGACTGCGAGCCGGAGTTTCCCGCTCCGGCGCCCCACCCCTTGTCCTACGGGTCGTTTCATAGTCAGCTTCCTCATTTCGTCACCATTCCGAGATCCCACGAGACCTTACGGTTGGAGAATTGAGTTCCGACGGGGAGCCCGATCGCGCCCTGGGGGTTGTATCCCCTGCCCCAGAACGAACCATCAGATTTCTGCCAGAGGTAGAAGCCTTGGCCCGAACCGTATTGCACAACGCCAGTATCGATTCGGCCAGGGCTTTGCGGGAATCTACCGTAGTCGTCGCTGCCACCGTAGCCCCAGAGCTCCCCCGTGCCGTTGAGCAGCGCAACACCAGTGAACCCGAACTGCATGGATTTAATCTGGGATAGGGAGGGAACCAAGGCGGGCACGGTCGGTGTGGTGGTTGGACCCCGCCCGGTGCGGCTCGCGTCAGTTCCCCAACTCACTACCTGGCCGTTGGAGAGCAGGGCACCACCCATGTTGACGCCGCCGTCGACCGCAACAATATATGGAGCGCCGGGCGCCACATTTCGCTTGAACCAAGGAGCAAGCGGACTTACGAGCTTAGGAGTTGCGCCGGTATCGGATAGGCCAGAGGGCAGACTGTTTCCGCCCGTCCCTCCCCAATAGTAGACGTCTCCGTTCTCCAAGATGACGAAGAAGTTGGTGTAGGCGCCCTTGAGGTAGATGGGACGGTTACCCGCGACAGATGGGTCCGGCAGCCCGGCAAGCTGGCTTGCACCCGGTGCAGCGTTTCCGCCATAGCCAACGGGAAACCCCCAATGCCAGATGGTGCCATCACTTCGGATGCCGGCACCGGCATATTCAGTAGAGGAGATCGCGGTGATCTTGTCCAGGATTGCGCCGGAACCATTCCACGCAGTGTTTATCCGGACTTGCTTCGCGTTGCCGTTGGGCTTCGGCGCGTCTGTGCCATCACGGAAGTTGGAAGAGCCCCACCCCCAGACCGTGCCATCCTTGTCCAGAGCGTTGGCATTATAGATTTGACCAGTCGCTTGCCGCACAATTCCGTCGGGAATGCCGGCGACCTTCTGCGGCGGCTTCTGCAATCCCGCGGTGGGAACATCACCGTTGATCTCGTAGTCCGTAAGGCCCCATACGTACACATTTCCGTCGTTTCCGACACCAATCCCGGTATCTACCATGCGGGAGTTCCTGGAGATGCCGACGGCAAATGGAGGGCCCGCATTCGCCGGGATGGCCTCCGAACGGGCGTGCGTCTTATCCTTGTACGCAGCACTTGTGGCCACGGGAATTTGAGCAGCACCGACAAACGTGGCGAGCCCAAACAGGCCCGTCGCCGCGATGCATTGCCGACGGGAAATGCCTGAAGGCTTACTCATGAGCGGACTTCTTTCGACGAACGGAGGATGAGGCCAAAGCCGACGGCCAGAAGGACTGCGGCCGCGACACCGACTGGAATCAAGTTCCTGAGGCCTGTATTCGCAAGGTCGGGTCCAGACGCAGGTTTGTCGGGCGTGACGTTGGGTCGATCAATGCTTGAGACGAAGTGGAATTTGAGGTGCCCGCTAGCGCCTTGGTAGGAATTGTCAGCGACGCGCGGGAGTGTCACCGTCCCCACCAAGCTGTATGAAGCGCCGGCTTGAAGTTCGGGCAGTGTGATCGTACGGCCGAGCACTTCTCCAACACGGATCCGCTCGACGACCGCAGTGCCGTCTGGAGTGTTTATGGTCAGTTCCATTGGCGCGGCTCCGGAGAAGAGGACATCAGAACGTCCCGTGATCTCCAATGAAAGTGGTACGGGTGAGCCGGCCACATTCTTGACGGACATGTTCCAGACCTGGGATTCCCCGGGGGCCGGAGCGTCAAGGACAATCGCCGTCGGCGCCGTGTCGATGAGATCCGAGGCTACAGCCGAGGCGCCGGCACACTGCACAAGTCCAAGGAAGACCGCGGCAATCACCGCGATCAGCGCGCGGATGCTACGGGGCGCGATCATTTGCTTTCTCCGTTGGTCAGTACGCCAAGTTGGGTCGATTTTCCGCTCGCCTGGGCCCCACTGTTGGCAGCCAGGACAGCTGACACACGGATGGCACGCTGTTCACCCGGAGCGACATTTTGGAACGTAATGCCGGCCTGATTGACCTGCTGTGCCTTGGCGTTTGCGATCGCGGGCGTTGCTGCTCCGTCGAGGTAGACCGTGAAAAGCAGCGTGCCGAACAGATCACCACTTTGTGGGTCTGGATCGTACAGGGACACCGTCAAATTACCGTTGACCCCTGGTTTTCGATTCGTTACCGATACGTCGAACTCAACCGGCTTGCTTTCAGAGAAGGCCGTTCCCGCCGACAGCGGCAGGACAACAGCAGCCTCCGGCGTATCAGCATCGCGTAGCACTCCCGTGCTGTCCTTTACCGCAATGTCGAAGCGATTCGGATTGCCCAGGCCTGAACCAGCGGCGCCCGTCCCGAGGTTGACGCGAGCGAAGTCCGTAAAAGCGGCCGCGGTGGTGCCGGCGCCAAGAACCAGCACGGCTGCCGCGAGCCCAAGGGTCAGCCGCTTCCATCCGTCGCGCTTCACCGTCCCCGTGGTCATGGGTTCACCGCCTCAAAGTTGAACTGGATATCTGTTGAGGCCATCTGCCATCTGTTGTCCACCGTGTCGGGAAGCTCGACCCGCACATCGAGAAGCTTGTATTCGCCTGCACGCAATGGATCAGGCCAGGTGATCGCCCTCAACTGCCCTGCAGGGACGCGGTCAAGGAGAACCTTGCCACCATCCGAAACCGTGAAAACCAACTGGTCGAAGAGTTCCAGGAAGGTGCCGGTTTGAGGATTTTTCTCGGCGCCGCGTGGAAGCGGGTCGAGGATGCGCAGACCAATGAGGCTGGACAGGCGGGGGCTGTTGTTTTTCGCCGCGATCCTCAAATCCAGGACACCGCCTGGGGCCATGATGTATCCGCTGTTATCTCCGGTTAGCGGGATGCGCAATCCTTGGGGGTTGGCTTGGTCCCAATCAGCAGGCGCCGGCAGCCATGAGGGATCAGCTTTCCCTGCGGCCACAATGTCAAAAGTATTGCGGGATCCGTCCAGTGCGACGTCAACGTCCGCGCTGTCGGTAAATGAGGCGGCGGTGATTAGCGAACCCGCCGCAACCAAGGATCCGGTCGCTAGCAATAGCCGCAACCACCCGCGGGGGTGAGTCCTCATGCTGTGTCCTTCATAGGTCCAAGCGCTCCGTTCATTGAGGCCGCATAGGCCGAGTGCAGGTGGGGACCCGAAGGCCCCCACCTGTTATCGTTCCGACTACTTGACGGAGGAGGCGTCGAAGTGGGCCTGGACGTAGGAGACCTGACCCTGCAGGGCGTTGTTTGCAGCTGCACTGCCCTGGTCCGGGAGGTTGATGCTGACGCCGAGGACGCCTTGTTTCCCGGCGGTGTAGGTGCCCAGGTCGAGGGCGGTTACCTCGGTCTGCTTGACGTTGGTAGCGATTGCCTTGCCGTCCAAGGTGACGGTGTAGCGGAGGGCGCTAACCAATGCCGGGCTGGAGGTGTAACCGGCGCGGTCCTGCAACCCGAAGGTGATGGCAGCACCGAGCGAGGGACTCTCATTGCGGAAGGGAATGGACACGGACACGGTGTCGCCCGGGGTGATCAGGTCCGCACCGGGAACCTTGATGTTCACGCCTGCGGCCGTGTTCGCTTCCTGCCATGTACCCGGAACAGGCAGGCCCGCGCTGTCCGTTCCAACCACCTGGATGTTGAAGCGGTTGTTGCCGCCAACGCCGGAATCAGCGGTTCCGTTGCCAATGTTCAGGTTGGCGAAGTCGGTGAACGCAGCAGCCGTCAAGAGCGCGGTGACGCCCAGCAGCGAACCACCGGTTAGCAGGGCGCGCTTACGACCGGAGCGAATTTTGGTAGTCAAGAGGAGTTCCTTTCACGAGGTTGTCGGCGCGTTCGCCGACAGTGCGAGTGACTGCATCGGCAAGGGACAGGTACATTCCCTTGAACACCGGCGCGCGGTGTGCAACCAAGAAGAAAATAAGGTCGGAATTGGGCCACTGAGTGGTGTTTCTCCGCAATTGAGTGGCAAAAAGGGGCAAATTAGGTGGCGCCGAGAGGGATCAATGAGTGTCGACGGTCCCAAACTCGCTCGAAAACTCCCCCGACGAGCGGAGCCGGTTCAGCGCCGGAGGTGCTTGGCCGCCCCTTGGCCGGGTAGCCGCCGCTAACCGAGTCCCGTTGGGCGGAGCGCGCCAACCACCCGCAACCAGGGGGTACGCGGGTTTCCTGTGAGTTTCGGAAGAGTTCGGCTACCCGCAATTGAATCTGTCGTGAACGTTTCCGCTGTGAGGCCCCATCGGCGGGACGGAGACCCTCCCCGCAACAAGAATCATCCGGGGGACGCATTCTCGATCGATAAGAACGCAATAGCGAAGGGTCTTATTTTGATGAAAACAGCCAAGAAGAACAGGCTTGCCACAGCAGCGGTCCTGGGGGCCGTGCTCATGGCCGGATCCGCGGTGGCTCCGGCGATGGCCGACGACGCTTCACGCGGTGGCCAGAACGTCCAGGGCCAGCAGGGACCAGAGAGCAACAAGGACCAGGGCGGCCAGGGTGAAACCTCCAAGCATGTCCTGCTGCTTTCGGTGGACGGCCTCCACCAGAAGGATCTGGACTTGTATGTGAAGAACCACCCGACGTCGGCCCTTGCGGCGCTGGTCAACCACGGCACCAGCTACACGCACGCCCAGACTCCGGTGCCTTCGGATTCCTTCCCGGGCCTGGTCGGCCAGCTGACCGGCGGCAATCCCGGGACCACAGGGGTCTACTACGACGACACCTTCAACCGGGCCCTGCTGCCCGCGGGCACAACGGACTGCAAGAACACGGCGCCCGGCGCCGAAGTGGCATTCACCGAAGCCGCAGACAAGAACCAGAACGCGCTCGACGCCGGCCAAGGCTTGCCCGGTCTTCCGGCAAGCATCCTGAACATGACGGGACAGCCCGGCACGCTCCTTGACCCGGCCGCCCTCCCGGTTGACCCGGCAACCTGCAAGCCGGTGTACCCGCACCAGTATTTGAAGGTAAACACGGTCTTCGAAGTCGCCAAGAGCGCTGGCCTGACCACTGCGTGGTCGGACAAGCACCCGGCCTACGAAATCCTGAACGGCCCTTCGGGCAAGGGCCTGGATGACCTGTTCACCCCGGAAATCAACAGCAAGGCCGCTCCGTTCACCGGCGACTGGACGCAGGACAACGCCGCGACCCAGCAGTACGACGGTTACAAGGTCCAGGCCGTGCTGAACGAAATCGACGGCAAGGACCACTCCGGTACCAAGACGGCCGAAGTGCCGGGCATCTTCGGGATGAACTTCCAGGCCGTCTCGACGGCACAGAAGCTCCCGACGTCGGACGGCCTCACCGGCGGTTATCTTCAGGGCGGCACCGTTCCCGGGCCGCTCTTGAGCAAAACCCTGGACTTCGTCAACGCTTCCGTGGGGAAGTTCGAGTCCGCACTGGCCGCTTCCGGCCGCGCCAAGGACACAACACTGATCCTTTCTGCCAAGCACGGTCAGTCACCGATGGATTCTTCGACGCTGACGAGAGTCCCTGACAGCGCAATCATCGACGGCCTGAACGCGGCGTGGAAGTCCGCGCACCCCGGCTCCGCAGACCTCGTCGCGTTCTCTACCGACGATGACATCATGCAGCTGTGGCTTTCGGACCACTCGCAGGCGGCCGCGCAGTTCGCCAAGGACTATCTGGCAGCGCACTCTGCCGCCGGTAACGACATCAACGGAGCTGCCAAGACCGTGACAACCTCGGGGTTGAGCAAGGTCTACGCGGGCAGCGAGGTCGCAAACTACTTCGGCACCCAAACCAGCGACGCACGCTACCCTGACATCCTGGGCATCGCCCAGACCGGGGTGGTTTACACCGGCGGCAAGGCCAAGATCGCCGAACACGGCGGAGCGAGCGCGGACGACCGCGATGTGCCGCTCGTAATCTCCGGTGCCAACGACGAACACGCCCGGACCGTAACCACTGCTGTCGAGACGACGCAGATTGCGCCGACCATCCTGAAGACCCTTGGCTTGGACCCGAACAAGCTGCAGGCCGTGCAGATCGAGGGCACCAAAACCCTCCCTCAGCGCTGATCCAGCGCGCTTCAAACACTGGAGGGGCGCCTCGGCCCGACGGCCGAGGCGCCCCTCCTCTGTACCCATCCGACCCCGGGCAATACGAAATGGACCGTTCCGCCGGCTTTGCCCGCATTGGGCGCCACCCCCCGTCTGCTTACAATCAAACGTCAGCAACTACTGAGGGAACCATGAAGAAAATCACCACAACCCTGCTCGCGGCCGGACTCCTCCTCTCCGCTTCAGCCTGCTCCGCATCGCAGCAGCTGAGCACCGCGGACACCTGCAGCCGGGTCAAGACCGTCATCTCGAACCCCACTAACACCACGGACAAAACGGGAACCATCCGCGTAGCCAACCAGCTCCGCCCGATCGAAGCCGTGTCCTCGGATGAGCTGAAGCCCACCCTGAAGACGCTTGTGGACTATCTGGACGAGTCCTCGAAGGACAACCCTGATACCGCGAAGCTCAATGGGATGAAGAACGATTACCAGAACGCGGGCACCAATTACAGCAAGTACTGCGGCGGCTAAAAGCAGTTTGCATTCCATACCCGGGGGCTGGCCGTGGATGCCCAGCCCTCGGGAGGCTTGCGCACGTTAAAGCGCGGCGTGCTTCCCGAACGGATGGTGGCCCGTGGCTGGCTGTCCGTGGGTCCCCAGCCATTCGGACAGGGCCTCGCGCAGGATCTCGCTGGGCGTGAGGCTGAGCGTTTGTGAAGCCGATTCCAGGGCGCGGTCCAGTTCATCAGGGATCTGGAAATCCAGGGGCGACGGACGGCTGTCTTCCGGCTGCTCGGAAGGCATGCCACTGCCGCGCAACAACCTGCCGACGGCTGGCTTCATGTCGTTTTCTGTCCACGCCGATAGGTGCTCGAAATGACTCACATCTCGTGTCATGATTTTCCTCCCACCAATCAAGCATCCTCCGTTGGCGGGTCGTAGTCACCATCTGCGAGTAATTACTCTCTAACTATCGCGAGGTTTGTCCTTCGGGCATTAAGCGGACCGCCACGGTCGCCGTCGGGTAGCAAGCGGAGGCCGACCGGAGGCCGACCGGGTCCGTTCGAAGACCCAGGAGTCGCGGAACGGACCCGGCGCTCACGCTGAGGGTGAGACCGCGACGGACATCGATCAGCGCAGGGCTGGTGCCGTCAGAGTGATCTTAGGGCTTGGGCCGATTCCGGTCTAGGGAATCGGACGCCTGAGGTTGCAAAAACCCCTCGTTGCAACAGGTAGTCGGCAACTCCCGCCGGATTCGACAGCCCGAGGAGATGCCCGCCGTGCAGGACATCCGGCTCAAGCCCAAGGGACCCCTGCAGAGGCCCTGGCCTGGTCTTTCCCTGCAGGGGGCCGAGTGGGAGGATGCCCTATAGGTGCGGACCAGATTCGAGAAGGACGGGAAACGACATGTCGACCCAGGATTCCGTGGAAACAGAACGCAAGTACGACGCTGACTTGGAAACGCCCCTCCCCGCGTTCGTGGACATCACCGGCGTCGAACGGGTCGCTGACCCGGCAGATCATCAGCTTGAGGCCGTCTACTTCGACACGGACGGCCTCACCCTTGCCAAGCACCGCATCACCTTGCGGCGCCGCACCGGCGGCACCGACTCAGGCTGGCATCTGAAGCTGCCGGCAGACCGGGACACCCGTGTGGAAATCCATGCGCCCCTAGGGCAGCCTGAGGCCGTTCCCGAGGAACTGGCGGAGAGGCTCCTCGTATTCACCCGCGGCGAAGAACTCAGGCCCGTGGCCCGGATCCATACCCGCCGCACTTTGCATCGCCTATACGGCAGCGAGGATGTCACCCTGGCCGACTTCGCGGATGACCATGTGACGGCCGAGACCTTGCACCCAATGCAATTGGAACGGCGATGGCGGGAATGGGAATTCGAACTGGTGCACGGCGATGAAGTCCTGTTTGAGAGTGCGGAGCGCGTTCTGTCAGTGGCCGGCGCAACCCCGTCCGGACATGCTTCAAAACTGGCCCGTGCGTTCGGGACCGCCTGGCCATCCGCCGTGCCCATACCACCAAAAGCGCGCCCGAAGGGTTCCGCGGGAGACGCAGTGGTTGCCTACATAGCCGCACAGATCGCCGAAATCACGGCACTGGACTCCGGAGTCCGGCAAGGCGCCGACGACGCCGTTCACGGCATGCGCTCGGCCGCCCGCAGGCTCCGCTCGACCTTGTCCGCCTACGGCAAGCTCTTCGACGCCGAAGCCGGGGACCAGCTCAAGGCGGAACTGAAATGGCTGACCAAGGTGCTAGGCAAGGCCCGGGATGCGGAGGTGCTGCGCGACCGGATCGGGGAACTGCTGAATGACAAACCCGATGGCGTCGTGCCCGCTTCGGCTGCCACGAGGATCAATGCCGAACTCGAGGAATCTTTCAACGCAGGGTACCGCGGGATGCTCCGCTCCTTGGCAACGAAACGTTATTTCCGGCTTCTGGACGCGCTTGAGAAATTCCGCGACGAGCCTCCTACAAGACCCCGTGCCGGGAAGAAGGCCCGTCCCGTCACAGCCAAGCTCGCCGCGAAAGCGATCAAGCGGGTGCGCCGGTCCCAGAAGGCCGCGAGCCGGGAGGCTGGCGCACAACATGACATGGCGTTGCACCAAATCCGCAAAGATGCGAAGCGGCTGCGGCATGCAGCCGAGGCCCTGCAGGGCGTCCACGGTAAACCCGCAGCGAAGTTGGCCCGTCGCGCCCAAAAGATCCAGAAGATCCTAGGAGAGCACCAGGACAGCGTTGTCAGCCGTTCGGTGCTGCTCCGGCTCGCAAACGATATGGGCGGATCGGTGGAGGACAACTCGCCTTATGGCCCCCTGCTCGCTGCCGAAGAGCAGCGAGCCGCGGACTCCGAGGCCCGCTATGAAAAGCTCGCCAAGAAGAAGCGCTTGAATCCCCTGTGAGGAACGCAACTGTGCGGGTCGGGATTGTGACGGACGGCGCCGGGCGTCAGAGGCTCAGCCTTCGCACTCTACGCAGTACGCGTGGCCGTTCTTTTCACGGGCAATCTGGGAGCGGTGACGGACAAGGAAACACGAGTAGCAGGTGAACTCGTCTTCCTTCTGGGGAACGACCGCGATGATCAGTTCCTCGGCCACGAACTCGCCGCCTGGTACCTCGTTGCCTTCAAAAGCATCGGCCTCGTCCAGCTCCCGTACAACGCTGCGAGCGTCCGGAGCGTTGGCAGACTGCAGTGCCTGAAGTGACGTGCTTTGGGATTCCGCGACGTCGGAGCGGAGTTCGTCGTAATCGGTTGCCACCTGGGGTTATCTCTTCTCTTGTGTGTTTGCTGGCGAATGTGCAACATACACCATGCAGCTGCTATTCCCCACATAATGGAGAAAATCGTGCCCTTATTGTCATGGCAGCTCCCGACGGCGGCACGCGGCTCGAGCGCCCGATCAGGCCTTCCGTCCGCCGTCGCGTCCGCCGCCAGTTCCGCCGTCGCGCCCGACATCGCGGTGGAGGTCGCTGTCCAGCCCGTGACCGCTGGCGAGCTGCGAGAGAAGCGCGCCAAGTTGCGTGGCCTGCTCGTCTGTCAGCGGCGCCAAAAGTTCCGCTTCATGCTGTTCGGCAATCCGGCGCAGTTCGCGCAGTACGCGTTTGCCGGCGTCGGTGAGGTGGAGTTCATAGTTCCGCCGGTCCGTGCTGCTGCGCACCCTCTCCACGAGGCCCCGGTCCTGAAGCGAGTCGATGAGTGAAACCACCCGGCTGGGGACAGCACCGAGCCTGTCCGCAAGGGAGCGCTGGCTCAACCCGGGGGCGCGTCCGAGAAGGCGGATGACACCGGCGTCGCTTGGCGTGAGGCCGATCTCCCGAGTGCGGTCGGCAAAGCGCGACGACGCTACAGCGCCCAGCTGCGACAAGAGAAAGGCAGTCCGTTTCGGCCGGCCCGGTGTGGCTAAGTCCATGGATTCAGAATACATGCTTGACAGAACAATTCTAGAGGTGAACCATTTCAATAGTGACGCAATTACGAAGGTTCAGCACTACGAGAAAGGTTCAGCCATGAGTAGTCGTTCGATTCCCGGCGAAGGCCGTCCAGCCCGGTCAGGCGGCCCACACCCCGGTGTCCTTGCCCTCGTGAGCCTGGGCATTTTCCTCGCCAGCCTCATCACGTCCGCAGTCCTGACAGGCGGCCAAACGTTCGTCTCGCCTTTTGCCTCCACGGGCCAGGTGGCCGCGTTCTTCCAGCAAAACGTCGCTGCCATGAGGGTCGGCGGCATGCTCCAATTCGGCTCCGCCGTGCCGTTGGGGATCTACACGGCCACCGTCTACGCCCGGCAGCTCCGGCTCGGCGTGCGCGTTCCCGGACCGGCCATCGGCTTCTTTGGCGGCGTCAGCGCAGCCATCTTCCTGATGCTGTCGGGTTCCGTGACGTGGCTGCTGAGCCGGCCCGAAATCACCACGGATGTCACCCTCACCCACGCACTCGCATTCCTCGCGTTCATCACCGGAGGGGTCGGATTCGTCGTCGGAATCGGCCTCCTCATGGCGGGCATCGCAGTCCCGGCCCTGATCCTCGGCTTCATGCCCCGTTGGCTGGCGTGGACCGGCCTGGTCATTGCCGCACTGTCCGAATTGAGCTTCCTTTCCATGGCGATCGAGCCTCTTCAGTTCCTCCTGCCGATCGGACGCTTCGGCGGCCTTCTCTGGCTGGTTGCTGCCGGCTTCCTCCTCCCACGCAACCGGGCTGCCGCGAACCAAGAGCCCCGCGGACACGCGCCCGGCCCAAGCCAAACGCGCGGCCCAAGCCGGACAACGCCATGACGACGGCGGATCCCGCCCGGCCGCTGTCCGGCAAGGTCGCGCTCGTCACCGGAGCGAGCCGCGGAATCGGGGCGGAAATCGCCACCGCGCTGGCTGGCGCCGGGGCAGACATCGTCCTTGCCTCGCGTGACGGCGCGGGCTTGTCCGAGAAGGTCGCCGCTATCGCGGCGGCCGGCGGGAGCGCCGTAGCCATCCCCACGGATGTGGGTGATGAGGACTCGGTGAAAGCCCTGATGGCGCAAATCCGGGACCGCTTCGGCCGGCTCGACGTTGCGGTCAACAATGCCGCGGGCGGCGGGCGGCCCCCGGCGCCGCTGGCCGAGTGGGCGAGCGCGGAGTTCGATAGTGCAATCTCAGTCAACCTGCGCGGAGTGTTCCTCTGCCTGAAATACGAAATCGAGCTCATGCTGGCAAGCGGGAGCGGCGGGGCGATCGTGAACATGTCCTCCACAGCAGGCGAACAGGGCGTCGCGGGCATGAGCGGCTATGTGGCGAGCAAGTTCGGCGTCGGCGGCCTGACACGGGTTGCTGCCCTCGACTACGCCTCCAAGGGGATCCGGGTCAACGCGATCGCTCCCGGCCCCATCCTTACGGAGCGGCTTGCAGGAGCGGGCCAGGCCGCCCAAGACCGTGTGGCCGCGGCCGTGCCGCTGGGCCGGATCGGCTCCACGGCCGATGTTGCTGCGGCGGCCCTCTGGCTCTGCTCGGACCAGTCCTCGTTCGTCACTGGAACCGTCCTCGCCGTCGACGGCGGCCGGCTGGCAGGAACGCCCGCGTTCAACACCAAACCGAGCCGCTGAGCCCGGCCTATCCGGAACCGTTCCAGATCCGACGCCACCACGGCCGCTTGACCGCAAGGTCCTGATTTATGGCTTCCTGGACCGCGCTTGCCTGGGCGGCCGCTGCCCGGCGCTCGCGCCAGCGTTCCAGCTCGACGCGGACGTCGCGGGTTTTCGTGATCACCGGAGGGCCGCCCTGGAGCTGGCGCCGCGCGTCGATGACCCGGGCGTTGAAATCCTCGACGAGCTCGCGCACCTGTTTTTCCGAGTACAGCGCATCGAGCTTTGCATCCAGTTCGGCATCCTCGGTCCGGAGCAGAATCGCCTTCGGCCCAAGCCCGCTGAGATGCTCGCGCTGGATGAGGCCTTTGACCCACCAATCGGGATCGTAGCGCTCCCCCAGCCCCGGGATCGGCTTGCCTGCGTACTTCAGGTTGTCGAACTTCCCTTGCGCCATGGCGTCGCGGATCAGGTATTCCACCCGCGCGGCGTCGTCCACCTTCTTGCGCTTCTGCCGCTCTGCTTCCTCGGCGGCCTCAAGTTCGGCTTCTTCCTCGGCCGTCATTCCGGTCGCGCGGACATTCCGTAGCTCCACGGCTCGCTCCAGCCGGCGCTTGAACGCACTGCTTTCGTCGTTCACGGCTAATCACCGCCCTCGCTTGCGGAAATCCTGAATCTGCGTCCTAGTATTCCGCAAACGGCAGACTGCCGGGATGGCTCTCGCGACTACCGCCTCTATTCACACCCAGCTCAGCTCACTAACCTGACTGGTAACGGCTAGTTCAGGAAGAGGGTCACCATGGACGAACAGGGCATTCTGCACCGCATCCAATTGCTGGTGGAGGAGGAGCGGGAACTCCGGGAGAAGGCAGAGGCGGCCCCGCCGGGTCCTGCGCATGCCCCTGACCGCGCACGGCTGGAGCGCATTGAACAGGACCTGGATCAGTGCTGGGACCTGCTGCGGCAACGGCGCGCAAAGAGACAGTACGGGGAGAACCCGAACGAGGCCAAGCCACGGCCCCCGAAACAAGTCGAGGGCTACACCGGCTGAAGCCGCAGGGCGTCCACACGCCCGCCTTCTTTCCCGATGCGCAGGCGCCCCTCATGACACTCCGTGTCATGCTGCAAGAGTGGATACTGGAGAGGTGCCTTCAGACCATACGAAGCCGGCCGGTGCGCGCTCCACCGGACGACCGGCGACAATCGATCCGGACGCCGTGGCCGGCGTCGCGCTCCGGCTTTTTGCCGAGAACGGCTACGAACGAACGTCGATGGAAAACATCGCACGCAAGGCTGGAATCGGGCGGAAGAGCCTGTACCGCTACTTCCCGAGCAAGGCTGACCTAGTCTGGGGCGGCATGGAACCGGTGGTGGAAGCCTCGGGACAGGTGCTGGAGAACGCCCGCACAGCGGGCCCGACCGATGGCGACAATTCCGAGGGCGGCATCCTCGCGGGTTTGCGGGCGGCTGCCATCGCCGGGGCTTCGGCGATCCCGGACCTTTCCGTCACGCGCGGGCGCCTGCGCCTGATTGCGGGGCGCCCTGAGTTGGCGAGCAGAAGCTACGATGCCCTGGCCCCACAGCGGGAACGGGCGTTGCTTTACCTCATGGAGTTGGGCATCAGCGAAAGCGCGGCAGGCTATGTGTGCGCCGCTTATCTCGGGGCGACGTTCGAGGCGTGGATGCAGTGGGCCGCGGGGACGGATTCGGATCCGGTCCCGTATTTGGTTGAGGCCCTGGGAGTGCTGCGGATCCCGGCAGCCCGGCCCTGCGGATAACCTATGCCTGGGAGGGCAAATGACAGTTCGAAGTGCGGGCATTCTGTTGTACCGTCGAAACTCCACTGCGGAATTGGAAGTGTGGATAGCCCACATGGGCGGCCCGTTCTGGGCCCGTAAGGATGCACGCGCCTGGTCTATCCCCAAAGGCGAATACCTCGAAGAGGAGGATCCCTTGGTCGCCGCCAAGCGTGAGTTCGCGGAGGAAATGGGCGTGGCTGCACCCTCTGTCGAATACGTCCAGCTGGGAACTTTCCGGCAACCGTCGGGAAAGCTCATCACAGCCTTCACGGCGGAATCCGACTTCGACCCCGAGAGAATCGTGAGCAACACCTTTGAGCTGGAGTGGCCGCGGGGATCCGGCGTGATCCGGAGCTACCCGGAGATCGACGGCGCCATTTGGGCGACGCAGTCCGTTGCCCGCGCCAAACTGGTGAGCGGGCAGGTGCCGATCCTCGACGCGTTGATCCGGCACCTCGGGAGCGGGGACTGAATCAGCTAACCCTGGACCCGGCTACGCCTGCACGATCGACTCGATGGGCCGCGGGGAAAGTATAGGATCTGCGTGACGGTGGAGAACCTTCCACTCCCCGTCTTCCCATCGGAAAATCGTGGTCACCCGAAGGGGTATCGGGGACACTTCATCAGACCCGCCTACCTTGGCCCGGGCCCGTTCTATTTCAACAATGTACGCAAGCTCGGTCCCGGTATACCCGGAGATTCGCTCGAAACTGATCGGCTCTCCCTGCCTCAACTGTGAAGCTGCCCGGTCCATGGTCTGCTCGACCGCGTTCCGGCCCCGTGCCGGTGGTCCGAGCGGATTGGCGAGCGTGACGTCTTCGCGCTTCGAAAACAGCTTCTTCTGCAGCTCCGAGTCCCCCGTGATGAACGCGTCGAGCGCCCGATGATATTTCTCCACCATCAGATCGAGATCGGACCCGTGCATTGGTTTCTCCACCCTCGCTTTTGCGCCGGCGCGAGTGCCAGGCGCGGCGTGCGTATTCGGTCATAGTGGCACCGTTCACGAAAGGTGTCTACATGCGAATTCCTCGGTTTCCCCGACCGGTCAGGAATGGAGAAGCGCCGCTTCCGGGCCGCGCCTAGAATGGCGGTCATGGACAACATCGTCCACGCCAGCTCGTACCGCAATGACTTCAGGAGTGATCATGAGCGACTCTTCCACCGAGGGAATCAAGACCGTGCTGCACCCCGTTTCCGATCTCGCGGCGGCAAAAGCCGTTTATGCCGCGCTGCTTGGCATACAACCGCAAGCCGACGGACCCTATTACGTCGGCTTCGACGTCGCGGGCCAGCACATCGGGCTGGTGCCGGGCGGCGGTCCCCAACACATGACCTCGCCCGTGGCCTACTGGCACGTTTCGGACATCGAGGCGAAGCTTGCCGAAGTAACTGCAGCGGGCGCCACAGTGAACGAAGCAGCCCACGACGTCGGAGGCGGCCGTTTGGTAGCGACCGTCACCGACCCGGACGGCAACGTCCTCGGACTGCTTCAGGACCCCCAGTAGCCAACCAGACGCCGACGAATACCGCGAACACGACCCGCGTTAAAGATGGAGACATGATGAGCACGGCCACGAGCACGGACACGCAATCGCCTGAGCTGCACATCGCTGACACCCACGATCTGATCCGGGTGCAGGGCGCGCGGGAGAACAACCTCAAGGACATCAGCATCGAGCTGCCGAAGCGGCGGCTGACGGTGTTCACGGGCGTCTCCGGTTCGGGCAAGAGCTCCCTCGTGTTCGCCACGATCGCCGCGGAATCGCAGCGCATGATCAACGAAACGTACAGCACCTTCGTGCAAGGTTTCATGCCGACTATGGCGCGGCCGGACGTGGACCTCCTCGAAGGACTCACGACCGCGATCATCGTCGACCAGGAGCGAATGGGCGCAAACCCCCGTTCCACAGTGGGTACCGCCACCGATGCGAACGCCATGCTGCGCATGCTCTTCAGCCGGCTTGGCCAGCCGCACATCGGATCGCCGCAAGCGTTCTCGTTCAATGTCGCGTCGATCTCCGGCGCGGGCGCGGTCACCGTAGAGCGCGGCGGCACCACGACGAAGGAGCGCCGCAGTTTCAGCATCACGGGCGGCATGTGCCCACGCTGCGAAGGACGCGGCTCCGTCACCGACTTCGATCTGACCGCGCTGTACGACAGCAGCAAGTCGCTCGCAGAGGGCGCGCTCACCATCCCCGGCTACAGCATGGACGGCTGGTTTGGCCGCATCTTCAGCGGCTCCGGCTTCTTCGACATGGACAAGCCGATCAGTAAGTACACCAAAAAGGAACTCCACGACCTGCTCCACAAGGAACCGACCAAGATCAAGGTCGAGGGCATCAACCTGACCTACGAAGGCCTGATCCCGAAGATCCAGAAGTCCATGCTCTCCAAGGACCCGGAGGGAATGCAGCCGCACATCCGTGCCTTCGTGGAGCGGGCGATCACCTTCACCACCTGTCCCGATTGCGGTGGGACCCGGCTCACCGAGGCGGCCCGCTCGTCGAAGATCAAGGGAATCAGCATCGCCGACGCGTGCTCCATGCAGATCAGCGACCTCGCCGAATGGGTGCGGGGTCTGGACGAGCCGTCGGTTGCCCCGCTGCTCAAAGGGCTGCGGCACCTCCTTGATTCGTTCGCTGAGATCGGGCTCGGCTATCTCTCGCTCGACCGGCCGGCAGGAACGCTCTCTGGCGGGGAAGCGCAGCGCACCAAGATGATCCGGCATCTGGGCTCCTCCCTCACGGACGTTACCTACGTCTTCGACGAGCCCACTATCGGCTTGCACCCGCACGACATCCAGCGCATGAACAAGCTGCTGCTGCAACTGCGGGACAAGGGCAACACCGTGCTCGTCGTGGAGCACAAACCGGAGGCGATCGCGATCGCAGACCACGTCGTCGATCTCGGTCCCGGAGCAGGGACCGCCGGTGGCGAAGTGGTCTTCGAGGGCACGCTCGAAGGGCTAAGGTCCAGCGGAACCCTGACCGGGCGTCACCTCGAGGATCGCGCCGCCCTCAAGAAGACGGTGCGGACATCGCGCGGCGCACTCGAGATCCGTGGCGCGAGCGAGAACAACCTGCGCAACGTCGACATCGACATTCCGCTCGGCGTCCTCGTTGTGGTCACGGGTGTCGCCGGTTCGGGGAAGAGTTCGTTGATCCACGGCTCGCTGTCCAAGCGGGACGGCGTCGTTTCGATTGATCAAGGGGCTATCAAGGGCTCCCGGCGGAGCAACCCCGCGACTTACACCGGACTGCTAGAGCCGATCCGCAAGGCGTTCGCGAAAGCCAACGGCGTGAAGCCGGCGCTGTTCAGCGCGAACTCCGAGGGCGCATGCCCCAGCTGCAACGGTGCGGGCGTCATTTACACGGATCTCGGGTTCATGGACACCGTGTCCACCCCCTGCGAAGAGTGCGAAGGCAAACGGTTCCAGGCATCGGTGCTCGAATACCGCCTCGGCGGCCGCAACATCGCTGAGGTGTTGGCGATGTCCGTGAAAGAGGCCGAGGAGTTCTTCTCCGCGGGCGAATCCAGGATCCCGGCGGCCCACGCGATCCTGCAGCGGCTTGCCGACGTCGGGCTCGGCTACCTCAGCCTCGGCCAACCGCTCACGACGCTTTCCGGCGGCGAACGGCAGCGGATCAAGCTGGCCACCCACATGGGCGAAAAGGGCGGTGTGCTCGTTCTCGACGAGCCCACCTCGGGCCTGCACCTCGCCGACGTAGAACAACTGCTCGGCCTGCTCGACCGGCTCGTGGACTCCGGGAAGTCTGTCATCGTCATCGAGCACCACCAGGCGGTCATGGCGCATGCCGACTGGATCATCGATCTCGGCCCGGGAGCAGGTCACGACGGCGGGAAGGTCGTGTTTGAGGGCACGCCCGCCGATCTCGTCGCAGCCCGCTCCACCCTGACCGGCGAGCACCTGGCGGCGTACGTCGGCGGGTGAGCTAGCGGCACGGCTCAGCTCCTGGCAGCGCCCGGTGAATGGATGAAAAGGCTGGCGAGCGCGGTGAGGAGGAGAAGCGACGCCGCGATGATGAAGCTGGTCTGCATCCCGTGGACGAAATCGGCGGGGTCGGCGATGAGCGCGCCGAAGACCGCGATTGCCACCGCGCCGCCCACCTGACGGAACGTGTTGAAGACCGCGCTCGCCGTGCCTGCCTTTTCACTCGGGACGCTCGCGAGCACGACGGCGGTGACCTGCGGCATCGCGATCGATCCGCCCGAACCCGTGAAAACCAGGAAGGTACCGACGAGTAGTGGAGATCCCAGCGGCGCCGCGAGAAGCATCGCGGTGAGTCCCACCACCATGGACGTCAATCCGACGACCACCGGTACCCGCGTCCCGAAGCGGTTCGAGAGGGTACCGCTGACGATGTTGCCGACGATGCTGAACGCCGCGGAAGGAAGGAACGTGAAACCGGCCTGAAGCGGTGTGAGTCCGAGGTGCTGTTGGAGGAAGAGACTGACGACAAAGACGGTACCGAAGTGGCCCACCATGAACGCGAAACCGACCGAGAGCGAGATTCTCATGCCGGTGGAGCGAAACAACTCAAGCGGTATCATCGGGTGCCGGCCGCGTGCCTGGATCACAAGGAAAGTAGCGAGGCTGATTGCCGCGAGGACCAGGCTGCCGATGACGGGCACCGTGCCGAACCCCTCGGTCCCTCCCGTGATGAGGCCGTACATCAACGCCGTCAGGGCAACGATTGCCGCGGCCTGGCCGGCCCAGTCGAACGGAGTTGGCTGTCGAGGGGACGTCGCAACGGAAGCCAGGAGCACCAGCATCGCGACGCACACCGGAAGGTTGATGCCGAACACGAGCCGCCAGTCCAGCGTGGTGAGGAGGCCGCCCACCAAGGGGCCCACTGCTCCGGCCACGGCCCCGCCGACCGCCCAGATCCCGAGGGCATGTGCGCGACGGCGGGGATCGGGAAAGGCTTGCCGAATCAGCGCCATCGACGCCGGCAGCATGATCGATGCCGCACTTCCTTGGAGGAAGCGGGCGGCAATGAGCACTGCCGACGTCGGCGCGAGTGCGCACGCGACCGACGCCACCAGGAACAATGCGATGCCCCATCCCAGCGCCCTTTTAGCACCGATCCGATCCGAGAGGTTCCCTGCGAACAGCAACAACGCGGCGAACATCAGCGTGTAACCGTCGATCACCCATTGCAGGCCCGCCGTTCCGCCCCCGAGTTCCTTGCCGATGCTGGTGAGCGCGATATTGACGATCAGGATGTCGAGGGTAATCAGGAAGAACCCCAGCGAGGCAATGATGAGCGTGAGCCGTGCCCGGGGTGCGTCGCTCATGGCCGAGGGAGGAACCGGAGCCGGCAAAGTGGTTTCGGGACGAGTCATGGTTCAAGGAAACAGCCCTTGCAGAAAACAAGGGAGACTCTGTCCTGAGGGGTACTGGCAGTGACCCCCATCTTTAGCGCCGTTACGGCGAAAGTTGAGCGCCGCCGTCGGGCGTCATGGCGCGTTGCTGCCAGGCCACCGAACCCGAAGCGGCGATCCGCCGGCTACTGTCCGGAGTTCGTCACGATTCACTCGTCCCAAGGCGCTGACACAGCCTCGATGTACTCTTGGTCATCGAGGTGGCGCTCGGCAGCTGCCACGGCGGCAGCCTGCTGGCTTGCTTCAGAGCTTTGTTCGCGCATGCGCTCGCGATACTCGCTGATCCGATCTCTATCTGCCATAGCACTAGGCCACCAGCACCGCGGCAGCACTGTCCATGTGCTCAAGGATGGTCTTGCGCGCCAGCGATGCATCACCGGTCTCGATGGCCGCCACGATGTCGTGGTGCCGCTCGACGCTCATGTTCTTGACGCCCTTTTCCAGTCCGGCGAACATGATGGACATCCGGATGGATCCCTCCAGGGACTCCCAGGAATGGAGCAGGGTCTCGTTGCCCGTGAGACGGCACATCGTACGGTGGAATTCCAGATCGGACTCGATCCGTTCCTCAAGGCTTCCTTTGGCCGCAGCGGCCATGGCGTCGATGGCGGAGCGCAGCGAAGCGATCACCTGTTCGCGGTCGGGCAACTCGCAGAGCGTGCGCGCGGCGAGGGACTCCAGGGCTGCCCGCACGGAGTAGATATCGCGGATTTCCTTGGCATCGAGATGGCGGACGGAGAGCCGTCCGCGCGGACCAGCGGACAGCAGGCCCTCCTGCTCGAGTTGCCGCAAGGCCTCCCTGAGCGTCCCGCGGCTGATCTGGAGCATGTCCGACAGCTCGGTTTCCACGAGGTGCCGGCCGGGCTCCAGCTCGCCACTCGTGATGGCGGTGCGCAGAGCAGAGAGAGCCTGCTCGCGGAGGCTCTTCTTTTCCAGTCCCAGAAGAGGTGCTGTTGCTCCGGCCATCATATCCGTCCTCAATGTCAGTGGTCGACTGTTTACAGTCGGTGTGTTAACTGTTGATCTTACGGCAGGAGCGCGGAACCGGCCCCCGCCCGCTCCGCGCTCCTGCCAACGAATTTGCCAGGCTCAGCCCAGTTCCGCCAGGACCTTCGCGACGATCCGCTGCACCGACAACCCGTAGCGCTCATGTAGGGTGGGCAGCGCACCGGCGTCGAGGAACTCGTCCGGAAGTGCCACGGGAACCACCCGCTTGCCCAGCCCGGCCGTGACCACGGCCGAGGCCACTGTTTCGAACAAGCCGCCCACCACGCTGTGGTTCTCCAGCGTGACGGCCAGGCGGTCGGTGTTCAGTTCCGCCAGGACGGTGGCGGCGTCGAACGGTTTGATGGTGGGGGCGTGCACGACGGCGACATCCACCTTGTGCGCAGCGAGCGCCTCCGCTGCCTGCAGCGCACGCATGGTCATCAACCCGCTGGAGACGAACACGACGTCGTTGCCACCCCGAAGCACCTTCGCCTTGCCGAGTTCGAACGTGTAGTCGTACTCGTCCAGCACGGTGGGGACGTTGCCCCGCAAGAGGCGCAGGTACGTCGGGCCGTCGCTGGCGGCCAGTTGCGGCACCGCTTGTTCGATGTCCACGGAGTCGCATGGATCGACGATGGTCAGATTGGGCATGCCGCGGAAGATCGCCATGTCCTCGGTGGCCTGGTGGCTGGGGCCGTAGCCCGTTGTCAGGCCCGGGAGTCCGCCCACGATGTTCACGTTGAGGTTCGGCTCGGCGATGTCGAGGCACAGGAAATCGTAGGCCCGGCGCGCGGCAAACACGGAATAGGTCGAGGCGAACGGCACCAAGCCGGTCTCGGCGAACCCTGCCGCCGCACCAAAGAGCAACTGCTCAGCCATGCCCATCTGGAAGAACCGCTCCGGGAAGGCCTGCGCGAAGATGTGCATGTCCGTGTATTTGCCCAGGTCGGCGGTGAGTCCGACGATTCGCGGGTCAGCTTCGGCGGCCTTCACCAACGCGTGGCCGAAAGGCGCGGAAGAAGTCTTCTGGCCCGGATCCGCAAAGGACGCGATCATGGCGGACGTTTTCAGCTTGGGTGCGGTGACGGTGCTCATCGGCCGGCCTTCCCGTTGAATCCTGCGGTCAGTTGCGTGCGGCAGAGCTGCCATTCGTGTTCTTCGATGCGCATGAAGTGCGCCTTTTCGCGTTCCTCGAGCAACGGCACGCCGCGCCCCACCTTCGTGTCGCACAGGATCACGGAAGGACGCCCGACGTCGGCCGCCTGGGCGGCTGCGTTGTCGAACGCCGCCAGCAACGCACCGACGTCGTTCCCGTCCACCCGCTGCGTGTACCAGCCGAAGGCTTCCCACTTTTCCGTGACAGGCTCCGTGCGGAGGACCGTGTCTGTCTTTCCGTCCGCCTGCAGGGCGTTGATGTCCACCATGGCGGTCAGCTTCCCCAACTGATGGTGGTGCGCCCCCATGGCGGCTTCCCAAGTGGACCCTTCGTCCAGTTCTCCGTCGGAGAGGAAGTTGTACACCCTCGCACTGGAGCCCTGGTACCGGAGGCCAAGGGCAATGCCGACAGCGATGGAGAGCCCGTGGCCAAGCGACCCCCCGGAGATCTCCATGCCCGGCGTGTACGTCGACATCCCGGACATTGGGAGGCGGGAATCGTCCGAGCCGTAGCTTTCGAGCTCCTCCACGGGAATGATCCCGGCCTCGGCCAGTGCTGCGTAGTGGCCGATTGCGTAATGGCCCGTGGAGAGCAAGAAACGATCCCTGCCCTCCCACTCGGGATCATCGGCGCGGTAGCGGAGCTGGTCCGCATAGACCGCGGCGAGCATGTCCGCAGCGCCGAGCGCCTGGCCGACATAGCCCTGGCCCTGGACTTCGCCCATGTTGAGGGCGTGGTGCCGGATCCGGTTGGCGGCGGCACCCACCCGTTCGATGCGCTCCATCGTGGTCTCTTCGATTCGTCCTGCCGAGCGCTGGTCCTGTGCCACGGTCATTAGACGTTCACCGACTGGGGAGTGCTTTTGGTGGCCTCATCGGCCAATTGGCGCTCCCGCTTGCCCCAGGTTTCGCGGGTGGCCAAAGCTGCCCAGAGACCGATGGCGGCGTACAGGCCGAAGAGCAATGCCGGACCCATCCAGCCCATGGCGACGAAGAGCAGGGTGGTGATGAAAGGGGTAAAACCGGACACCATGGCCGAGATCTGGTAGGCCAACGAAGCGCCCGAGGCCCGGGTCTTCGCGTGGAACAGCTCGGGGAACCAGGCGCCCTGGGCGCCGGCGAGGGAGTTCTGGCATACGCCGTAGGAGACGGCAATCGTGGCAATGATGAAGATGAACAAACCGGTGTTGACCAGCAGGAACATCGGGATGGCAAAGATGACCGCAAAGGCGCAGGACCAGATGTAGACAGGACGCCGTCCGATCCTGTCCGTCAGCCGCGCCCAGGCCTGGGTTGCGAAGATGCCGATGGCCGAAGCGATGCAGAGGGCCACCAGGGTCTGGGTCTTGTCTGCCAGGTGCTGGCCGTTCAGGTACGAAATCATGTAGGTGATGGAGACTGCGTAGCCTGCCGTCTCGGCAATGCGGAGGCCGATTCCCTTGACGATGTTGCGCCAGTCAGTCTTCAGGACCTCCACGATGGGCGACTTCACGATTGCCCCGCTCTCCTTGACCTCGTCGAAGACCGGCGATTCCGGGACCTTGGAACGGATGATCAAGCCCACGACAACCAACACGATGCTGGCGAGGAACGGAATGCGCCAGGCGAGTTCGCCGCCAAGCTGGACGCTGACGAGGAACGTCAGGTTGGCCAGCAGGAGTCCCACGGGGAATCCGGCCTGGACCATGCCCGTGTACTTTCCCTTCTTCTTCCAGGGAGCGTGCTCGTAGCTCATCAGGATGGCGCCGCCCCACTCGGCTCCGAAGGCCAGGCCTTGGACGATGCGGACGAACACGAGCAGAGCCGGCGCCAAGAGACCCACCTGGCTGTACGTGGGAAGAAGGCCGATCAGGAACGTGGCCACGCCCATCAGGATCAACGAGGCTACCAGGACGGGCTTGCGTCCCAGCTTGTCGCCCAGGTGGCCGCCGATGATGCCGCCGATGGGACGGGCAGCGAAGCCGACGCCGAGGGTCGCGAAAGCGGCGAGGGTGCCGGTTACCGGATCGCTTCCCGGGAAGAACGCCGTTCCGAAGTACAGGGCAGCCGCGGTGCCGAAGCCGATGAAGTCATAGGTTTCGATGACCGCGCCGACGCCGGAGCCGATGGCGACGCGCCTTGCGTCTTTGGTGCCGTGGACCGGACCGCGCATGGTCAGAGCTTCTTTGCTCATTGGTGAATCCCTTTCGAAGAGCGACTAAGGCTAGATGCTTCAGCACTGTCGACTGTTAACACATGATATGCCAGTGTGACCGGCATCATCCACCTATGTCAACAGTCAACTTCAAGGGTTGACTGTTGACAGTTAACTTAGCTACCGTGGTTCCCATCACTACGGCCTTCGGGCTCGACTGGAGGAAACGAAGATGTTCAACTCCCGACTCGGTTGCTCGTCCATCAGCTTCCGGCACCAGGATCTACCCACGGCATTGCGCACCATCAATGGCTTGGGCTTTGAGGAAATCGACCTCGGCGCACTGCCGGGCGTCTGCGATCACGTTCCCTACGATCTTGATTCCGACGCCGTCGCCGCCGTGACTGCGGAGGTCGCCGCCTCGGGGTTGCGGGTCCGCTCGGTCAACGGCGACATAGGCGACCTCAACGCGGTGCTCGACGCCGGCCAGCGCGCCGCCCGCCAAAAGCACCTCGATGCGCTCCTCACCCTCACCGCCAACACCCGCGCGAAAGCCCTGGTCCTCCCCTGCGGAGCGCTATCGCACGATCCGGTCCGCAGCCTCGACGAGGACCTGGACACCATCGCGGCCCAGCTCATCGGCGCCGGACAGCGCGCGGCGGAGTTCGGCGTCGAACTCTGGACCGAATCCCTGCACTTCCTCCGGTTCTGCTGGAACCTGGAGCGCGCCGAACAGTTGGCGGCGCGCCTGGCGGACTCCGGCGTCGGGATTGTCATGGACTTCAGCCACATCGTCGCAGCGGCCGAAGAACCACTCGAGTACATCGAACGCCATCAGGGCCGGATCGCCCACGTCCACCTCAGGGACGGGGTTCCGGGCAACATCAACCTCAGCATCGGAAACGGCCAGGCTGACTTCGCTGCCGGACTCAGCTCGCTGGCAGCCATCGGCTACAGCGGCCATTTTTCGCTCGAACTCGAAACCCGCGACGTCACCCACGACGAACGCCCGGCGGCAGCCGCAAAAGCCGCCAGCTTCATCACAGACCTCATCCAGCTACCACCAACGAACAAAATCCAAGGAGCATCATGACCACCACCATCCAGCGAACCGCTGTCCTCACCGGGGCAACCTCGGACCGGGGCATCGGCATCACCACCGCACGCCGCTACGCCAGCAACGGCTGGGCCGTGGTGATCCTGGACCTCGACGGCGAGAAGTCCGCCAAGGTCGCAGCGGAAATCGGCAACCAGTTCAACGTCCCTGCGTTCGGTTACGAGATCGATGTCGCCAACGAAGCTTCCGTCAACGCGGCATACAAGGCAGTCGCCGCCGAGATCAGCTCAGGCAACCTCCCCGCCGTCGGCGCCCTCGCGAACATCGCGGGCATCACGTCCCCTGTCCCGTTCCTCGAGACCACATTGGAACTGTGGCACAAGATCATGGACGTGAACGCCACCGGCACCTACCTCGTGACCAAGGCTTTCCTGCCGGACATGATCGCCAGCGGCTGGGGCCGCATCGTGAACATGTCCTCCGTCTCCGCCCAGCGCGGCGGCGGCGTGTTCGGCAAGGTTCCCTACTCCGCCGCGAAGGCAGCAATCCTCGGCTTCACCAAGGCGTTGGCCCGCGAAATCGGCGCAACCGGCGTCACCGTGAACGCCATTACTCCGGGCGCCGTGGACACCAACATCCGCGTCGGCAGCACCGACGAGCAGGAAGCCGCCATCAACGCGGGCATCCCCTTGGGCCGCAACGCCACCACCGAGGAAATCGCCGCCGTCATCACGTTCCTTTCTTCCGAGGAATCCGCCTACCTCACAGGCACCACCATCGACATCAACGGTGGAAGCCACATCCACTAGCAGTCCCCCGCATCCGTAGCCGAAAGAGCCCACGATGACCAAAATCTTCAACGATCCCGCCGATTTCGCAGACGAAGCCCTCGCCGGTTTCTGCGACCTCCACTCCGGCCTGGTGCGCCAGGTTCCCGGCGGCGCAGTGCGCCGCCACCGTCCCGAGCAGCCCAAGGTCGCGGTCCTGGCCGGCGGCGGATCCGGGCATTACCCGGCATTCGCCGGACTCATCGGCGCGGGACTCGCCGATGGCGCCGTCGTGGGCAACATCTTCACCTCCCCGTCCGCGCAACAGGCCTACTCCGTCGCCAAGGCCGCGGATTCCGGCGCCGGCGTGGTCTTCACTTACGGCAACTACGCCGGGGACGTCCTGAACTTCGGCATGGCAAGCGAGCGCCTGGCTGCGGAAGGCATCGCCGTGGAAAACGTGCTGGTGACAGACGATATTGCGAGCGCGCCGCCGTCGGAATCCGCCAAACGCCGCGGCATCGCGGGTGACTTCACGGTCTTCAAGATCATGGGCGCCGCCGCCGAAGCGGGAGCCGGGCTGGCCGACGTCGTGCGCTTGGGCCGGAAGGCCAATAGCCTGACCCGTACCATCGGCAGCGCCTTCCACGGCTGCACGTTCCCCGGCGCCGAAGCGCCGCTGTTCACGCTCAAGGACAAGCAGATGGGACTTGGCCTGGGCATCCACGGCGAGCCCGGTTTGTTCGACACCGATCTTCCGCCAGCCAGGGAACTCGGCCAGGAACTCGTCGCGCGGCTGTTGGCGGAAACCCCGCACGGGGCGGGCAAACGTGTCGCCGTGATCCTCAACGGACTCGGTTCAACCAAACACGAAGAACTCTTCGTCCTATGGCTGACCGTGGCTCCGTTGCTGCGGGCAGCCGGTTACACCCTGGTCATGCCGGAGGTCGGCGAACTGGTCACGAGCCTGGACATGTCCGGCGTCTCCCTCACCATCACGTGGCTGGACGAGGAACTTGAGCCGCTTTGGACGGCCCCCGCTGAAACGCCAGCGTACCGGCGCGGCAACGCCGCCCTGCTCACCGGGGGCCAGTTTGCGGAGGAAGCGTTCGACGGCGGCCCTGTCGCCATGGAGTTTGCGGCCACCCCGGACTCGCGCAACTATGCCGCGAGCTGCGCGGACGCGCTCGAGGCCGCCCGGAACGCATTGCACGACGCCGAATCGCACCTTGGCGACATGGACGCGGTAGCGGGCGACGGCGACCACGGCCGCGGGATGGTCCGCGGCATCGATGCCGCCACTGCGTCCGCCGCGAAGGCCCTCGGCAACGGCGCCGGAGCCGGCGATATGTTGGGTGCCGCCGGAGACGCCTGGGCGGATAAAGCCGGCGGAACGTCCGGCGTCCTGTGGGGCGCAGGCCTCCGGGCATTCGGCGAATCCCTTGGCAATGAGCAAAGGCCAGGACCTTTGGAGCTTGCCGCTGCTGTGACAGCGTTCGCCGCGCGGATCACCGGACTGGGCAAGGCCGAGATCGGGGACAAAACCATGGTGGATGCCCTGCTCCCCTTCGCCGAAACCTTCAGCAAGCGCGTCTCCGATGGCGTCCTTCCGGATGTTGCCTGGGCCGAAGCTGCCGGGGCGGCCACCTCGGCTGCGCGAGCCACCGCCTCGCTCCGTCCGCTTAAAGGACGGGCCCGGCCGCTCGCCGAAAAAAGCCTAGGCACAGCCGACCCCGGAGCCACTTCGCTGGCAATGATCTTCACAGTCATGGGCCCGCACCTTGTGAGTGCTGGGAAGGTCGCAGCATGACCACGAACGGTTTCCGACTCATCCTGGGCGCCGATGAAGCAGGCGTCGACTACAAAGACCGCATCATGGCGGACCTGCGGGACGATCCGCGGATCAGCGAAATCATCGACATAGGCGTCAACCGCGGTGACGCTTTGGATGATTTCACCAGGCCTTACCCGTACGTCGGCATCAAGGCGGGCGAACTCATCCGGGATGGCCATGCTGACCGGGCAATCCTGTTCTGCGGTACGGGAATCGGCGTGGCCATCGCAGCGAACAAGGTGGACGGCATCCGCGCCACCACGGCCCACGATTCCTTCTCGGTGGAGCGATCCATCCTGTCCAACGATTGCCAGGTCCTCACCATGGGCCAGCGCGTAGTCGGGGTGGAGCTGGCCAGCAGGCTGGCACGGGAATGGCTCGGCTACGCCTTCGACCCGTCCTCGGCGTCGGCCGACAAGGTCAAGGTGCTCACGGATTTCGAGGGCTGCTGAGTCTCGTCGAGAACTTCGGTCGCCGCCACCGGGTGTGATGAGACTCACTAGCAACAAAGGCCGTCTCGGCTTGAGCCGCTTGCGCCTGCCTGTGCACTATGGAAAGGCAGGCTGGGTCACAGTGACCCGGCCTAGTTTTAGCCATCCTGGTGGACGCAATGAGGCCAAACCGGTGAGCTCGTCGAGCCGCCTTGAGTCTCAGGGCGTTCATGGATTGCCCGTACCGCGGCTTTCGCACTGGCGCGATAGCCGGACACCCGGATTCATGAATGGAAGCACTGAACAATGACGTTTGAAACTGCCGACTCCGTAACCCTCAAGATTTGGGACCGCTCGACCACCCACCACACGCTGGACGCGCTGGTGCACGACTTCTCGGTGCGCCACAACACCTCCAAGGCCAGCATCGCGGTCACCTGCAGCGGGCCCAACACCTTCACCGTCAGCCTTAGCGGCAGCGCGGCCAAGGCCACCGCCTTCGACGCGCACTCCCTGTAACAGCGCCCTTTCGGACGCCAAGCGACGACGACGGCGGGAGTCACCTCCCGCCGTCGTTCGCTGTTTTTCTCCTAATCAGGCGCGGGAGTGCTCGGAAAGGAGCGCGTCGATCTGGCCGGCTGCCTCCTGCATCCCCTCTTCCATACCCATGTCGATCATCTTCTTCATCTGCTCTTCTGATTCGAAGGTGGACATGATCGTCATGCGGGTGCGGTCGCCGATCTCTTCGAGGGTCACGGTCGCGTGGCCGGCCCCTATCTCCTCGACGGGAGCTCCGTTTTCGTCGGCAAAGCCGTCGTCGAACTCCAGCCTGTTCGGAGCCTGGATGGCCGTGATGCGCCACCAACCGCCGGCTTTCTCGCCGTCGGGACCGGTCATGTAATAGCTTGCCTTCCCGCCCGGTTCGAACTCGAACTGCTCAAAAGTAGCTGGCCAGCCGGGCGGACCCCACCAGCGCTCAAGCTGGCGTGGGTCTTCCCAGATCTGCCAGACCTGTTCGGGGCTGGCATCGAACTCGGCGACGAGCGTCAAGCTCAACGCTTCGGGATTCTTGGTGGAACTGATAACCGGCATTGCGGAACCCTTCCTATTTTTCGGCAAGGATGTCTGCGATCCGCTCGACGCGCTGCCGCCAGATCGCTTCGTACTCATCGAGCAGCTGGCGGGCTTTCTGCAAGCCATCATGGTTGCCCCGCACGATCTGCTCCCTTCCACGCTTCTCCTTCGTTACAAGGGACGCGCGCTCCAACACCGCCACGTGCTTCTGGACGGCGGCAAAACTCATGGCGTAGAGGGCTGCCAAACCGGAAACCGAATACTCCCCGACCGTCACCCGACGGACGATGTCCCGGCGCGTGGCATCGGAAAACGCCTGGAAGAGGCGGTCGAGTTCGGTTTCACTGAGCTGATCTACAACCATTTGGTTGTAGGATATGCCGATGGCTGAGCGGAGTCAACGGAACTGCAACAGCGAGTGTCACGCGAGGCAGGTTTTTGGCCGCGGCCGGCACGCAGACTCCTGGATTTCCGGGCTTCGCCGTGACCCGAGGCCCCAAAAGGTTGCCCGGCGTGACACAGCTACGCGGCGGGACGGGCTATGTTCCCGCGCCCAAGGACCGCAAGGACCTCCGCAACCATGGTTTCTGGCTCATGGACCACGTCCGAGTAGTAGTAGCGGAGCACCGTATAGCCTTGAACCACGGACGAGTTGTTGCGGCGATGGTCCTTCTTTACCTGCCGCCACTCCGCATGGCTGCGGCCGTCGAGTTCCACCAACAGCCAACCGTCCAGCAACAGGTCCATGTAGCCCACGCCGTCGAGATAGAACTGCGGCTGGACGTGGATTCCGGCCCTCCGGAAGTAGGTCCGGGCCAGCGTCTCCAACATCGATTCAGCCCCGCGATCCACCCAACGTAGAACCTCGCGAGCCTTGCCGTTCCGCTTCCCCGGCAGCCGCTCCCGCAGGAATCCCACCGTCATGTCACCCCGGGCCACAGCACACTCCACCATCACCAAGGAATCCTGCCAGGGCAGGCAGCGCAATGCGTGGATCAGGACATCTGCCAGGGCGGCCACTGGTCTGTGCGGATGCGCGGGAAGCAGCAATCCACCGTGATGCAGGACATCGCAGGCGCTTTGGTTGCGCCTGTGGTGCACGTGCAGCGGGCCGGACTGGTCGATGACCCACAAGCCGTAGAACGGGGCGGCACTGACGCAGGTCCGTATTTGGCGGTTCCGGACCAGGGCCACATCGGCGATGGATGCCGAAGCCAGCGCGTAGACCCCGCGCGCTGGTTGTTCCACGCCACGGCGGACCGCCTTCCTTAGCTGGCCGTCGGTGATGCCAAGACGGGCCAGCACGGGCCTTCGCGCTACGCCCCCGCAGAGATTAAGCGCCTTTTCGACATCCATGTAGCCATCGTGCCGGGCCCGGGCAGGTCTGCGTCACCCCCGGCACACCCTATGTGGAGAAGTAAGCGTCACGCTTGGCACATTTTCAGCAGCCCGCTAGCACCAAGACCCCGGATTCCGGGCTTCTCCCTGACCCAAGGCGCCAAAAAGTTGCCCGGCGTGACAGAGCCCCCTAGACCTCCGCCACCGGCGCCGCGAACTGGGCCTCATACAGCCTTGAGTAGGCCCCACCCGAAGCCAGCAGCTCCGCATGGGTGCCTTGTTCCACGATCTGGCCGGCTTCCATCACCAGGATGACGTTGGCGTCGCGGATCGTGGAGAGGCGGTGCGCGATCACAAAGCTCGTCCGGTCAGAGCGCAGGGCACTCATGGCTTTTTGAACCAGAACCTCGGTCCGGGTGTCCACGGAGCTCGTGGCCTCGTCCAGAATCAAGACTGACGGACGGGCCAAGAACGCACGGGCGATGGTGAGCAGCTGCTTCTCACCGGCGGAAACGTTGCTGCCTTCGTCGTCGAGCACTGTGTCGTACCCCTCGGGGAGGGAGTGCACAAAACGGTCCACGTACGTTGCTTGCGCTGCTTCCAGAATCTCGGCTTCGGTGGCGTCGGGCCGTCCGTAGGCAATGTTGTCCCGGATGGTCCCGCCGAAGAGCCACGTGTCCTGGAGCACCATGCCCATCCGCGAGCGCAGCTCGTAGCGGGACATCGAGGCGACGTCGACGCCGTCGAGCGTTATCCGCCCGGCGTCAAGCTCGTAGAAGCGCATCATGAGGTTCACAAGGGTGGTCTTGCCTGCTCCAGTGGGTCCGACGATCGCAACAGACTGGCCGGGTTCGGCCACCAGGCTCAGATCCTGGATCAGCGGCTTGTCGGGCGAGTAGGAGAAGGAAATGTTCTCGAACGTCAAGCGCCCGCGCGTCACTTCGGGAACAGCCGAGGGCTCAGGATCAGCGCTTTGCTCCTCGGTATCGAGCAGCGCGAAGACGCGTTCAGCGGATGCCACGCCCGATTGGAGCAGATTGGCCATTGAACCGAGCTGGGCCAGGGGCTGCGTGAACTGCCGGGAGTATTGGATGAAGGCTTGGACGTCGCCCAACTGCATGGCACCGGAGGCTACCTGAAGGCCACCCACCACGGCGATCCCGACATAGACCAGGTTGCCGATGAATGTTAGTGCCGGCATGATCAAGCCGCTGATGAACTGGGCGCCGAAGCTGGCCGAGAACAACTCTGCATTCTTCTCGCGGAATCGCTCCTCGACTTCACGCTGGCGGCCGAACACCTTGACGAGCGCGTGGCCGGTGTAGGTTTCTTCGATCTGCCCGTTCAGCTCGCCGGTGTTCTTCCACTGGGCCACGAACAGCTTCTGTGAGCGCTTGGCAATCAGCATGGTGGTCACGAGCGTCAACGGCACGGTGACCAAGGTGATGAACGCCAGGATCGGCGAGAGCAGGAACATCATGAAGATGACCCCCGCCACCGTGAGCAGGGACGTGACCGCCTGGCTGATCGACTGTTGGAGGCTTTGCGAAATGTTGTCGACGTCGTTGGTCACGCGGCTAAGCAGCTCCCCGCGCTGCACCGAATCGAAATAGCGCAACGAGAGCCGGTTGATTTTCGCTTCGATCTGCTCGCGGAGCCGGTACACCGTCCGCTGCACGACGCCGTTGAGCACGTATGCCTGAATCCAGCCGAACGCCGAGGCCAGGACATACAAGACCAGCACCCACAGCAGGATCGAGGACAACGCCCCGAAGTCGATTCCGACGCCGGGAGTCAGGTCCATGCCTTTCAACATGTCCGCTTTGGAGCCCTGGCCGGAAGCGCGCAGTCCCTCGATGACCTGTTCCTTGCTCACCCCGGCGGGAAGTTGCTTGGAGACGACGCCGGCGAAAATCAGGTTGGTGCCCTCGCCCAGAAGCCGGGGACCGATCACGGACAGGGTCACGCTCGCGACGGCGAGGAGGAGAACCAGCGTCAGCCACATGCGCTCGGGCCGCAGCGTGCCCAGGAGCCGCTTGGCCGAGGGCAGGAAGTTCATGGCCTTTTCGGCCGGGATGTTCATTCCCGCGAAGGGTCCGCCGCGGCCTGGCCCCATCGGGGGACGCTGCGGGCGGTTGGCGGTGCTGGGTGCGCTGCTCATGCCGCCTCCTCCGCTGCCAGTTGCGAGGAAACTATCTCGCGGTAGGTCTCGGAGGTCTCCAGCAACTCGTCGTGGGTTCCGCGCCCCACTAGCCGCCCGTCGTCGAGCACCAAAATCTGCTCAGCATCCGCGATGCTGGATACCCGCTGCGCAATGATGACCATGGTGGCGCCCGAAGTGTGGCGCTTGAGGGCCTGGCGGAGCCTGGCGTCGGTGGCGGTGTCCAAGGAGGAGAAGGAGTCGTCGAAGATGTAGAGCTCGGGCTGCTTTACGAGTGCCCGCGCGATGGCGAGTCGCTGGCGTTGTCCGCCGGAAACGTTGGTGCCGCCCTGCGAGATCGGAGCATCCAGGCCGCCCTCCATCTCCTCGACGAAGTCCTGGGCCTGGGCGATGGAAAGCGCCCGCCAGAGTTCTTCCTCCGTGGCGTCGGGCTTGCCGTAGAGGAGGTTGCTGCGCACCGTGCCGGAGAACAGGTAGGGCTTTTGCGGGACCAGTCCGATGTGCCCCCACAAGAGGTCCGGGTGCAGTTCGCGGACGTCGACGTCGTCAATCCGCACCGAGCCGCTGCTCGCGTCGAAGAGCCGTGGCAGCAAGTTCACCAAGGTGGTCTTGCCCGCGCCCGTGCTGCCGATGATCGCCGTCGTCTGCCCCGCGCGTGCCCGGAAGCTGATGCCGCTCAGGACGGGCTGCTCGGCACCCGGGTAGGCGAATCCGACGTCGAGCAATTCCAGCTCACCGCGGCCGGCGGTCTCCGTCACCGGATTCACGGGAGGCCGCACGCTCGATTCGGTCTCCAGCACCTGCCCGATACGGTCCGCCGAAACAGCAGCGCGCGGGATCATGACGGCCATGAACGTCGCCATCATGACGGACATGAGGATCTGCATGAGGTAGCTCAGGAAGGCGATCAACGTGCCTACCTGCATGGAACCGTCGTCGATCCGGAACGACCCGAACCAGATCACGGCCACGCTGGAGACGTTGAGCACCAGCATCACTACCGGAAACATGAGCGCCATGAGCCGCCCGGCGCGCAGCGCCATCTCCGTGACGTCCTGGTTTGCCGAGGCGAAGCGTTCTGTCTCCATGTCCTCGCGCACGAAGGCGCGCACCACTCGGATGCCTGCTAACTGTTCGCGGAGCACGCGGTTCACTGTGTCGATCCGGACCTGCATCTTGCGGAACAGCGGCACCATCCGGCTCACGATGAGGCCCACAGCAACGAGCAACACGGGGACGCTGACGGCAATCAGCCAGGACAACTGGGCATCCTGCCGGACCGCCATGATCACCCCGCCGATGCTGAGCATGGGCGCCGCAACCATGAGCGTGCAGGACATCAGGACGAGTTGCTGGACTTGCTGCACGTCGTTGGTTGAACGCGTGATCAGCGACGGCGCACCGAAGCGGGTGACCTCCTGCTCGGAGAACTCCCCGACCCTCGTGAAAATAGCGCCGCGCAAGTCCCGCCCCAAGCCCATGGCGGCTTTCGCGCCGAAGTACACGGCCGTGATCGAACACGCGATCTGGAGGAGGGTGATGAGCAACATGAGGCTGCCGGTGCCCAGGATGTAGGCGGTATCCCCCTTGGCCACGCCTTCGTCAATGATGTCGGCATTCAGTGTGGGCAGGTACAGGGATGCGATGGATTGCGCCAACTGGAAAATGACGACGGCGATCAGCAGCCGCCGATGGGGCCGCAGGTACCGAACGAGAAGTTTCCAGAGCATCGTTCTCCAACTCACGTAGTGATTCGAAGGCCAGTCTACGACTGGTTGCTGGGGGCAACTAGAGCTTTCCCTCAGGGCGAAGCGTGGCGGGGCCGTGCCACCCTCGCGCCCGACAGTAGGCTGGAAACGCTCGGCAAGATCCGCTACGAAAGGACCGTAGTCATGGCTTACATCACCGTCGGAAATGAAAACAGCACCGAGATCGAGATCTACTACGAGGACCACGGAACCGGCCAGGCAGTGGTCCTTATGCACGGCTATCCCCTGGACGGCTCGTCCTGGGAGAAGCAGACCGCGGCACTGCTCAACGCAGGGTACCGCGTCATCACCTACGACCGCCGCGGCTTCGGCAAGTCCAGCAAACCCACCGTCGGTTACGACTACGACACCTTCGCGGCGGATCTGAACACCCTCCTGGAAGCACTGGATCTCAACGACGCCGTCCTCGTGGGCTTCTCGATGGGAACCGGCGAAGTCGGCCGCTACCTTGGCACATATGGCTCGGCCCGGGTGGCGAAGGCCGTGTTCATTTCGTCCTTGGAGCCGTTCCTCCTTCAGACCGAGGACAACCCCGGAGGCGTCCCGCAGTCCGTGTTCGACGTACTTTCCGAAGCCGCCATATCCGATCGCTACGCCTTCTTCACCGAATTCTTCAACAACTTCTACAACGCCTCGACTTTCCTCGGAACGCGCCGCCTGAGCGATGAAGCAGTCACCGCCAGCTGGAACCTGGCGGCCCAGTCGGGGGCGCACGCCTCAGTGGCGGCGCAGCGCACGTGGCTCACCGATTTCCGCGCCGACATCCCCAAGATCGACGTGCCCGCCTTGATCATGCACGGCACCGCGGACAACATCCTCCCCATCGACGTCACCGGCCGGAGGTTCGCCGAAGCTCTCCCCGGCGCCGAGTATGTAGAGATCGACGGCGCCCCGCACGGCTTGCTGTGGACGCACGGCGCCGAGGTCAACGAGGCCTTGCTCGGCTTCCTTGCAAAGTAGCTCGAGATTTTTGACAAAAAATTAGGACGAAACTAACTAAATATCGCGGGAACCTTAACTCCTTGGGTCCAGTCTTAATGCAAGCACAGGCGGAATCCACCCGCCGGCGAAAGCACCAAAGCTGCAAGGGGAGCAGGACCGGCCATGAAGACAACTACAGCCCTGGACGAGGTTACCGCCATCAATGGCGTGATCACAGATCAGCAACCCGTTGACTTCCATGCCCTGGGGCTCGCGGGCTGCATCGACCGATTGGCCGCACCGCTCCGCCGCCAAGGGACCGAAATCCACTGGGAGACGCCGCACCACGGTGTCGAAATCTCGTCCGGCTCCGCTTCCTTGCTCTATCACGCCGCCAAGGAAGTCCTCAGCAACGCGTTCAAATACGCGCACGCCCACGACGTCACCGTACGGCTCGCCGCCGTTTACCACGGGATCCGGCTGACAGTCACGGACAACGGCGCAGGCTTCGACAGCCAGGCAACGCCCGCCGGCGCACACCACGGATTTGGTCTCCGCCTCATGTCCATCGCTGTCAGCCAAGTGGGCGGGGATGTCTCCGTCGTCTCCAGTCCAGGCAACGGAACCTGCGTAACCGTCACTTTGCCGCTCGACTGATAGGTGTCGATGCCCGACGGCGGCAGGCACCCGCCGTCGTCACGGCACGCACCTTTTTGCTCGCCCGCGCCTCCCTCCGCCCCGGAATTCCGGGCCGATCCAGGTGCCGCGCCGCCAAAAACGTGCTCAGCGTGACACCTGAGCCTTCGTCCGCTTGAGGCTGAAGTAGTGCACATCCCGACCCTCGCTCACCTATGCCGCCGTTTCGGCCGACCCTCGCTCACCTATGCCGCCGCCTGTGGGCCGCACCCGGTCCAAGGTGTTACCAGCCGCGGCTTTCCCAGGCAGCCAAGTCCGGCCGTTCGATGCCCAAGGTCGTGCTCCGGCCGTGACCTGGATGCACCAGCGTGTCGTCTGCCAGTCGCTCGAAGACCCGTTGCACCACGTCGGTGAAGAGCATCCCGAAGCGTTCCGGGTCCTTCTCGGTGTTGCCGATGCCGCCCGGGAAAAGTGAGTCACCGGTGAACAGGTGGGCTGGGCCGTCCGGATCGCGGTAGAGAAAAGCGATAGAACCCGGGGTATGGCCGCGGAGGTGGAGAACTTCCAGGCTAAAGCCCTCAACATTCAGGGTGTCACCGTGCTCGAGCAGGACATCGGTGGGTACATCGATGGCTGGGGCGTCTTCGCTCCCGGCCGCGGTCCGGGCACCAGTGGATTCGACGATCTCGCGAAGGGCACGGACGTGGTCCCAATGGCTGTGTGTAGTGGCCACGTAAACGACACGGGTCCCTGCGCGGGACTCCCCACGGGCTGCCTCAATCATGATCTGAATGGCGGTGGGGTCATCCGCGGCGTCGATAAGCACCTGCTCTCCGGATCTCTTGGAAGTCAGCAGGTAGCTGTTGTTGTCCATCTCACTGACGGAAACGCTGTGGATCGTGATCTCAGTGAGATCGATCATGCGCATTGGCATAGTGTTCATTCCTATCTGGGATCGGTCCTGGTTCCGGCGCCGGGCTTAGTTCGCCAGAAGATGTGTTCCGCGCAGCGCCTTGCCCACTTTGTCTGCTGCGTCTCGCAGCATTCCTGAGACGTTCGTTGCCCTTGCGGCAAAGTCTGCAGGACTCATGGAAACCGCGACTGATCCGATCGTTTGACCTGCCGGATTGGTGACTGGAGCAGCCAGGCAGGACGCTCCCATAAGAAATTCCTCGCGTTCGACGGCGATGCCGCTGTCCCTGACCTCGCACAGTTGAGCTTCCAGCTCTTCTATGGTCTGGATCGTCCGGCTTGTCATTTCGGGCAGGCCATGGCGTGCCAGGTAGGACCGCCGATGCTCCGGCTCCATCGCGGCAAGCAGCACTTTGCCGAAGGCCGTGGCATGTGCTGCATCGTTGAACCCGAAGCCCATGGGTGTGATGCGCGGCCGGGCGGCAGACTCGACTACATGGGCAACGATAATGTCATCACCTCGGTGCACCGCATAATAGGCGGCGGCATCCGACCGGACATGCAGCTCCCTGATGATCCGGGCCACGGCCGGCGGCGTGCCGACCTGGCGCCGCAGCGAAGTGTCCAACGCATGCAGTTTGTAACCTAGCCCGTATCGGCCCTGGTCCTTGAGATGAACCAGATGTTCGGACGCCACCAACGTCTTCAGCAACCGGTACACCGTAGGCAGGGGCATGTCCAAGGCAGCCGCAATGTCTTTGGCGGACACGCCACGGCTGTTGGTTGCGACGACGTCTAGCATGGCAAAGGCTTTGCGGACCGATGCCGTTCCCGTAAGTGCACCATTGCGTCCCATGTAACAAGTTTGTCCTGCCAAGAACGCACAAACAAAGAATCTGGCAGGATTTACCCGACGGTGAGTTCGCCCATGCGGTCCCAGTCACTGCCCTCGATCTGGCGGCTGATGATCTTCGGCGTTTCCACCAAAGCCGCGGCCATGTCCTTCATCGCCTGTCGGAAGTGGTCGCTGTTGACGTGATCTCCTGCGGCGTCGTCCTGGAACGCCTCCACGAGCACGAACTCGTTGGGGATTTCCGTGCTGCGCGACCATTCGAACCACAGGTTCCCGGGTTCGCGGCGTGTGGCCTCGGTAAACTCACGGGTCAGCTCTAGCCAGCGGTCGGACCAGTCAGGCTTGACGTTGAACTTGACGACAATGAAGATCATTGAATGTCCTTCCAGGGATGCCGGTGGCCCCGCGTGAGGCCGGGAGAGAGTGGGATTCTTCTGTCCAAGTCTTGCCCGGCCGCCGGGCCGCATCCAACGGGCTTTCTCGCAGGGTGATAAGGGCGGCAGATTTTCTGACGCAGCCTCCGTACGCTGAGTCACGGTTCGAACTTTGTCTCTGAGGAAAGGCCGTCGATGCTGAGCACCTTTCGCGCTGCGGTTTCTGATCCTGCACGGGTGAAGACCCGCCCGATCGACCTCCACGCCAACGCCCATGATGCCTCGCATTTCCTGCTGATCCCGCAAGCCGTCGTCGTGGCCGAGAATGCGCAGGAAGTCGGCAACTTGCTGCACGCCGCCAGGGCACAAAGAGTGCCGCTGACCTTCCGTTCCGGGGGGACCAGCCTCAGCGGGCAGGCCGTTACCGACGGCATACTAGTGGACGTGCGCCGGAATTTCCGGGATATTGAGGTGCTTGATCAGGGTGCCCGAGTCCGGGTGCAGCCCGGGGTCACCGTGCGCGCTCTGAATATGCGGCTGGCCCGGTACGGGAAGAAGTTCGGGCCGGACCCAGCCAGCGAAGGCGCGTGCACCATCGGCGGCGTGATTGCGAACAATTCCTCCGGCATGAACTGCGGCACCACCGAGAACGCCTACATGACGCTGGAGTCCCTCACCGTTGTCTTGGCCTCCGGGACGGTGGTCGACACCGGCGCTCCAGGCGCCGATGACCGGCTGCGCCAACTGGAACCAGGACTCTATGACGGCCTGATCCGATTGGCTCGCCGGGTCCGGGACGACCCATTGTCAGCTGCAACAATCCGCAGGCAGTTCTCGATGAAGAACACCATGGGCTACGGCCTGAACTCACTGCTCGATTACGAGCGGCCGACAGACATCCTGGCCCACCTGATCGTCGGCAGCGAGGGCACGCTAGGTTTCGTTGCCGAGGCCGTTTTCCGCACAGTTGAGAGCCCCGCCCACACTGCCACCGGCCTCCTGGTCTTCCCCGACCTCGATGCTGCCAACGCTGCCCTGCCCGCCATCGTGGAAACCGGGGCCGCGACGATCGAACTGATGGACTCGCTGTCCCTGAAGGTAGGCCAGACAGTCAAAGGTGCCCCCGGACCCGTTCGCGACCTGTCGGTGCGGGACCACACCGCGCTGCTCATCGAATACTCGGCCGCGGACACGGAGCAGCTGGCGCAGGTGCAAGATCGGGGCGCCGCTGCCTTGGCTGGCCTGCAGCTTTGCTCGCCGTTGGCCTTCACCCGCGACGCCACCGCGCGCGCCGCACTATGGCGCCTGCGCAAGGGACTCTACGCGTCGGTGGCCGGCGCCCGGCCTCAGGGCACCACCGCGTTGCTGGAGGACATCGTTGTTCCCGTGCCGGCGCTGGGCCGAACATGCCGCGAACTGGCCAAGCTCTTCGACAAGTACGCGTACCGGAACAGCGTGATCTTCGGACATGCCAAGGACGGCAACCTGCACTTCATGCTTACGGATGGATTTGCAAGCAGCGAGGAACTCAAACGCTACAGTGCCTTCACGGAGGACATGGTGGGCCTGGTGCTCAACGAAGGCGGGTCGCTGAAGGCCGAGCACGGCACCGGACGCGTCATGGCGCCATTCGTCCGGCGCCAGTATGGTGACGAACTCTACGATGTCATGCGCGGACTCAAGGAACTGTTCGACCCTTCCGGTGTGCTCAATCCCGGCGTGCTGCTCCATGACGACCCGCAGGCCCACCTGCGCCACATCAAGACCGCACCGCCGGTGGCAGAGGAAGTGGACCGCTGCGTGTCCTGCGGTTATTGCGAGCCGGTATGCCCGAGCAAGGACATCACGCTCACCCCGCGACAGCGCATTGTCACTCTCCGGGCAATCGAGAGCGCGCGCCTGGAAGGCAACCATAAGCTAGCAAGGCAACTGAAGGCGGACTACGATTACGAATCCGTCCAGACCTGCGCTGTCGACGGGATGTGCCAGACAGCCTGTCCGGTCGATATCAACACCGGTCTGCTCGTCAAGCGGCTGCGCCGCGAGGACGCGAATGCGGCCGAAAACGCCGTGTGGAATCTTGCCGCCCACCAGTGGGAGACAATGACGCGCGGGGCCGGCGTAGCGCTCGACACCGTGTCACGGCTTCCCGCCGGGATCGTGACACCGGTCAACAAGGCCGCACGGACCATCCTGGGCGCGGACCGAGTGCCGCTGTATTCCCCGGAACTTCCCCGCGGCGGATCCCCTCGGAAGCGGCCGGCGCCTTCGGGAACGCCGGCCGCCGTTTACTTCCCTGCCTGCGTCGGAACAATGTTCGGTCCGGCCGTGTCCGGAGGGAGAAACGACGGCGGCAAACCCGCCGGCCAAGGCGTCCAATACAGCCTTGAGCAGCTCGCCCGGCGTGCCGACATCGAACTGCTGGTTCCATCCGGCATCGACGGGCTGTGCTGCGGCACCCCCTGGTCCTCGAAGGGCATGGTTGCAGGACAGTCCGCCATGCTGGCCAAAACGGTGGCGGTCCTGCGGGAAGCGACCCGGGACGGGGATCTTCCCATCATCTGTGACGCCTCATCCTGCACAGAAGGTCTGCGCCAGGCAATCGAATCAGCTGAGCTGCCGGCCGGGCTGCGGCCGCTGCAGGTCATTGATGCGGTCGACTACGCCGCCGACCGCATCCTGCCCAGGCTCATGGACCACCCAAAGCTATCATCGGTGGTCCTGCACCCCACGTGCTCCTCAACCCGCCTGGGCATCAACCCCTCTTTGATGGCCGTCGCCGAGGCCGTAGCCGAACGCGTCGACGTGCCGGAAAACTGGGGCTGTTGCGCCTTCGCCGGCGACCGGGGCATGCTCCACCCTGAATTGACCGCATCGGCGACCCGCAAGCAGGGCACAGAGGCCACCGCCTTCGAAGCATCTGCTTACGCGTCCTGCAACCGCACATGCGAACTGGGCATGACCCGGGCTACAGGGCAGGAGTATAGACACATCCTGGAACTGCTTGAGGAAACCACATGCGGGTATTCGTGGCAGTTCAGGGGGCGTCGCTGACCTCGAACCGCGGCAGCTTGTCCAACTCAGATTTGGGTGTGTCTTTGTACTCGGCGAAGATCTTGGGCTGCAAGGCCGTGATGCGGGCATTGACCATATCGCTGAGTGCCAGGGCGATGGCCCCGGTTTGGCGTACTGCGAGGTCCTCCACCAGCGGCTGCCGCGCGCTGGTGATGGCGATCCCATTTGCTGCACCGTCCGGATCCTGCGCCAACCCTACCGAGAACAGTTCCCGGGGATTGGTGGTCCGACTGGTGTAGTGGTCCCGCAGCTTGAGCAGAACCTTGTGCCAGTCCGGTAGATCGCCCTTCAAATTGGTCGCCGCCAAGTCATTCTCGGTCAGATTCGCGCCTGCGCGGCCGTAGGAAAAGCATCGCCCGTAAGAGAGGAGAGCTGTCGTCCAGACCGCTTCGATCAGTACATCGTCGGGCGGGTCATCGCCTGGCGTGAGTGCCGACACTAGCCGCTCGCAGCACCGCAGTACGGTCTGCAGATCCTCAAAGGTCGCGCTGAGGTGGACTAGCGTGGCAGCGTTGCTTGTGTCCAGTCGCCGCAAGGTTGCAGGCTGAGCGGTGGGGGCAGAGAGTGTCATCATCGACTTCCTGAGGTTGAGCATGGGGTGTATTCGGCCCTAGCGCATGGCTAAGGTTGGCGAAAGCCGGGGCGGATCCGTCTGCGACCGGCGTTCCCATGAGGTAAATCACACACCAGACGGTCGCCCTGGGCTGTCTCAATGTGAGATCGAGTGATGCCGCGTAAGAGGAGCAGGCCCATCAGTAACATCAGTAACTCGGCGTAAACGGCGTGGTCACTCCAGGGGTCAGGGCCTGACGCGATCCACACCCTTTGTGCTTTAGTAGAGCCATGGCCGCACCCATAGAGGACTATGCGCTCCTGTCGAATCTCTCTACCGGGCCTCTGATCTCTCGGCGGGGCAGCGTCGACTGGCTCTGTTTGCCGCGTTTCGATTCCGCGTCGATCTTCGGCGCGCTGCTGGGAAGCGAAGAACACGGACGGTGGCTGCTTGCTCCCAGTCAGCCGGATGCTGTCGTCGTAGACCGCCACTACCTGGCATCGACCTTCGTCCTTGAGACAACATGGCAAACCTCTAGCGGGCAGGTCCGGATTACCGACTTCATGCCGGTCGAGGAGGGCCGTTCATCCCTTGTCCGTCGAGTCACGGGCGTGAGCGGGACTGTCGGCCTGCACCAGGAGCTGAGGATTCGACCACGTTACGGCTCCGTATTGCCGTGGGTGAGCCGTAGCCGCGAGAGCGGAGCTGACCTATTGCTGGCCATGGCCGGCCCGGATGCCTGGTCCTTGCGGGGGCGCCACCTGCCTCAACCCCACCATCATCTGCATGCAGGGGAATTCGTGGTGGCAGCAGGTGAGAATGTGGACTTCGAGCTGGAATGGTTCCCGTCGTACCGCCAAGTCCCGCCCGCTCTGGACGTGGACACAGCCCTCGATAATGCCGTGCACTACTGGACGCGGTGGGGCGGCCATTGCCGTCAGGACGGGCCATACGGAGGCGCGGTCAAGCGCTCGCTGCTTGTGCTGCGCGCTCTTACGCACTATGAAACAGGCGGCATCGTCGCCGCACCGACAACGTCCTTGCCGGAGGATTTTGGCGGCTCACGCAACTGGGACTACCGCTACTGCTGGCTCCGCGATGCCGCTTTGACGCTGGAGTCCATGTTGACGCATGGCTATGAATCGGAGGCCCTGAAGTGGCGCAACTGGCTGTTGCGTGCCATTGCCGGCGATCCGGAGGACATCCAGATCATGTACGGAATCGCAGGTGAACGGGACCTGCCGGAGAAAGAACTGGGCCACCTGCCCGGCTACCAAGACGCGAGACCGGTCCGGATCGGCAACGCCGCGGTCTCCCAGTACCAGGCCGATGTAGTGGGCGAAGTCATGGTTGCGCTGGAAAGATTGCGCCTGGCCGGCGGCAAGGAAGACCATTTCTCCTGGGCCTTACAGTATGCACTCCTGGGCTTTGTGGAGAAACACTTCGATGACAAGGATTTCGGTCTTTGGGAGATGCGCGGGCGTGCCCAGTACTTTACACATTCCAGAGTCATGATGTGGGCGGCATTCGACTGCGGCGTCAGAGCGGTTCGTGATCACGGTCTCCAGGGCCCCTTGGAGCACTGGAAGGAACTCCGTGAACGGTTGCGGACGGAGATCATGGAGCAGGGCTTCAACCGCGAGCTCAACTCCTTCACCCAGACGTATGGCGGGACGGAGGTCGACGCCGCGCTGCTGGCCCTGCCTCAGGTGGGATTCCTCGCTTACGCTGACGAGCGCATGCTCGGTACCGTTTCCCGGCTGGAAAAAGAGCTCCTGACCGATGACGGGCTGCTCCTTCGGTACCGGACCGAGACCGGCGTCGACGGCCTTAAACCGGGCGAGCATCCTTTTCTTGCGTGTTCCTTCTGGCTGGTGGAGCAATACGCCCGTACCGAGCGCTGGACTGATGCCCGGATACTGATGGACAAGCTCGTCGGGTTCTCCAACGAACTCGGTCTGCTCAGCGAAGAATACGCAGTAAAGGAAGAACGGATGGCGGGCAACTTCCCGCAAGCGTTTTCCCACTTGGCTCTTGTGCGGGCCGCGGATGCAATGCACGGAGTCGACCGGCTCAGTCTGGCGGTTACGGAAACCGCCTGAGATCGATGTCCTGGTCCGCGGATGATTACCTGGACCAGGACATCGGGATCAGGCGAGATCGAAACGATCGAGCATCATTACTTTGTCCCACGCGGCGACAAAGTCTGCGACGAACTTCCCGGAGGCATCATCGCTCGCGTAGACCTCCGCAACGGCCCGCAGCTCCGAGTTCGAGCCGAAGACGAGGTCGGCGCGGCTGCCGGTCCACTTGACTTCTCCGCCGCCATCGCGGGCCTCGAAGTGGTCCTCTTCCTGGGACGTGGCCTTCCACGTGAGCTCCTGGTCGAGCAGGTTGACGAAGAAATCATTGGTCAAGGTTCCGGGCCGCGAGGTCAGGACCCCGTCCGGCGACAGACCCGTACTGACGCCCAGGACACGCAGGCCGCCAACAAGAGCTGTCATCTCGGGCGCACTGAGAGTGAGCAGATTTGCGCGGTCGACCAGGAAATGCTCGGCGGCGGGCCGGTAAGCAGCGCGGGCGTAGTTGCGGAACCCGTCTGCTTTGGGCTCGAGCGGCTCGAAAGATTCGACGTCGGTCTGCTCTTGTGAGGCGTCGGTACGGCCCGGGGTGAATGGCACCTCGATGCTGTGGCCGCCTTTCTCGGCGGCCAGTTCGATGGCAGCACAGCCGCCGAGGACAATGAGGTCCGCGAGCGACACCCCGACGCTGGCACCATGGCTGAAGGCGATCTGGATGCTCTCAAGGGTAGCGAGCACCTTGCAGAGCTGCTCCGGCTCGTTGACTTCCCAGCTCCGCTGGGGTTCCAGGCGGATGCGGGAACCGTTGGCGCCGCCGCGCTTGTCGCTTCCGCGGAAGGTGGAGGCCGACGCCCACGCGGTTGAGACGAGTTCGGCGACCGTCAGGCCGGAGGAGAGGATCTGTTCTTTGAGCATGTCGATGTCCCCGGCATCGATCGTCTCGGCCGGGGAAGCTGGGAGCGGATCCTGCCAGATGAGCTCTTCCCGCGGGACCAGCGGGCCCAGGTAGCGCGTGGAAGGTCCCATGTCCCGGTGGGTCAGCTTGAACCAGGCGCGGGCGTAGGCATCCTCGAACTCCGCCGGGTTCTCGAGGAACCGGCGGGAGATCTTCTCATATTCCGGATCGAGCCGGAGTGAGAGGTCGGTCGTGGCCATCATAGGCGCGTGCCGCTTTGACGGGTGATGGGCGTCCGGCACGGCGTCTGCTCCTGCGCCGTCCCTGGGCTTCCATTGCTGGGCTCCCGCAGGGCTGGTGGTGAGCTCCCACTCGTAGCCGAACAGCGTCTCGAAGAAGCTGTGGTCCCAGGTCGTTGGGGTCGGGGTCCACGCGCCCTCGAGCCCGCTGGAGATGGTGTCGACGCCTTTACCGCTGCCCATGCTGTTGCGCCAGCCCAGGCCCTGTTCCTCCAGGGAAGCGCCCTCCGGCTCAGCGCTGACGTAGTCCGCGCTGCCAGCGCCGTGGCTCTTTCCAAAGGTATGGCCACCTGCAATGAGCGCGACGGTTTCCTCGTCGTTCATCGCCATGCGACGGAACGTCTCACGGATGTCGTGGGCCGCTGCCAAGGGGTCAGGATTGCCGTTCGGGCCTTCGGGGTTGACGTAGATGAGGCCCATCTGGACGGCCGCCAAACGGCTTTCGAGCTGCCGGTCCCCGGTGTAGCGCTCGTTACCACCCAGCCAGGTGTCTTCCGGCCCCCAGTAGACGTCCTCATCGGGCTGCCAGACGTCCTCGCGGCCGCCGCCGAAGCCGAAGGTCTTCAAGCCCATTGACTCCATGGCAACTGTGCCAGCGAGCACCATGAGGTCGGCCCAGGAAATCTTCTGGCCGTACTTCTGCTTGATGGGCCACAGCAGTCGGCGCGCTTTGTCGAGGTTGACGTTGTCGGGCCAGCTGTTCAGGGGCGCGAAGCGCTGCTGGCCGGCTCCCGCGCCACCGCGTCCGTCGTGGATCCGGTAGGTGCCTGCGCTATGCCACGCCATCCGGACAAAAAGGGGGCCGTAGTGGCCGTAGTCGGCCGGCCACCACTCTTGGGACGTGGTCATAGCCTCAACAAGGTCCTTCTTGATCTCGGCAAGGTCCAGGGAGTTGAAGGCGGCCGCATAGTCGAAGCCGGTATCCAAAGGGTTGGCCTTCGCAGGGTTGTTCCGCAGGATCTTCACATTGAGCTGGTTGGGCCACCACTTATGGTTTCCCGCGCCTACGGTCGGGGGCTGGGGGCGTCCAGCTGCGAACGGGCATCGCGCCTCGTTCTCTTCGTTGATTTCGCTCACAACGGCGTCAGCGGTATCAGACACAGGGGATCCTTCCTGGATGAGGGTATTTGCTTCAGGCGGCTGAAGCAGTCAGGCATTCGCGCCCACAAGGACGAGTGAGTTGCCAAAGGGGGGGGCGCCGGCGGGTGTACCGCGGTTTCGAGGAAACTTGACCGGGAAGACAAACCTTCGAAGATGTACTTCGAAGGTCCAAGGTCGTTGGCGCATCTCAAGCTTGACGAAAATTCCAATGCGAATCAAGGAAAAGAGGGATTGGCGCCCTGTCTCAATTTTGGACGGTAACGGCGCCAACCGGCTGCGGTGCGCAGACAAAGAACGGGGGCTGCTCCACCTGGGCGAAGGGCACGACGAGCCACCGACCGGCGTAGAACTCGACATACGACTCCGGGTTGCACTTTGCGAAAGCTTCTTCGCGTGTCATCGTCTTTTCCTTTCACAACTTCTCTTGCATTAGCTGTGCCGGGCAATCTGCCGACAAGCGCCCCGCCTGGTAGGCCACCCACCGGGGCATGTCGGCCCTGGCCGGATGTTGCGTTGTGCAGCGGATTCTGCGTTCGTGGGCTAGTCTGCGGTTCATCATCAGATTCACCCCCCTTTCAGTTCTTCCGGACACTTCCAGAATCAGGGGAGCCGGGGATGACGAGTGTGTCAGTTTGGAACACTCTTTCGGGCTTGGCAGCCCGGGGCGTAGCTGTAGAAGACATCCAACGGTTACGGATCGAACGGGACGCGTCTGCAGGAAGTTCCGACCGCGCAGGAACGGGACATGGCGAACTAATTTGGTGGAAAACCGGGTGTTATTTTACGGCGCGCCGGACCTGCTGACGCCCTTTCGCAAAAGGTGCTAAATGCTGTCCCTAGCTTTCGGCGATGACGTTTTTGCCGATCCTGTGCCGAGGCTGCATGGTGCGTGTCTCAGAGTTGTGACGCGGTGTTTGCCATCGGAGCGACCGCGATCCCATATTCGCGGATCTTGCGGTAGATGGTTGCGCGTGACATACCCAGATGTTCGGCCGCGGCGCTCTTGTTCTCGCGGTGGGTCCTGAGGGCTTCGACGATGGCATCCCGCTCGAGCGACTCCAGGTGCGTGAGTGATCGCCGGACGGTCGACTGGCATTGGGGCGGCAGATCGCCGACGTCGACAAGGCCGGTCCTTTTAGTGCGGACGATTTTGTTGACCACGGACTGAAGCTGGGCGAGGTTCAGGTCCCAGGGTAGGCGGGCGAGCTGGCGTAGCGCCGCAGGTGTGAAGGAGATGTCCTCGCTGTGGGCCGAGCGGTGCAGCAGAGCGGTGGCGAGGGGACCGATATCTTGAGAGCGATGCCGTAGCGGGGGGATCCTGACTGTGCTGTCGAAGCAAGGGACGATCATTGCTTCGACATCGCTTGGCTCCGCGGGCGTGGTCCGGGTCGCCACCAGCCAGCGGACACCGTCGACCTGGGATTCTCCGGTGTGCCCGACGAGCAACTCGGACAAGGCGCCGGCCGCTGCGTTCGGCAGCTGCTCGAGATGTTGGAGCACGAGTGTCCCGGAAGCTTCCTTGAGTTCATCGCGGATCTCGTCCAGCCATGTGTCCTGGTCGTGGGCCGCGCCGCAGTCGATGACGCGCAGGTGCCCGGCATTGCTGTTGGCGTAGTGCGCGGCCTTGAGTAAAGCGAGCTTACCGACACCGTGCTCACCTTCGACGATGACGGAGCGGCCGTGGGCGCGGTCCTCCTGTACCTGCGCGCAGGCGCGAAGCCAATCCGATGATGTTCCGACCAGGCCAGGCAACTTGCCCGCGGCGAGCCGCGGTTGCGCTGGCCGGGCCGCCTCGCGTTCGTCCATGCCGACCTGCACCCGGAAGACGCCGCCGACAATACGGTCGCCGTACATCGTCGGTCGGTAGTGCATGCGAGCGGTCGTGCCGCTGGGCAGGTCGGCAACGACGGTCCGGGAGCTTAGTTCATTCACGGCGTCAGCGGTGTGGGCCAGCAGTGCAGCCCGGTCATCGGGGGCGAGCAGGGCCTGGGCGTGGCGGTTCATCATCACTACTTCACCGTTGAGCGCGAGGACCGGTCCTGTGCTGCGCCGGCATGCGGCCAGATAGTCGCGGAGCAGGGCCAGCTCCCGGGCGCCGATGTGCTCCGTGAGTGCGTCCTGGATCTGTGCGGCCACGCTTTTTGCGGTGGCGAGCAACAGGGGGTTGGCGATCGAGGCGCTGCATGTGAGGTCGACCACGCCGAGGAGGGCGCCGCTTACGGGATGGTGCACCGGTGCGCCTGCGCACGCGAAGACGGACAACTTTTCGTTGAAGTGCTCGCCACCGATGACGAGAGTCGGTTTCGACCCTTCGAGTGTTGTGCCGATCCCATTAGTGCCCACGTCGGACTCGCCGTACCCGAAGCCGGGTGCGAGGAAGACGGATTCGAGGCTGTTGCGAAGCTGGGTGTCGAAGCAGTACCGGTGCATGATCTCTCCGGACGCCGCGGCGAAGATGATGCTGATGGGCTCGTCGGCGAGAATATCTGCGCTGTGTTGAAGGACAGTGGTGATGCCGCGAAGGATCTCGCTCTCCTTCGGTTCCTCATAGCTCGGTACGGCGCCCAGATCCACCGGGTTGATGCCTAGATGGGCGCTGCGGGACCACGAGTCCCTGATGGGAGAGCGCACATCCGCGGTGAGCCTTCCCGAGGTCAAAAACTGTTCGCGGGCGGCCCGGAGCGAGGAGAGCTGCTTTCCGACCGGTCGTTCAAAATATGCCATTGGAATTGTCCGACGATCTGTACTCGCGGCAGGCCTCATTGCCGACCGCTGGTGGTCTGTGATACCCGAAGCCAGACGTGGGGCCGAGGATGTGGCGGGGCGGGGACATAATGTTTAGCCGCACCCGCACGGGTATCGTAAGGCAAATTCTACGAGGGCTGCCTCACGGCAGTCAATCATGCGCGTTGACTCATGGGAAACCTCCGCGTACCTTCCGCAGCCGTTACTGCCGATCCGCGATCTCCCCCTTCTCCCCCGGCCGTGGTGGTCCCCCGCGCCATTCTCAAAGTGAGACAGCTCACAACGACGCGATGGTGTGAAGTTCTATCCACGGGCAAAACGCCCCGCCCGCCTGGCCGGGTCACCGATGTTCCTGCCGTTTCACAGGAGGCACTACACGTATGAGCAGACAGAGCCTGACGAAGGCCCACGAGAAGATTTCTGAACTGACATGGGAACCGACGTTCGCGACCCCAGCGACCCGGTTCGGCACGGATTACACCTTCGAGAAGGCGCCGAAGAAGGATCCGCTGAAACAGATTATGCGTTCCTACTTCCCGATGGAGGAGGAGAAGGACAACCGCGTTTTCGGCGCTATGGACGGCGCGATCCGCGGCAACATGTTCCGCCAGGTCCAGCAGCGCTGGCTGGAGTGGCAGAAGCTATTCCTGTCGATCATCCCGTTCCCGGAGATATCGGCAGCCCGTGCAATGCCGATGGCGATTGACGCGGTTCCAAACCCTGAGATCCACAACGGTCTCGCGGTGCAGATGATCGACGAGGTTCGCCACTCGACGATTCAGATGAACCTCAAGAAGCTTTACATGAACAACTACATCGACCCTGCCGGCTTCGACATGACGGAGAAGGCGTTCGCAAACAACTACGCGGGCACGATCGGTCGGCAGTTCGGTGAGGGGTTCATCACCGGTGACGCGATCACAGCCGCCAACATCTACCTCACCGTCGTCGCAGAGACGGCCTTCACCAACACGCTGTTCGTCGCGATGCCCGACGAAGCCGCCGCTAACGGTGACTATCTGCTGCCGACTGTCTTCCACTCAGTGCAGTCGGACGAGTCGCGGCACATCAGCAACGGATATTCGATCCTTCTGATGGCCCTCGCGGACGAGCGCAACCGTCCCCTGCTGGAGCGCGACCTGCGTTACGCGTGGTGGAACAACCACTGCGTTGTGGACGCGGCCATCGGCACGTTCATCGAGTACGGCACCAAAGACCGTCGCAAGGACCGTGAATCCTACGCCGAAATGTGGCGTCGCTGGATCTACGACGATTACTACCGCAGCTACCTGCTCCCGCTCGAGAAATACGGGCTCGTTATCCCGCACGATCTGGTTGAGGAAGCGTGGAACCGCATCACCAACAAGTTCTACGTACACGAGACCGCGCGATTCTTCGCGACGGGGTGGCCGGTGAACTACTGGCGCATCGACGCGATGACGGATACCGACTTCGAATGGTTCGAAGACAAGTACCCCGGCTGGTACTCCCGGTTCGGCAAGTGGTGGGAGAACTACAACAGGATGGCCTACCCGGGCCGGAACAAGCCGATCGCGTTCGAAGAGGTCGGGTACGAATACCCGCATCGCTGCTGGACCTGCATGGTTCCCGCGCTTATCCGTGAGGACATTGTGGTCGACAAAGTCGACGGACAGTGGCGGACGTACTGCTCAGAGACCTGCGCCTGGACGGACAAGGTGGCGTTCCGCCCCGAATACGAAGGCCGGGACACCCCTAACATGGGCCGGCTCACCGGACACCGCGAGTGGGAGACGCTTCACCACAACAAGGACCTGGCCGACATCATTCAGGACCTCGGCTACGTCCGCGACGACGGCAAGACCCTGATCGGTCAGCCGCACCTCGAGCTCGACGATCCCAAGAAACTCTGGACGCTCGAGGACATGCGCGGCATCCAGTTCATGAGCCCCAATGTTCTCCTGAACGAGATGTCCGACCAGGAACGCGATGCGTGGGTCACGGCCTACCGAGCGAATGACAACATCAGCGTCTAGCTGCCGCGATAGGTGGTGGTGCCGGACTGATTCCAGGCACCACCACCCCGCAAACAGCAGACCATACAAGAAATGGAGGAAGCCATGGCGGACGCCCATCGAATCAGCTTTGAACCCGTGAACATCGAGATGGAGGTGAAGGAGGACGAGAAGATCCTCGATGCGGCCTTCCGGCAGGGAATCCATCTGATGCACGGATGTCGCGAGGGCCGTTGCTCTGCGTGCAAGTCCTACGTCATTGAAGGCGATATCCAGATGGAGGACTATTCGACGTTCGCCTGCAACGATGCGGAAGTCGCCGAAGGATACGTCCTGCTCTGCCGCGCGCATGCCTTCGGCGACTGCACCATCGAGCTCCTCAACTTCGACGAGGAAGAACTTCTGAACTCGATCCCCCTGCAGGAGGTTCGAACCGAGGTGCTCGATATTGTCCAGCACACGCGGGACATTGTCGGCCTCAAGCTACGGCCCGTGGAACCGGCGATGTTCGAGTACAAGGCCGGTCAGTACGCGGACCTTACGATCCCTGGGACAACGGCTTACCGGTCGTTCTCCATGGCCACCACCCCGACGACGACCGACCACATTGAGTTCCTCATCAAGAAGTATCCCGGCGGCAAGTTCTCCGCGTTGCTCGACGACGGCATCCGTGTCGGCGACACGATAAGCCTGCAGGGCCCCTACGGGAACTTCACCCTCAAGAACGGGCACGTCATGCCGATCGTGCTCATCGGCGGCGGCGCGGGAATGGCTCCGGTGCTTTCGCTGCTGAGGCGCCTGAGCGAGACCGGAGACCAACGTAAGGTCCGTTTCTATTACGGGGCCCGCACAGCGCGGGACCTGTTCCACCTCGACGAGATCCGCGCCCTGGGAGAGCAGCTGGCGGACTTCGAGTTCATCGTCTGCCTCTCGGAATCCACCGACGGCATCGACGAACTCGGAGTGCTCGGCTTCCCGGGCAACGTCACTGAAGTCGTCGGGGCGCACGAGCCTGAGCTGAACAAGACCGAAGTGTACCTCTGCGGTCCGCCGCCGATGGTGGACGCGGCCATGGTGCTCGTCGAGCAGCATGGCGTCCCGGCTGACCAGATCTTCTACGACAAGTTCGAAAGCCCCCAGCGCGAGGACTAGTCCTGAAGCGGCACCACGAAATTGCAAGTGACAGACAAAGGCAGTTCCACCAACAGATGGAGTTGAATCACATGGCTGACCGCCCACCGGCTGCGACAAAGACGCGCAGCTTTCCCCGAGTAGAATTCACGGACTCTGAAGCCGGAGCCTTGGAGTTCCCGAGCTCCAGGAGCCGGACCTACAACTATTTCAAGCCGGCCAAACTGCGGGCCACGGTATATGAGGATGTCACGGTCGACGTCCAGCCAGACCCGGACCGGCATCTCACCCAAGGGTGGATCTACGGGTTCGGCAACGGCCCCGGTGGATACCCGAAAGAATGGACCACCGCGAAATCCTCGAACTGGCACGCCTTCCTGGACCCGAACGAGGAGTGGGAACAAACGATCTACCGCAACAATTCCGCCGTCGTCCGTCAGGTTTCGCTGTGTTTGGAAAACGCCAAGCGAGCCAACGCCTATGACCACTGGAACAGCGCCTGGAGCCGGTTCATCTCCCGCAATCTCGGTGCATGGATGCACGCCGAGAACGGCATTGCACTGCACGTGTTCACGTCGATCCAGCGGTCCTGCCCGAGCAATATGATCAACAATGCCGTCGCCATCAACGCTGCCCACAAGATGCGCTTCGCCCAGGATCTGGCCCTGTTCAACCTCGACCTCTCGGAATCGCATCTGGAGTTCGACGGCGCAGCCCACAAGGAGGTCTGGCAGGACGCCGCCGAGTGGCAGCCCGTTCGCAAGGTCGTCGAGGAGCTGACGGCTACAGGCGACTGGGCCGAGCTGCTCTTCGCGACGAACGTGGTCTTCGAGCAGCTGGTGGGACAGCTTTTCCGCAGCGAGCTTGTGATGCAAATTGCCGCGAAGAACGGTGACTACATCACCCCCACGATCGTCGGCACGGGCGAGAACGACTACAACCGTGATCTCTCCTACAGCCGAGTGCTCTTCCAGATGCTCACCCGCGATGAGGAGTTCAGCGCAGAGAACAAGGAGCTCTTCGACGGCTGGCTGGCCAAATGGGTGCCCAGGTGCCTCGAGGCCGCCAACTCGCTGCAGCCGATCTGGTCGCAGCCCGCGGATAAGGTCCGCACCTTTGCGGAGTCGCTCTCGTCCGCGAAAGAGAAATTCAGTCAGCTACTCGGGGAAATTGGCCTCGATGTTCCGAAGGAGTTGAACCAGTGACTATGCAATTCGGTTCCGACGCATCATTTTCGAACATGTGCGGTGTGACCCTGATGAACACACCCATCGGGCGGGTCGTCGCAGACGTCATGGGCGCCAAGGAAGGCGTCGATCTCGTGGAATACCCCTCCATGATCCGTGTAGATGCTGTCCGGCTGCTCGATTTCGACTACGCCGAGCTCAGCGATGCCCTTGGCGAAGAGTTCGATGGCTCGATCTTCGAGGAGATCAGCTCGACCCACTACGGGCGCATGGTCCACCTGGACGACCGGACGATGCTCTTCGCAAGCCCTGAGGACGCAGCACAGTACATCGGCTTCGACCTGACAGCCTCCTGAAGGTGAACCATCGGGGGTGCCGAGTCACGGCACCCCCGATGGACCCTCATTCCAAACAATCTGCAAGAAATAGAAATGAAGTGAAGACGCCATGTATGAAAAAGCTGGAGAGAAGTACTTCATCGTCGACGGCCACGTCCACATCTGGGACGGCCGCGAGTCGAATCTAAAGAACATTCACGGCAAGCAGTTCATTGACTGCTTCTACGACTACCACAAGAACCTCAGCCCCGAGAGCGCGGTGTGGGACTACGACACCTACACCTACTACGGAGGGGAGAGGTTCATGAAAGACCTGTTCCAGGACGGTTACGTCGATCACGCGATCGCCCAGACCACCGTTCTCCGTGACTTCTACAACAACGGTTTCGCCCGGGTGGAGGAAACCTGGGACCTGGCCCAGAAGAATCCCGACCGGCTGACTATGAACCTTGCGTATGACCCGCGCGACGAGCAGGCAGGTCTCGATCGGTTCAAGAAGGCCGCCCAGAAATACCGGCCGAAGGGCGTCAAGCTCTACACGGCCGAGTGGCACGGCGACTCGCGCGGTTACAAGCTGGACGACAAATGGTCCCGGACGTACCTGGAGACGTGCCTTGAACTGGGCATCAAGAACATCCACGTACACAAGGGCCCTACCATCCGGCCACTGGATCGGGATGCGTTCGATGTCGCAGACATCGACATCGTCGCAACGGACTACCTCGACCTCAACTTCATCGTCGAGCACTGCGGCCTTCCCCGTCTGGAGGACTTCTGCTGGATCGCCACGCAGGAGAGCAACGTCTACGGCGGTCTCGCCGTAGCCATCCCGTTCATGCACACACGCCCCCGCTACTTCGCGCAGATCATCGGAGAGCTCCTGTACTGGATCGGAGAGGACAAGATCCTCTTCGGCAGCGACTACGCGCTCTGGACACCGAAGTGGCTGATCGAGACGTTTGTGGACTTCCAATTCCCGGAGGATATGAGCGAGTACGCACCCATCACGACGGATCAGAAGAAGAAAATCCTCGGGCTCAACGCTGCGGCGCTCTACGACCTGGACGTTCCTGCCGAACTCCGCCTGCCCACCAATGCAGGCCAGGCCCAGGCGCAGCCGGCCGTCGGTGCCAAGGAAGGCGCAGGCCTGTCATGACCATCGAAGCCATCTCTCTGGACGCCGAAGTGATGGCGGCACTTGGCTCTGTACTCGATCCGGAACTGGATCAACCCATAACCGGCCTCGGGTTCGTTCGCTCGGTAGCGATCAGCGCTGAAGGGGTGGAAGTTCACCTTCGCCTGCCCACGTCGTTCTGCTCACCGAACTTCGCGTACTTGATGGTCTCAGATGCCCACGACGCCCTCTCGGCGGTGCCGGGCATAGGACGTGTCTCAGTGGAACTGGACGAACATCACGACTCCGAGAAGATCAACGCAGGAATGGCCGCAGGCCTGGGCTACCGCCAGACGTTCGGCGCCGAGGCCGAGGATAGCCTGGAAGGCTTGAGGTCGACGTTCCAGCGCAAGGCACACCTCGCTGCGATGGAGCGCGTCTGTGTCGAGATGCTGCGGCGGGGAACCTGGACCCTTGAGGAGCTGCCGCTGCTCGAGATCTTCGACCTGCCCGAAGACAGCCGCAAACATGCGCTGCAGCGACGGCGGGAAGCAATAGGGCTGCCAAATTCCCCTCACTCCCTGGTGCTTGTCAACGAAAGCGGAGAGTCGCTTTCGGCGGAAGAGGTCCCGTTGCGGCTGCGCTTCGCAAGGACTACACGCATCTCCATCGAGGGGAACGCTCATTTCTGCCGCGGCCTGCTCGCAACCCGATATGCCGACAACGGCGAAGCAGGACCCGACGGCGCGTTCACTACAGTCGTCACCAATACCAGGAGAGCATCATGAAGGCCGTTCGGCTGAGTGCATACGACAAGACGCCCGAACTCGTTGAGGTCCCGGATCCCAAAGTGGAGGGCCCGTTGGACATCGTCGTCAAAATCGGCGGCGCGGGTGTCTGCCGGACTGACCTGCACATCATCGAGGGACAGTGGGCGGAGAAGTCCGGCGTGGCACTGCCCTACACAATCGGTCACGAAAACGCGGGCTGGGTCGAAGCCGTCGGCTCTGCGGTGACCAATGTCAAGCCCGGCGACCCTGTGATCCTGCATCCATTGGTGACCTGCGGCCTATGCAGGGCCTGCCGCTTCGGCGATGACGTGCATTGCGAAAACTCCCGCTTCCCCGGTATCGATTCAGACGGTGGATATGCCGAGTATCTTCGGACAAGCGCGCGTTCCGCCGTGAAGCTGGACCCATCCCTGGTTCCGGCGGACGTGGCTGCCCTTGCAGACGCTGGACTCACCGCGTACCACGCGGCTGCAAAAGCTGCTCGACAACTGCGGCCCGGGGACAAAGTGGTGGTGATCGGCGCCGGTGGGCTGGGGCACATCGGGATCCAGGTGCTCGCCGCGCTGACCCCGGCGGAAATGATCGTCGTCGATGCCAATGACGAAGCGCTCAAGCTCGCTTCGGAGCTGGGGGCGACCCACACCGTACTCGCGGGCGAAGGAGCTGTCGAGCGCGTACAAGAGCTCACAGGGGGACACGGCGCCGAGGCAGTGATCGACTTCGTCGGCGAAGGCGGTGCCGTCGAAGCCGGTGTGAAGATGCTTCGCCGGGCCGGCAACTACTTCGTCGTCGGTTACGGCGGTTCGATCAACGTTCCGACCATCGACATCATCTCGACCGAGATCAACTTCATCGGCAATCTCGTCGGCAGCTACAACGACCTGGTGGAACTCATGGTGCTCGCGGCTCAAGGGAAGGTCCGGCTCCACACGTTCAAGTACTCGCTCGGCGACTACACCAGGGCACTCGATGACCTCAGCCACGGCAACGTGCGTGGCCGGGCCATTCTCATTCCCTGACCCAAAAACCACTGAAAGACAAAGGAAAGTAGGACGCCATGGCCAAGGAACTTCGCTTCAGCAGAGATGCCCGGAGGCAGCTCGAACGCGGCGTGAACGCGCTAGCTGACGCCGTCAAGGTGACTCTGGGGCCCAAGGGCCGCAATGCAGTCCTGGAAAAGCTCACCGGACCTCCGACGATCACCAACGACGGCGTGACGATCGCCCGGGAGATTCAGCTCAGGGAACCCTTCGCCAACATGGGGGCGCAGCTGGTCAAAGAAGTTGCAATGAAGACCAACGGCGTGGTCGGCGACGGGACAACAACCGCCACAGTGCTGGCTCAAGCGATGGTCCGCGAGGGCCTGAAGAGCGTCGATGCCGGCGCCAACCCGATGCACGTGCGCCGGGGCATTGAAACGACCGTCGAGGCGGTAGTCGAGTCACTTCACACATGGGCATCCCCAGTGACGGGGCGCCAGGAGCTGGAGAAGGTCGCGACCCTTGCCGCAAATGACGACGAGCGAATCGGGCGTGTGATCGCGGATGCGCTCGGCGCTGTGGGCCCGGACGGCGTGGTGGAGGTCGAGGAGTTCGATGAGCCCGGACTGCGCGTGGATGTCGTGGACGGAATTGAAATCGACCACGGGTTCATCTCCCCGTACATGGTCACCGATCGGGAGAGAACGGAGGCCAGCCTCGACGAACCGCTCGTGCTGCTGACCAATCGTAAAATCTCCCAGGTGCAGGATCTCATGCCGACCGTGGAGACCGCCCGCCGCGCCAACCGCCCGCTTCTCATCCTGGCCGAGAACGTCGACGGGCCGGCTCTTCAAATGCTCGTGAGCGGAAATGTGCACGGCACCTTCAGGTCGGTAGTCGTTAGGGCCCCCGGGTTCGGCCACCGCCGAGTCGCCGAACTCGAAGACCTTGCCGCGGCACTCGGCGGCAGGGTGGTAAGCGATGACTCAGGGGTACTCCTCGCCGAGGTCACTGAGCAAGACCTCGGCAAATGCGCCGACGTTACGGTAACTGAAAGCACGACAACGATCACTGGCGGCGCCGGAAACTCAGGACTGGTCCAAGCCCGGATCCGTCAACTCGAAAAGCAACTCGAGCGCGCGCGGATCGAGCACGACCAGGACAGCTTGCGTTTGAGGATCGCCCGGCTGTCAGGGACGATCGCCGTCGTCAAAGTCGGTGGACGGACGAGCGTGGAGCTCAAGGAACGGATGCTCCGGGTGGAGGACTCCCTGGCCGCAGCCAAGGCTGCCATCGAGGAGGGCGTCGTTGCAGGCGGAGGCACCGCGCTCGCGCAGGCAGGCGCGGTAGTAGACAAGATCGAGCTGACTGGAGACGCAGCTGCCGGACGCGACATCGTACGGCGGGCGCTCGGTGAGCCGCTGCGGTGGATCGCAATCAATGCAGGCTTCGACGGCGACCAGGTATTGCAGGACGTCATCTCGGGACCAGTCGGCTATGGATTCGACGCGTTGTCGGGACGATACGGTCCGATGACAGAGATCGGGGTCATGGATGCGGTGAAAGTGACCCGGACGGCGTTGGAGAGCGCGGCGTCGATCGCGGCACTCTTGATAACGACCGAGACCGCCATCGTCGAGGAAATCATCGGCAATCCCGGAGCAATCATCGATCCCGAGTTCGGCGATCTCGCAGAAGGTTTGGTGCGGCCCTCAAACATCTACTAATCGCAGCCGGGAGCATCCAAGAACCCTGCACCCGTCCAAAGCCGGCGTCTGCTGCGGACGGGTGCAGGCTAGAAATCCGAACACCCACGCGCATTCTTACGAGAGAAGAGATCATGCCCACACACCGGGTTCTACCCAAACCGCCTGATCAGGGGGTGTGGTCCGGGCAGGTCCCGGGTCCAGTTCCTCACGCAGAGGAAGAACCGCCAACCCGACAGACCATCAACATCGACGAACTTTCCGCATCCCCTTGGGTCGGCCTCCACTACCGCCATGAGTTCATGTTGCACCACCGGCACGAGCTGTTGGTGCAACATCTCAAGGACTAATATGACCCAGCGCTTCTGCCCAGCGTGACACCTGAGTCGTGACACCTGAAGAAGGCGCCCTAGGAGAACTCCTTCAGTGCCTCCATCAACAGCCCGCCCGGAGAACCCAGCCGCACATGGACGCCGTTTGAGGCCACCAGTTCGCCAGCGATCACGACGGCGGTGACGTCGCTCGCCGTCGCGCTGAACGCGAACTGCTGGGGCATGGAACCGGCGGTCCGCACCGAGTCCGGGGCCACGGCCATGAGGTCGCACACTGCACCTACCTCAAGTGCCGACGCAATGGGCGTGGCCATGGAAGCCTTAGCGCCGGCGGTGGCAGCGCGGAGCAGTTCCTGAGGCGAGAACCTGCCTCGCTGGCCGGAGCCGAGGCGTTCGCCGTGTTCCAAGGCACGCATCTCGACCCAGGGATCGATCACGGCGTGTTGGTCGGTGCCCAGCGCAATGGTCGCTCCGGCGTCGGACAAGGCGCGTGCCGGTCCGATCCCGTCGGCGAGATCGGCTTCGGTGCTGGGACACATCACCACGGTGGCTCCCGCGTCCCCGAGGAGCTGGATGTCGTTCGGCGTCAGGTGGGTGGCGTGGACCGCGGAGAGCCGCGGGGACAGCAGTCCGTGCCGGGCAAGAAGTCCGGCGGGGGTGACGCCATAAGCTTGCAGGCAGGCCTCGTTCTCAGCCGGTTGTTCGCTGAGGTGGATATGGAGCGGAATATCGGCAGGCAACTGCCGGGCGACTGTCTTCAGTGCCTCCTCGGGCACTCCGCGGACGGAATGCAGGGCCGCTCCCACGCCAACCATTTCCTGCGGAAAGGTCCGCGCTACCTCGGCGCGCAGCGAAGCGAGCCGGTCCAACCAGGCCTGCGCATCGGCGTCGCCAAACCGTGCCTGTTCCGGGCTCAGCGGTGTCCCGATGCCTCCCGCAAGATACAAGGTGTCCAGCAACGTCAGACGGATCCCTGCCGCCACGGCCGCCCTGGCCAACGCCAGTTCCATCGCATGCGGCTCGGCGTAGGGCGTTCCTTCGGGCTGGTGGTGGACGTAGTGGAACTCGGCCACGCTACTGAAGCCCGACACCACCATCTCAGTGAAGACTGCCGTAGCGAGCTTCTCGTATTTCTCCGGTGTCAGTTCCGCCGCGCTCCGGTACATTTGCTCGCGCCAGACCCAGAAGTCGCCGCGTCCGTCATGTGTCCGTCCGCGCAGGATCCGGTGGAAAGCGTGCGAATGGGCGTTGGCCGCGGCGGGGAAGACCACCCCGTTCAAGATCCGGTCACCCGTTTCGGGCTCGACGCCGGTAGCGATCCCGGAGATCCGGCCCGCGCGCACTTCCAACCGAACCCCGGTGGCCACGACCGCGCTGCCGCCGTCGGCGTTTACCAAGGCGGTTTCGCACCAGAACCCGCTCACAGGAGACCCTCCAGAACGTCGGCAAGGGCGGCCGCGCCGGCTGAGGCGTCCTCGTCGGCCACGTATTCTTCCGGGGAGTGCGAGATCCCGCTCGGGTTGCGGACGAAGAGCATCGCCGAGGGGACATGTCCCGCCAAGACTCCGGCGTCATGCCCGGCGCCGGTTGCCAGCACCGGCGCGCCGGGCAGGAGCTCGCCGATGCGTCGGCTGAGGGCGGAATCAAAATGCACGGTGTCGCTGTAGGACTCCTCGGTGAGGCTGACGGTGCATCCCTCGCTTGCCGCGATTTCCCGGGCCGCGGTGTAGATCCATTCGATCAGTTGTGCCGTCACGGCGTCGTCGGGATGGCGGGCGTCAAGCCACAGATCCACACGCGAGGCAATCACGTTGGTGCCGCCGGGAACCGGGGTCAAGCGCCCCACCGTGGCCCGCGCATCCGGCTGCTTCGCCGCGGTGTCACGCACGGCCACGACGATCTGCGCCGCCGCGACCATCGGATCGGCGCGGTCGGCCATGAGCGTGGTCCCGGCGTGGTTGCCTTGGCCGCTGACGCTCAGCTTCCAGCGGCCATGGCCGAGGATGGAGCTTCCGACGGCGATGGCCGGCCCGCCCTGGCCCAGACCTTTGCCCTGTTCCACATGGAGTTCGACGAAGTCGCCGATTCGTGCCATGGTTTCCGGATCGGGACCGACGTGCCGGGGATCCAGACCGTTGCTCCGGGCGACGTCGGCGAAGGTGTTGCCGTCGACGTCGCGCAGGTTCAGCGCCTTGTCGACGTCGATGGCGCCGGTCAGCAGGCGCGAGCCCAAGCAGGCCACGCCAAAGCGGGAACCTTCCTCTTCCGGGAAGACCGTGATGGCCAGGGAACGCGCCCGCTCAAGACCGCGGGATGTGAGGATATCGACGGCGGCGAGTGCCGAGGCGACGCCGAGCGGCCCGTCGAAGGCCCCTCCTCCGGGGACGGAGTCGAGATGGCTTCCTGTGACGAGCGCGCCGTCCTGGGGCTTTCCCCGCCAGGCCCAGATAATGCCGTTGCGGTCGGTCTCGACCCCGAGGCCCCGCCGTTGGGCTTGCTCGATGAACCACTGCCTGAGGTCGAGCTCGGGCGTCGAATAGACCGCCCTGGAGTATCCTCCGCGGACCGCATCGCGGCCCACGTCCTTGATGGAGTCAAGGAGCTGATTGACGGTTTCCACGTGTTCCTCCGATTAATGAAGACTGCCACCAAGTAAAAACCACATGCCACCTAATGACAAGGCCCCGGACGCAGAATCACGACAATTAACAGGCCCGAAACACCACCGATACGCCCCGACGTCACAGGATGTCTCAAATCCCGGAACTTCAGACAATTTTCAGAAATCTATTGCCATTCGATGAAAGTTGATTTTTACTTAGTGGCAAGACATGGTGATCCGGACCACTTGAAAGTAGGCCAAGCAGTGGCAGCAGATTCCTCCACACGGACGGTCGAAAGGGCCTTGGCCCTCCTGAGCGCGGTCTGCACCGATGGCTCCATCAGCCTGAGCGACGCGGCACGCGTTGTTGACTTGTCAGCCAGCACCGCACTCCGTCTCCTCCGCACCTTGGAAGGCAGCGGATTCGTGAAGCGGGATCCGGGCGGAAACTTCCGTCCTGGCGCCAGTGTGATCCAGTTGGGAGCCCTCGCGTTGGGACAGGAGTCCCTCGTATCGCTTTGCACGCCACACATGAAGCGGCTCGTGGCTGAAACGGGCGAGTCCTGCTATTTGAGCATTCCCGGTCCTGGGGAAACCGGAATCTACATTGCCATCGTCGAAGGTACCCGCTCTGTCCGGCACACCAGCTGGGTCGGCAGGAGCATTCCGCTGGAAGGATCGGCCGCTGGCAAGGTCCTCACCGGCGGGCAGAACGGCCGCGGCTTCGCCATCGTGCGAAGCGGCGTGGAAGACGACATCACGGCCGTCGCCGCACCCATTGTGATCGGCGGCCGCACCGTCGCAGCCCTCAGTATCGTCGCACCGAGCTACCGCTTGGACGAAGCGAAGGCCCAGACATTTGGCGAGGAACTGGCGAGGGTGGCGAACAACATCCTCGTGGAACCCTCCGGAGACCACGAAGCGCCCCAGGAAAGCATGGAAAAGAAATGATCAAGTTCGAAAATGTCACCAAGGCGTACCCGGACGGGACGGTCGCCGTCGACGGCCTGAACCTCGAGGCGCCCACCGGCAAGTTGACCATCCTGGTTGGCCCGTCCGGCTGTGGCAAGACCACTTCGCTGAGGATGATCAACCGCCTCATCGAACCCACCAGCGGCACCATCTACCTCGATGACCAGCCCACGTCCGGCATGGACGCAGCGTTGCTGCGGCGCCGGATCGGCTACGTCATCCAGCACGCAGGCCTCTTCCCGCACCGCACCATCATCGACAACGTGGCAACGATGCCCGTGCTGCTCGGCGAGAGCAGGCAGCAGGCCCGCATGAAAGCCCTCGAACTCATGGAACGCGTCGGACTCCCTGCGAGCTTTGCCAAGCGCTACCCATGGCAGCTCTCCGGCGGACAGCAGCAGCGCGTGGGCGTGGCCCGGGCTTTGGCTTCGGATCCGTCCTTCATGCTCATGGACGAACCCTTCAGCGCGGTTGACCCCGTGGTCCGCGCGCAACTCCAGGACGAGTTCCTCCGGCTCCAGCGCGAGATCGGCAAGACCATCATCATGGTCACCCACGACATCGACGAGGCCCTCAAGCTCGGCGACCAGGTTGCCGTGATGCGCGTCGGCGGAAAACTCGCCCAGATGGCGACGCCGTCTGAGCTGCTGACTTCCCCGGCCGACGAATTCGTGGCCGACTTCGTCGGACGTGACCGCGGCTATCGTTCCCTCGGTTTCACCAACGCGGCCGGCACGGTAGCTATTGCCGAAGAAGCCGTAGTCACCCTTGGCGCCTCTGCCGCCGAGGCACAAAGCAAGGCCACAGGAGCCTGGGTGCTGGTGGTCGACCCGCTGCGGAGGCCGCTCGGGTGGGCACAGGCGGATCTCATTCGCGGCGAGCTCAAGAGGGAGCACCTTAATCTCAGCGGCACCTCCGCATCATCGTCAGGGACCATGCGCCAATTGCTCGACGCCGCACTTTCCTCCCCCAGCCGTCGCGGCGTCGTCGTCAATGAACATGGCGAGCTCATCGGCACAGTGACTGCCACCGACGTCGTCAAGGCGATCGAGGCTGAGCCGCACCTGGAGACGACGCGATGAACTTTGAATGGCTGGGCCGCCAGTCCGACAACATCGTCTTCCTGCTTGGCTGGCACGTGCTGCTCGCCGTCACTCCCCTCATCCTGGGCCTGCTGATCGCGCTCCCGCTTGGCTGGTGGGCACACCGCAGCCGCCGGATCTACCCCCTTCTGGTGGGCGTGGCGGGCCTTCTCTACACGGTCCCTTCCCTCGCCCTGTTCGTCCTGTTGCCGCTGGTCCTTGGCACCAAGATCCTGGACCCGCTCAACATCGTGGCAGCTTTGACCATCTACACCGTGGCCCTGCTGGTCCGCGTAGTGGCTGATGCCCTGGATTCCGTCCCGGAAGACACCGTCCAAGCCGCCAAGGCCATGGGCTACCGCGGATATCAGAGCCTGGTGAAGGTGGAGCTGCCCGTAGGCGTCCCCGTCATCAGTGCCGGACTCCGCGTCGCGGCGGTCTCCAACGTGAGCCTCGTTTCCGTGGCAGCGTTGCTAGGCATCCCGCAGCTCGGCTCGCTCTTCACCCAGGGCTTCCAGTTGCGGTTCTTCACCCCGATCATCGCCGGCATCATCCTCTGCGTGGTCCTGGCCATGGTCCTTGATGGACTGATCATCCTCCTCAACCGGTGGCTGACACCGTGGACCCCCAAGGTGGTGGCATCATGATCAACTACTTGTTCAATCCCGCGCATTGGAGCGGCGCCGACGGCATCCCCACCTTGATCGGTGAGCACCTCCTGTACTCCCTCATTGCCTTGGTGGTCGCGGCCGTCATCGCGGTTCCGCTCGGCATCTACATCGGTGTCACAGGCAAGGGCGTCTTCATGATCGCGGGCCTGGCCAACGCACTCCGGGCCCTGCCCAGCGTGGGCCTGCTGATCCTCTTGGTCCTGCTGATCTCGCCCGCTTTCCCGTCCAAGATGGGCTACATCCTGCCGAGCCTCATCGTCCTGGTACTCCTCGCAGTCCCGCCGATCCTGACCAACACCTATGCCGGCGTCCGCGCAGTGGACGCTGCCGCCGTCGACGCCGCCAAGGGCATGGGCTTCCGCACCATGAAGATCCTCACGGACATCCAGCTCCCTTGCTCGCTCCTGCTCATGCTGTCCGGCGTCCGCAGCGCACTGCTGCAGATCATCTCGACGGCGACCATCGCCGCGTACATTTCGCTCGGCGGCCTCGGACGGCTGCTGATCGACGGCAAAGCCCAGAACGACTACAGCCAGATGGTTGCCGGCGCCGTACTCGTTGCGCTGTTGGCCCTGTTCTTCGACCAATTGCTCGCCTTCATTACCCGCAGGGTCGTCTCACCCGGACTGACCCGGCGCACCGTCAAGGCGGCCGCCCCGGCCGCTGCGGCCGATACCGTGAAAACCCCCGTCACGGTCTAGCTCCGTACCCCGTTCACACTCGTCGGGCGCCCTGCCCGACGGCAGCATTACTCCCCGGCCCACCCCAGCTTGGCCACCGCATGCCCTGCAACGGCCCTCCCCAGAGAGATTGACATGAAAAAGTACCTGACTGGTTTCGCCCTGGCGGCAGCCACCGCCATCGCCCTGAGCGCTTGCGGCGGTGACCCCATGAGTTCCACCAACAACAACTCCCCGGCCGCCGCGGGTTCCACGGACAGCATCATCGTGGGCTCCGCGGACTTCCCGGAAAGCCAGCTCATCGCGAAGATCTACGCCGAGGCCCTCAAAGCCAAGGGAGTCCAGGTCACGGAAAAGCCCAGCATCGGCAGCCGCGAAGTCACCATCCCCGCATTGAAGGACGGTTCCATCGACCTCATGCCGGAATACGGCGGGGCCCTGTTGCAGTACCTTGATGCCTCCACCAAAGCGGTCACTTCGGATGAGGTCACGAAAGAGCTGAGCACCAAGATCCCGTCCGGACTCACCCAGCTGACAGCGTCCAAGGCACAGGACAAGGACGTGTTGGCGGTCAAGAAGGAAACCGCCGATAAGTACAACCTCAAGTCCATCACCGACCTCCAGCCTGCTGCCAAGGATCTCGTTCTGGGCGGCCCGCCGGAGTGGAAGACCCGCATTAACGGTGTCGCCGGCCTGAAGTCGGTCTACAACCTCGACTTCAAGGAATTCTCGGCGCTCGACGCCGGCGGCCCGCTCACGCTGAACGCCCTCCTTTCCGGTCAGGTACAGGTTGCCGACCTTTTCAGCACCGACCCCGCAATCGCTGCCAACAACCTGGTTGCCCTCGAAGACAACAAGAACCTGTTTTTGTCCGAGAACATCGTTCCTGTCATCAACCAGAAGAAGGCCAGCGACACCGTCAAGACCGTGCTGGACAAGGTCTCCGCCGCGTTGACCACCGATGACCTGATCCAGATGAACGGCAGGACCGCGAAGTTCGAGGACATGGGACAAATCGCCCAGGACTGGCTCAAGTCCAAGAACCTGGCCTAGTTCGAGCAAGAAGCAACTAGTCCAGAAGACTAAGGAGTACAAAGAATGGCACCCGCCGATTTCACTACCGGAGCCCGTCCTGTCCGGGCCGCGCGCGGCACCGGGCTGACCGCGAAGAGCTGGCAGACCGAAGCGCCGTTGCGCATGTTGATGAACAACCTGGACCCGGAGGTCGCCGAGCGTCCGGATGACCTGGTCGTGTACGGCGGCACGGGCCGGGCCGCCCGGTCCTGGGCCGCGTTCGACGCGATCACCCGGACCCTGGAGACCCTGGAGAAGGACGAGACCTTGCTGGTGCAGTCCGGCAAGCCGGTCGGGGTGTTCCGCACGAACGAGTGGGCGCCGCGGGTGTTGCTGGCGAACTCGAACCTCGTGGGCGACTGGGCGACCTGGCCCGAGTTCCGCCGCCTCGAGGCCGAGGGCCTGATGATGTACGGGCAGATGACCGCGGGGTCCTGGATCTACATCGGCACCCAGGGCATCCTGCAGGGCACCTACGAGACCTTCGCCGCCGTCGGGAACAAACTCCGTGCCGCACGGCACGATGCTGCCCGTACCCCCGCGGGTGTCTCCTCCACGGAGGGGCCGCTGGCCGGGACCCTGACGCTGACCGGAGGGTGCGGGGGCATGGGCGGGGCCCAGCCGCTCGCGGTGACCCTGAACGACGGGGCCTGCCTGATCGTGGACGTGGACGAGTCCCGGCTGCGCCGCCGTGCCGGCAAACGCTACCTGGACGAGGTCGAAACCGACCTGGACACCGCGATCGCCAAGGTCGCCAAGGCCAAGGCCGAGCGCCGCGGCTGGTCCGTGGGGTACGTCGGCAACGCCGCCGAGGTCTTCCCGGAACTGCTGGCCCGGCACCGGGCCGGGCAGCTCAGCATCGACGTCGTGACCGACCAGACCTCCGCGCACGACCCGCTCTCCTACCTGCCCGAGGGCATCACCGTGGACCAGTGGCACGCCGAGGCCGAAGCCGACCCGGAAGGGTTCACGAAGAAAGCCCAGGCCTCCATGGCCCGGCACGTCCAGGCCATGGTCGAGTTCCAGGACGCCGGCGCGGAGGTCTTCGACTACGGCAACTCGATCCGCGACGAGGCCCGCAAGGGCGGCTACGACCGGGCGTTCGAGTTCCCCGGCTTCGTCCCGGCCTACATCCGTCCGCTGTTCTGCGAGGGCCTGGGCCCGTTCCGCTGGGTCGCGCTCTCCGGTGACCCCGAAGACATCGCCGTGACCGATAAAGCCATCAAGGAACTCTTCCCCGAGAACACCCACCTGCACACATGGCTCGACGCCGCCGCCGAACGCGTCGAATTCGAAGGCCTCCCCGCCCGGATCTGCTGGCTGGGCTACGGCGAACGCGCCAAGGCAGGGCTGCTCTTCAACCAGCTCGTGGCCGAAGGCAAGGTCAAGGCCCCCATCGTGATCGGCCGGGACCACCTGGACTCCGGCTCCGTGGCCTCCCC
>NZ_JBFBKR010000016.1:0-107082 GCF_040686575.1 Arthrobacter sp. NPDC080073
CTGTTTTTTTGTGGTGCTGCGTGAATTCTTTTTACGGGCCCTCGTCATTCTGGGGGGGGCGGGCCAGCCGGCGCTTCCGCCACCGCCCCTGGCCCCCCGCACCCACGAAGTGGCTAAGAGAATGCGGCTACTTCCCGAGCCCGGCGCGGCGCAACGCTTCCGCCATGGCCGTGTTGACCGGCGCCTGGGGAGCCGCCTTCGCTGGAACCACTTTGCGACCGTCCTGTCCAGCCTGCGGCGCCGGGCGATTCTGGCCACGATCCCCTCGCTCGCCCCCATTGCGCCGCTCGCTGCGCTCAGGCTCGCCGCCGCGCGAGCCGCGGTCACGCCCGCCGCTCCGGGAACCGGACCCGCCCGCGGTGCCGGGTTCGTCGTCGAGCCTGAGGGTTAGTGAAATCCGCTTGCGCTCCGGATCGGCCTCCAGGACCTTCACGCGCACGACCTGTCCGGATTTCACGATCTCGCGGGGATCGGACACGAACTTGTTGGACAGCGCGGACACGTGGACCAGGCCGTCCTGGTGCACTCCGACATCCACGAACGCCCCGAACGCGGCCACGTTGGTGACGGTGCCTTCCAGGATCATGCCGGGTTTGAGGTCGGAGATCTTCTCGATGCCCTCGGAGAACGTCGCCGCGGCGAATGCCGGACGGGGGTCGCGGCCCGGCTTTTCGAGCTCGGACATAATGTCGCGCACTGTGGGCAGGCCGAACGTCCCGTCCACGAAGGCCTGAGGATCCAGCGAGGACACGGCGGCGCCACGGGCTGCGGCGACGATCTTACGAGCCACCGAGTACGCCTCCGGGTGGACGCTCGACGCGTCGAGCGGTTCCGCTCCCCCGGTGATGCGTAGGAAGCCCGCGCATTGCTCAAACGCCTTCGCACCTAGCCGCGGCACCTTCTTGAGGTCGGCCCGCTTGGCGAACGGCCCGTTCTCGTTGCGGTACGCCACAATGTTCTCACTCAAGAGCGGCCCGACGCCGGCCACCCGGGCCAGCAGCGCGGGCGACGCCGTGTTCACGTCCACGCCCACCGCATTCACGCAGTCCTCGACGACGGCGTCCAGCGAACGGTCCAGCTTCGCCGCCGTGACATCGTGCTGGTATTGCCCCACTCCGATCGACTTCGGTTCGATCTTCACCAATTCGGCCAGCGGATCCTGCAAGCGTCGGGCGATCGAAACGGCTCCGCGCAAGGACACGTCCATGCCCGGCAGTTCCGCGGCCGCGAGCGCGGATGCCGAATACACGGAGGCGCCGGCCTCGGACACCACGAGTTTCTGCAACGTGGGACCGCCGGATGCCGCCAGCGACTTGATGAGCTGAACGGCAAGCTTGTCCGTCTCGCGCGACGCCGTGCCGTTGCCGATAGCGACGAGTTCGACGCCGTGCTGCCGCGCCAAACGCTCCAGCGTCGCCAACGCCTCGTCCCACTTCTTTGCCGGGGCATGGGGATAGACGGTATCGGTGGCCACGACTTTGCCGGTGCCGTCGACGACGGCCACTTTCACGCCCGTCCGCAGTCCCGGGTCCAGGCCCAGCGTGGCGCGGTTTCCGGCCGGGGCGGCGAGGAGCACGTCGCGGAGGTTGGCGGCGAAGACCCGGACGGCTTCGTCCTCGGCCTGAGCGAACATGCGGCCGCGAAGATCATTGCTCAGCCGGTCCAGGATGCGCGAGCGCCAGGCGATCTGTGCGGTCTGCACGAGCCACGAATCGGCGGGCCGGCCACGCTCGGCGACCCCGAGGCACTTGGCCACGGCGTTCTCGTACCGGGCGCGCGCGGCAGCCAGGGCGTCGTCGTCGGCTGGTTCTGCCTCGGCGAGATCAAGCTCCAGGACGCCGTCGTTCTCGCCGCGCAAGAGTGCGAGCACGCGGTGGCCGGGCATGCCGGACGGCACTTGGGAGAACTCGAAGTAGTCCTTGAACTTCTGCCCCTCGAGTTCCTTGCCCTTCTTCACGCGCGAAACCATCCGACCCTGCGTCCACAACCGCTCGCGTAGCGTCTCGGCGAGATCGGGGTCCTGGGAGACCCGCTCCACGAGGATCGAGCGGGCGCCGGCGAGCGCCGCGGCGGCATCATCAATGGAGTGCTCGGCGTTGAGGTACTTGGCGGCCTCACGCTCGGGCTCGAGCTGGGGGTTCGCGAGCAGCGCATCGGCGAGTGGTTCGAGGCCGGCCTCGCGGGCGATCTGCGCTTTGGTACGGCGCTTGGATTTGAAGGGCAGGTAGATGTCTTCGAGCCGGGACTTGGTATCGGCCCCGACGACGGCGGCCTCCAGTTCCGGAGTTAGCTTGCCTTGCGCGGCAATCGCCTCAAGGACCGTCCGACGGCGGTCCTCCAGGTCCCGCAGGTACCGGAGCCGTTCCTCGAGCTCGCGCAACTGGGTGTCATCGAGCGTCCCGGTGACTTCCTTGCGGTACCGGGCGATAAACGGAACGGTGGATCCGGCGTCAAGCAAGTCAACCGCGGCCTTGACCTGCCAGGACTTCACGCCGAGTTCTTCGGCGATCAGGGCGTGGATGGCGGCGTCTGCTGACTGGTGCTGTGGAAGATGAGTCACCCTGACATTTTGCCCTACCTAAAGACGGCGCGGAGTGCTGTAGTGGAAAGAGCCGCCGTTGATCCGGTCAGGAATGCTACTCAAGGAAGAGGCGCATCATGCAAGAACTGCTCATCATCCTGCAGGACGGCTTTGACGCAGATGACGTAGAAGTCACCGTCAACCACAAAGAGGCCCACCACGAGCGCGACGTATCGACCAGGGAGATCCTGGGGATGGCGGCGGAGATCTCGGTGGAGTTGCCCGCGAAGGGATCCACCGTAGGCGTCGAGGTCACCAGCCGGCAGTTGAGCGCAAGCAAGAAACTGCATGGAAAGGCAAAGAGCCTGCTGGTATCCATCGAGGACGGGGAACTGGTGATGCGTGAAGGCACCGGGCGGGAAGCGTTTCTCTAGCTTCTGGGACTTCTTAACCCCCATACGGAAGCGCCACGGCCGGAGGGCCGTGGCGCTTGATGGATGCGAAAGTTGCGGTTAACCCTGTTGCGCCATGGGGGTCTTGGCGGAGATGTGCTCCACCAATTCGCCTACGCGCTCCTCGGTGTAGTTGCGGGCGATATCGCCCTGGCTGATGATGCCCACCAACTTGTGGTCGGTGATGACCGGAAGGCGCCGGATCTGGTGCTTTTCCATCAGGTCGATGGCGGCATCGACGCTGGCATCCGCATCGATCCAGATCGGCGTGCCCTGGGCCAGATCTGCCGCGGTCAGCCGGTCAGCATCCAGTCCCTCAGCAACGCACCTGACCACAATGTCGCGGTCAGTGATGAATCCCTTGAGTCTTCCATCGTTGCCGCAGATCGGCAGCGAACCGACGTCCAGGTCGCGCATCAGGACAGCCGCGTCACGCAGCGACTGCTCTTCTTTGACGCACTGGGCATTGGTGGTCATGAATTCGCGCACAACACTCATGAGTCCTCCTTGATCGATTGGGTATCGACGCGGACCCCCGGCACCGACGCCGATGCTGTCAGCCTACGCTTGGGCTAAGGCTGTGGCCAGATGCTGTTTGCTCCGCCGAATTACTTGTTGCTCCCGCCGGATTTACTCGGCGATGTCCTCGGCCCACAGGTCCGGATTCTCTTCCTGGAAGGTGCGCATCATGTCAACGCACCGCTGATCATCGAGGACCACAACCTCTACGCCCCGGGACTGCAACAGCTCGAATTCGCCGCCGAACGTGCGGGATTCCCCCACCACCACGCGCGGGATCTTGAACTGGATGATGGTGCCCGTGCACATGGCGCACGGCGCGAGGGTCGTGTACAGGATGGTGTCCCGGTAGCTTTTCTGTCGGCCGGCTGCGCGGAGAGCCGACATCTCCCCGTGCGCGATGGGGTCGCCGTTCTGGACACGTTCGTTGTGCCCGCTCGCGATCACCACGCCACCGCGTGCGAGCGCCGCGCCGATGGGAATGCCGCCTTCGTGAAGGCTCTTTTGGGCGGCCCGGTACGCGGCTTCGAAGGCTGGGTCCTGGGAGGTTGAGGCGTCAGACTGGGTCATTCGGAGCCTGCTTTCCGGGAAATGGGGATCGGGTGGGGGTGGCGGTGCTGTGCTGTCCGTGGTCCCTCTTGTGTTTGGACCAGCGTAGCGCCGGGGCTCTCCTTCTTGTCGGACCGCACTGATAGCTTGGCATCATCAGCTCAACAGTCCGGGGGCACGGTGTTTTTTCTCGATTCAGAAGTTGCAGGGCACCAGCAGGATTTGGTGTTTTCCGCCAGCGACCTCGTCACGGCTTCCACGTGCGAGTACCAGTTGCTGCGCAAGTTGGATGAGAAGCTGGGCCTCACCCAGAAGCCGACGTTCGACGTCGACGAAATGCTGGAACGGACCGCCGCGCTGGGCGACGTTCACGAGCACAGGGTGCTGGACCGCTTTATGGCCGAGTTCGGCACGTGGGATCCGCTTGCGCACACGGGCGTGTTCGACGTCGTTCCCGCCGAAGCGATGGACCGCGCCACCCTGCAGGCCAAGCATGCGGAATCCATCGAGGCGTTGCGGTCCGGCGCCGATGTGGTCTTCCAGGCGGCATTCTTCGACGGTCAGTTTCACGGACGGTCCGATTTCCTCGTCAAGCAGCCTGACGGCAGCTACGCGGTGTACGACACCAAGCTCGCCCGCCACGCCAAGGTCACTGCGCTGTTGCAACTGGCGGCCTATGCCGAGCAGTTGCTCAAGGCGGGAATCACTCCGGCCCCGGATCTGACCCTGGTCCTCGGGGCCACCATCCAGCGCGACGCTGGCGTGCCGGACGGCCGGGCCGGCTTCGACTATGTGCACAGCAACCACCGCCTCGCCGATGTCCTGCCGGTATACCGCGAACGCCGGGACCGCTTCCTTGCATTGACGGGCGCACACCGATCGCGGCTGGAGCCTATCCAATGGGGCGCGGCCGGGGTCACCGCATGCGGTCGCTGCGACTACTGCAAGGAGCAAGTGCGGCTCCACCGGGATCTGCTCATGGTGGCGGGCATGAGAATTACCCGGCGCAAGAAGCTCATGGAAAACGGCATTTTCACCATCGACGCCCTTGCCGAGATGCCCGACGCCGCGGATTCCGCCACAAGGCGCCTGCAGGAACAGGCCCGACTGCAAACCGGAATAGCCACGCCCGATGGCACCGTCAATTACACCGACAAGACGGGCACCGCGAAGAGCATCAGCTATTCCGTTCTGGAGCAGAATTCCCTGGCCCGGCTCCCCCGGCCAGACGCGGGAGACATCTTCTTCGACTTCGAGGGAGACCCCTTGTGGCAAGACCCGGTAACCGGCCGCTGGGGACTGGAGTACTTGTTCGGGGTCATCGAAAATCCGACCGAGCCGGGCGGATCTCCGGTGTTCAAGCCGTTCTGGGCACATTCCCGGGCTGAGGAACGGCAAGCGTTCATCGAGTTCCTCGACTACGTGGAAGAACGCCGCATGAAGTATCCGGACATGCGGATCTACCACTACGCGGCCTACGAGAAGACCGCGCTGCGGAACCTGTCGGTCATCCACACTGTGGGCGAAGCCGCAGTGGACAACCTTCTCCGCGAAGGCGTGCTGGTGGACCTCTACGACACCGTTCGGCACAGCATCCGCATCTCCGAAGACTCCTACAGCATCAAGAAACTCGAGCCTCTGTATATGGGCGAACATTTGCGCTCGGGCGACGTGACCGACGCCGGAGCCTCCGTGGTTGCCTACGCCAATTACTGCACGGCCCGGGACGCGAACCGCGAAGATGAGGCGGCAACGATCCTCGCGGGTATTTCCGACTACAACGAATACGACTGCCTCTCCACCCTGGAACTGCGGAATTGGCTGTTGGGCCTGGCAGCGGAACGCTCCATTGAGCCCGGTTTTCCGGCCGCTTCGGGACCCGAACTGCCTGCGGAGACCGCGCCGGACAAGTACGAGGCCGCGCCCGAGGAAACAGCCCTCCTCGACTACCTTGCGGACTTGCCGGACGATTCCCTCCGCTCCGACGACAACCGGGCGGTGGCCATGGTGGCGGCCGCGGTTGGCTTTCACCGGCGGGAGGACAAGCAATTCTGGTGGGGACACTTCGACCGCCTGGACCGGCCGGTCTCCGAATGGGAAGACACGAGGGACTGCTTCATCGTGGAAGGCGGCGAAGTGGTGCGTGATTGGGCCGTACTGCCTGGAAAGCGGAACCCCTCAAGGGATGTGCTGCTCTTCGGCCGCGCAGCCGAAGGATCAGGCTTCGGATCCGGTAAGACGTACTTCCGGATGTACGGTCCACCGGTGCCGGAGGCGTTCGACGGCAAGGCGTTTAGTGCCCAGGGCAGGTCAGGTGCAGGGGGTACCGAAATCCTGGAGGTCGGCGGTTACGGCCCTGCTGACGGAGCCGGAGAGGACCAAGCCGGCAAGGAAGCCGGCGACACGGTTCTGGTCCGGGAGATCCTGCCCAGCAAAACCTCCCCTTTCCAGCAGCTGCCCATGGCGCTCACGCCGGATGCTCCCGTCAACACAAAAGGTCAGCGCGCGGCCCTCTCGGAACTGGCCATCGAGGTACGCTCCAACCTGCCGTCATGGCCGAAGGACCCGGCTTTGGACCTGCTGCGCCGCATCCCGCCCCGGCTGAAAAGTCTCGGGGCCCTGCCCGTGGTCGAACCCGGAGACGAGGGGTATGTCAATGCCGTGACAGCCGCAGTCAACGACCTCGACCATTCCTACGTCGCAGTCCAAGGCCCTCCCGGCACGGGGAAGACCTATGTCGGCGCACGCGTCGTGGCCCGGTTGGTGGCGAAAGGTTGGAAGGTCGGGGTAGTGGGCCAATCGAACGCCATGATTGAGAACATGCTCTGCACGGCAATTGGGGCCGGGGTGAATCCCGACGTTGTCGCCAAGGATATGAAGCACGATGGCGACGTGCCGTGGAGCCGGCGCAAGGATAAGGACGTCGCCCGCCTCCTCGCCGCACCAGGCGGTTGCCTCATCGGCGGCACCGCCTGGGTTATGACGGGAAGCTCCGTGCCCGCCCGTTCCCTGGACTTGCTGGTGATCGACGAGGCCGGTCAGTTCTCGCTCGCCAACACGCTCGCCGTGAGCCGGGCAACGAAGCGGCTGCTGCTCCTTGGCGACCCGCAGCAACTTCCCCAAGTCACCCAGGGCAAGCACCCGGAACCCGTGGATGAGTCTGCCCTCGGCTGGCTGGCCCACGGCCTGCACACGCTGCCCGCGGAGCTCGGCTACTTCCTCGCGACGTCGTGGCGCATGCACCCGGATCTGTGCGCTGCGGTGTCGGAGCTGTCCTACGATGGTCGGCTGCATTCGGCACCGGCTGCTTCCGGGCGGCGGCTCTCCGGAGTCCGGGCCGGCGTCGAGTGTGTCTACGTCCCGCACAGCGGCAATTCCACGCAGTCTCCCGAAGAGGCTGCGGAGGTAGTCCGCCAAGTCAGGGCGCACCTGGGACTGGCTTGGCTGGACCCGCGCGAATCAGCCGAAGAGCGGCCGCTGCTCGAAAAGGACATCCTCGTGGTGGCTGCCTATAACGCCCAGGTCCAGCTCATCCAGCACGAACTGAGAATGGCTGGACTCCGCGGTGTGCGGGTCGGGACCGTGGACAAATTCCAAGGCCAGGAAGCCCCCGTGGTGATCGTGTCCATGGCTGCGTCTGCTGCCGCCGAGGTTCCGCGCGGCATGGAGTTCCTGCTCTCGCGCAACCGGATCAATGTGGCGGTGTCGCGCGGTCAGTGGCGCGCCGTCGTCGTGCGCTCACCGGAACTGACCAACTACTTGCCGACACAGCCGGAAGGGCTGGAGCACCTGGGAGGTTTTGTCGGACTGTGCCAGCGTGGCGGCCCGAGCGCCTCGTCCGCCGCGAGCGCCTCGTCCAAGACCGCCCCGAAGTTCGCGGCGTCGTGGGCGAAGCGGCCTAGGAACAGTCCGGACACACCCCGCAGCTCGGGCAGGAGCCCCGGTTTGGCCGAGCCACCGTAAATGATCGGCAGCCCCGCGAGGCCATGCTCGGCGAGCAAGTCTCGCAAGTGAGCGACGACGTCGGACACATAAGCTGCGCCGGCCGGCTCGGCAGCGCCGATGGCCCACACCGGTTCGTACGCAATAACCACGCGGCCCGCCGTCTCCCAGTCGTCCCGCACGGCGGCCGAGATCTGCTGGAACACGAACGACGCCGACACCGCCGGATCGGCGACGGCCTCCTCGCCGACACACAGCAACGGAGTCAACCCTGCTTCCACCGCGGCCCGGACCTTCAATGCGACCACGGCGTCGTCCTCGGCGAAATGCCGGCGTCGTTCAGCGTGTCCGATCTCCACGAGCCGCACACCCAGCTCCGCCAGCAACCGCGGTGACACTTCACCCGTCCACGGCCCCTCGGCCCAGCCACAGTTCTGCGCACCCAGAAGGAGCGGAGAGCCTTCCAGTATCCGGGCCGCGTCCGGCAACACGGGAAACGACGGGATCACAAACGGGACCACCCGCCCGGCCACCAGGGCCGGACGGGCGTCCACTTCACTTCGAACTTGCTCCAGCCAGGACATGCTGTGCCGGTAGCCCATGTACATCTTGGTGCTGACCCCGATGTACAACGGTCTACTTGCCCAGAAGGTCGTCGGCCTTGTTCTTGAATACCCGGGTGCCATACATCATGGCGGCCGCCAGGAAGGGCAGGATTCCGAGCGCGTAGACACCGGCGGATCCGGTGGGGTCTGCCGTGGCGCTGTTGACCGCGGTCCGCAGAATCGGAGCCACGAAACCGCCCAGGTTGCCCAGCGAGTTGATCAGGCCAATGCCGGCCGCGGCTGCGGAACCGGCGAGGAATGCCGTGGGGTAAGCCCAGACAACCGGCCCGACAGCGAGGAAGCTGCATACCGCGAGCGTGATGAAGATCAGTCCGAGCACCGGCTGGTGGTTGGTCCCGGCCCAGGCCGAACCGAGGATGCACAGACCCGTCGAGACGAACAGCACCGTGCCGAACGTGCGGCGCTTTGCGACCGTGTTGGCTGCCCGGCCGATCAGGTAGCAGGAGAAGATCCCGAAGAACCACGGAACCGCGATCAGGAGGCCGACCGCGAGGCCCACCTTCTGGCCGGTCAGCGACGAAACCTGCTGCGGGAGGAAGAAGGTGACGCCGTAGACGGCGATCTGCAGGCAGAAGTAGATGAGGGTGAAGTACCAGACGCGGCCGTTGCGCATCGCCGCGAAGACGCCCCGCGGCCCGCTTTCATCCTTTACAGTGTCCTCCTGGGTCATGATCTCCTTGAGCGCGAACTTCTCGTCGACGTTGAGGAACTTGGCCTTCTCCGGCCCGTTGATCAGGAAGAAGAACGCCGCAACGCCCGCGAGCACGGCCAGGATGCCCTCGATGAAGAACATGACCTGCCAGCCACGGACGCCCGGAAGCTGGTCGCCGATGTTGATGAGCCAGCCCGAGAGCGGGTTGCCGATCATCTGCGAGAACGGCTGGGCGAGGTAGAAGATCGCGAACATCTGCACGCGCACCTTGTTCGGGAACCACTCGGCCAGGTACATGATGACGCCCGGGAACAGGCCGGCCTCGGTCACGCCGAGCAGGAACCGCAGGATCACGAAGGACGTCTCACCCTGCACGAACGCGAAGCAGGCCGAGACGATGCCCCACGTGATCGCAATACGGGCGAGCCAGACCTTCGCACCCACCTTCTTGAGCAGCAGGTTGCTGGGGATTTCGAAGATCGCGTAACCGATGAAGAAAATACCGGCACCGAGCGCGAACGCCCCGGCCGAGACGCCTTTGTCGGCGCCGAGTGCAGCTTCGGCGAAACCGACATTGGTGCGGTCAAGGAAGGAAACCACATAGAGGATGACCAGCATCGGCATGAGCCGGGTGGCAGCCTTGCGGATCGCCGATTTCAGGATCGGCGAATCCAGCATCTCCTTCGTGGATGAAGTGGCAAGGGACATCGAAACTCCTCGTTGAGTAAGGACAGATGAGTAATCAGTGTTGAATAATCAGGTTTCAAGCATTCGGGATTAGTGCAGGTGCGGATTAGTGCATGTACAAGCCGCCGTCGACATTCAGCGTCTGGCCCGAGATGTAACCGGAGTCCTCGCTGATGAGGAAGGCGATGGCGGCGGCGATGTCCCGCGTGGAGCCCACACGGTTCACCACGAGGTCCTTGGTGAGTTCGTCCTTGCGTTCCTGGCTGAGGGTGCCGCCCATGATGTCGGTGTCGATCGGGCCGGGAGAAATGGCGTTGACGGTGATGTCGTACTCCCCCAGTTCCCGGGCGGTGGCACGGGTCAGGCCGATGACGCCGGCCTTGGCTACCGAGTACGGGGTCTTGGAGAACGTCCCGCCGCCGCGCTGTGCGGAGACCGAGGAGATGTTCACGATGCGGCCGATGCGGTTCTTGACCATGGATTCGGCCACGCGGCGGGTGGCGTAGTGGACGCCGTTGAGGTTGATATCCAGGACACGGTTCCATTCGGCTGGCTCGAGTTCCAGGTACGGGATCGGTGAGCTGACGCCGGCGACGTTGGCGAGGGCCACGATCTGCGGCAACTCGGCCTCGAGCGTGTCGATCGCGGAGCGCACGGATGCCTCGTCGGCCACGTTGGCGCCCACGCCGTAGGCCTGTACGCCGTATTCGGCGGCGATTTCCTTGGCGGTGGACTTGCAGAGTGCGTCGTCGAGGTCGATGATGCCGATGTTCCAGCCCTGTGCTGCAAGGTAGTTGGCGGTAGCCCGGCCGATGCCGCGCTCGGAAACGGCGCCGGTGACAATCGCGGTTCGTTCCGCGGGGAAGATGCTCATGGGTATTCTCCTGTGAATGTCGGGACTAGTTGATGGGTGCCGGGCCGAGCTCGTCGAGGAGCTTCTGCATGGCCACGTAGGCCTTGTTCCGGTAAGCGATGAGTTCCGGGGTGCGTTCCGCGGGGACGTTGAGGAAACCTGCCCCGCTCTTGGTCCCGAGCTTTCCTGCCTCCACGAGGTCGCTCAGGATCTTCGGGGTGGCGAAGCGTTCCGGGAATCCGGTCTGCAGGGATTTGTAGCAGAAGTCGTAGACGTCCAGTCCGGCCATGTCGGCGATCGCGAATGGGCCAAAGAACGGCAGACGGAAGCCGAACGTGGTACGGACCAGGGTGTCGACGTCGTCGGCTGTTGCGATCCCCTGCTCCACCAGCTGCGCAGCCTCGTGGAAAAGCGCGTATTGGAGCCGGTTGAGCACGAAGCCCGTGACGTCCTTCACCACAGCGGTTTGCTTGCCGGCCGCGTGGACCAGTTCGCGGGAAGCAGCAACGGTCTCCGGCGTGGTGCCGGCGTGGGGAATGATCTCGACGCCGGGAATGAACGGAGAGGGGTTGGAGAAGTGCACGCCCAGGAACCGCTCCGGACGTGCCACGGCCTCGGCCAGATCGGCGATGGAGATCGTGGAGGTGTTGGAGCCGATCACGGCGTCAGGACGGGAGGCGGCGCTGATGCGTGCCAGGGTCTTGTGCTTGATGTCGAGGACCTCCGGGACGGCTTCTTCGATGAAGTCGGCAACCGCCACGGCCTCTTCGATGTCCTTGGCCGCCCACAGATTGGCCTTCAGGATTGCCGTGGACCCTTCCGGAAAGAGGCCCGCGGCCACGAATTCATCCGACTCCACGAGCAGGCGGTCGTAGTTCTTCTGCGCGATTTCCGCGGACACATCCGCCAACGCCACGCGTGCCCCGCCGAGGGCCAGGACCTGCGCGATCCCGCCGCCCATGTAACCGGAGCCGACGACGGCGATCTTCCGGGCCGCGCTTCCGTCGCCTGCGGCGCTGCTTGTTGATTCAGTCATGTCACACTGCCTTTGTGTAATCGGGCTCGTAGGAGCAAATGGCGTCCACCTTGGCGGCGGAAGGTGATGTTTCGTCGAAGTGGTGGCCCAGCCATTCGTCCACCAGTTTCTTGGCCAGTTCCAAGCCGATCACCCGCTGTCCCATGGTCAGGACCTGGGCGTTGTTGCTCAGGACCGAGCGCTCAACGGAGTAGCTGTCGTGCGCGGTGACGGCCCGGATTCCGGGAACCTTGTTGGCCGCGATGGCCACGCCAAGGCCCGTTCCGCAGATCAAGAGGGCACGGTCTGCTTGGCCCTCGGCAACTTTGCGCGCCGCATCCACGGCAACGTGCGGGTAGGCCGTGGAGTCGTCGGCGCCGACGCCAACGTCGGTTACGGACGCCACCCGGGGATCGGCCTCAAGCAGCGCCATGAGCGCCTGCTTGTATTCCACGCCGGCTTCGTCATTGCCGACGACAATCCGCCAGCCCTCTGATGTACTCATGCTTGAACTCCGTTTCCTGCCGGGAGCGCCGGCTGTGAACCGCCCAGTTGTGAATCGATATGTTGTGAGATCCTCGCCGTGATCAGCCCGAAGGAGACCGCGCCAGGATCAGGGTGGCCCAGGCTCTTCTCCGCGAGCGGACGGGCCCGGCCCTTGAGGGGACGCAAACGCGCCGTCTCAGCTGCCGCGGACTCGGCCGCCGCAGCAGCAGCCGCGAGGGCCCGGTCAACCGGGGCTCCGGCGTCGAACTCTGTGAGGAACGCGTCCCGGTACGGCAGCAACGCGTCCACCATGGTCTTGTCGCCAGGTTCGGCTTTGCCGAGCTCCGTGATCGCCTCCACAAAGGCAGTGACGGCGGCCGCCGCGTCCTCACCCGAGTAACCCGCCTTATTGCCGAGCGCCTGCCCGGCCGCAATGATCGCCGAGCCCCACAGAGCGCCCGAGGTACCGCCGGCGCGTTCGCTCCAGGCCTCCCCCGCCGCCGTCAGGATCCGACCGATCGAGGCTCCGATTGCCGTCTCGGCTGCGGTGAAAGCGGCCTCCACGCCGCGTCGCATGCCGATGCCGTGGTCGCCGTCGCCGGCAATCGCGTCCAGCTTGCCGAGTTCTTCTTCATGCTCGACGACGACGTCCCGCACCTGGGCGAGCACGGCCACGGCCTGCCGCCCCAGTTCGGCAGCAGCTTCGGTGGGCTGCTCGACGTCGGACTCGTCCACGGCGGTGACGCTCGCTTGGTTGCGGGGCGGGCGGGGCGCGAGGTTGCCCTTGCGGAAGGCGGGGGTGTCCGCGGGTGCAGCCCAATACTGCTCAAGCTCCTCGTCCAGCCACAGCAGGGTCAGCGAAAGACCGGACATGTCCAGGCTTGTCACGAGCTCGCCGCACTCGGGTTCCACTACCGTGAGTCCTGCTTTGCCGAGGAGCTTCTCGATCTTGCCGAAGAGCAGGAAGAGTTCGTCGTACTTGACCGTGCCGAGGCCGTTGACGATGGCCACCACGCGGTTTCCGGCGTCGTCGGGCTTGTCGTTGAGGAGCTTGGAGACGAGCAGTTCGGCGAGCTCGGACGCCGTGGGCATTTTGTGCTCGGAAATGCCCGGCTCGCCGTGGATGCCCAGACCGAGGGACATCTGGCCGGCCGGTACATGGAACAGCGGATCCGAGGCGCCCGGAAGGGTGCAACCGTCGAAGGCCACGCCCAGCGAGCGTGTGCGGTAGTTCGTCTTGATCGCCAAGCGCTCGACGGCGTCGAGGTCCAGTCCCGCTTCGGCCGCGGCGCCGGCGATCTTGAAGACCGTGAGGTCGCCAGCGATTCCCCGCCGCTTTTCGATCTGGTCCAACGGAGCGCTGGCGATGTCGTCGGTGACAGTCACGGTTCGGGTTTCGATGCCCTCCGCGTTGAGCCGCAACTGGGCCTGGCCGAAGTGCAGCACGTCTCCTGCGTAGTTGCCGTAGCTGAGCAGGACTCCTCCGCCGGCGTTGGCTGCTTTGGCCACCCGATATACCTGGCCCGCCGCCGGGGAAGCAAACATGTTGCCGCACGCCGAGGCGGTTGCCAGGCCTGGCCCGACCAGTCCCGCGAAAGCCGGGTAGTGCCCCGAGCCTCCGCCCACCACCAAGGCGACCTGCCCGGTAGGCACTTCGGTGGACCGGACCACTCCGCCGTCCACCCGGGCAACATAGCCGCGGTTGGCGGCGACGAATCCGTCCAGCGCATCGTCCGCAAAGTCTGCGGGGTTGTCGAAGATCCTTGTCATGGTCCTAGACTCCAGCCAGTTGGGAGGCTACTGGCTGGGTGGACCCGGACTCGCTCCGACCGGAAGGCTGCTGCCGGCCCTGGGCGACCTGGCTCTGGCCGAGGACGTAGTTTTCGGTTTTCGGAAGGACCTGTCGGCGGAGGTATTCCTGGTTGCTCGCCGTGACGCTGAGCCCGTCGCCGCCGTAGTGCTCGGTGCACAGGATGCCCTGGAAGCCCACCGAAAGCGCGAGCTTGAAGGCTTCGCGGTAGTTGATAAGGCCGCTCTCCATCGGTGCAGGCATGGTGATGTAGCTGTCGCGGGCCACGTCTTCGTCGCGGATGTAGTTCTTCATGTGCCAGTAGTTGGAGTACGGCAGGGTCTTGGCCACCATCTCGCGCCAGTCCTCGATGGGACGGTGAAGGCGGATCAGGTTGCCGAGGTCCGGGTTGAGGCCTACGTTGGCGAGCCCGATGTCCTGGACCAACTGGACCGAGGAATCGGCGGTGCCGAGGTAGGTGTCCTCGTACATTTCGAGGGACAGGAGGATGCCGGCTTCCGCGGCGTGCTCACCGAGTTCCCGCAAGCGTGTGACGGCGTTGCCCCAGGCTTCCTTGTCCCCGATCGGATCCTTGTAGCCTTCCACCGTCCAGAACCACAGCTGCTTTTGCTGCTCGGCGGTGATGGCCTGGTGGAGTCCGAAAGAAACAACCTCGCACCCTAGTTCGGCTGCGGCGTCGATGGTTCGGTGGCTGTACGCCAGGTTCTCCGCCCAGTCGCGGGCGTGGATGACGCTCCGGCGAATGGCCGAAATGACCGGGATGCCTATCCCAACGTGCTCTGCGGTCTGTTTGAACTCGGCGAGGCGTTCCTTGCTGAGGTCCCCCGGACGGACCCAGCTGTCCGTGAGGTCTGCGTTGGCAAATCCTGCGTCCTTGACTTCCTGCAGGACCTCGGCCCAAGCGGAAGCCTCGGCGTCGTTGATGTGCTGTCCCGTGGCATCAGTGCCGGGGAACTGGAGCAGGGCCGCGGTGATGGGCCAGGTTTCGGCGGTGTAAGCCATAGTTTTCACTCCTTCGTGGAATCCTGTTTCCTATAGGATTTACTATCTAAGCAAGACTGTCAACATATTTATTTGGTCTTCAGCAGGCCGGCCCCGAGCTTCATACGACGGTTCCCCGCATCATCGAAGATCCTATATGTCTTACATATGTTTGTGAAGGGTGTCACCGATTCGCTGCCCGTTTGAGTGGCCGGAAATCAGGCTCGCGACGAAGGATCGGCTCGTCAGGAAGGCCGCGTCCTTGGCCGGAAGAGCGCTCAGCACTTTCGGTCCGAGGAGTGTCAGCACAGGGTTTTAGCCCAGCAAGGAGGAGAACTGCACCGCCACCGGGGGCAATTGGACGACCTTTGCGATGTCCGCGGCAGCCACCCCGTGCGCCGTCAGCCCTGAGGTCAGTGTCCGCGGCAGCGTCCTGGCAGTTTAGTCAGCGGGCGCGTCGGCAATAGCCCGGGCACGGACCTTGTGCACATGGTTGGCCATGGCGGCTTCGGCCTGTTCCGGGTCGCCGCTCGCCAGCGCTTCGAGCACGGCTTGGTGTTCGGCGATGGCCTGTTCTGCGTCCGTGATACCCACTCCCCCGAACAGTCGGAACCGCTGGACTTGGCCGCCCAGCGCGGAGTAGGCGGCGAGCATGAATTGGTTGCCGGACTGCTCGGCGATCAGCTTATGGAAGCGCTCATCGGCCTCGAGATAGTCCCGGAATTCCACGAAAGAAGGGCCCCGGGGAGCCGTCTCCAGGTCCTTCACAGCCCCTCGCAAGTCCGCCAAACCCTCGGGAGTGATCCGGCTGCACGCCAGCCGGGCATTCACTGGCTCAATCGCGAGCCGGGCCTCCATCAGCTCCGCAAAATCTTCGCGCGTGAAAACCGGGGCCACCCTGTAACCCTTGAGCGCAACTCGGCGGACCATGCCTGTATGCTCCAGCCTCGCCAAAGCCTCACGCACGGGTGTCGGGGAAACGTCCAATTCCCGCGCCGTGCCGTCGATGCTGACCGCGGCTCCCGGTTCGAGCCGGCCGTCCATGAGCCAGGCCAGAAGTTCTTCGTAGACGTGGTCGGCGAGAACCTGGCGGCTGACGGGTCGGCCGGGGGCGCGGTCCCGTGAGGAAGCGAGTTTCATAGACAAATCCTATAGGAATGGTCCCCGCGTGGCGGCTTAGGACGCTCTTTGCTGGCCCTGAAACCTCTCCCGCAAGACCGGCGCGTTGGATTCTGCTGGATCACCCCCCACGCAGGGGGAGAATTCCCGGTGATTCCGGTCTCGGGAACGTGCCACCTCGAGTGATCCAGCAGAATCCCTCGCCATGGCACGGAAATCGGGAGGGCGAGAGCGGCAAAGGCCTTAAAACCGCGACGGCGGCACCTTTCGCAGGTGCCGCCGTCGGGGTTTCGGGGGTTCTAGTTGGCGTAGAACGGGTAGTCTGTGTACCCCTTGGCGCCTTCACCGTAGAACGTGGAGGGATCCGACTCGTTGAGCGGGAGGCCCTCACGCCACCTGCGCGCGAGGTCCGGGTTGGCGATGGCGGGGCGGCCGACCACGACGGCGTCGGCGTGACCGTCGGCCACAAGTGCCACGGCTTCATCCAGTGTGGTCACTTCACCAAAGCCGGTGTTCACCAGGAAGGTGCCGTTGAAACGCTCGCGAAGGTCCTGGACAAGCTCACCCTTGGGATCATGGTGGAGGATGCTGAGGTAGGCGAGGTTGAGCGAGGCGATGGTGTCCACCAGGACTTCATAGGTGGCACGGACGTCGGCGGGGTCGGTCTCGGCGATCCCCTGGACCGAGTGCTCCGGGGAAATCCGGATGCCGACCCTGTTGGCGCCCAAGGCTTCAACCACCGCATTGACGGTTTCGATCACAAAGCGTGCACGGTTTTCCGGGGAGCCACCGTAGCTGTCAGTGCGGACGTTGGTGTTGGGTGCCAGGAATTCGTGCAGCAGGTAGCCATTCGCAGAATGCAGCTCCACGCCGTCGAATCCGGCCTCGACTGCGTTCCGGGATGCCGTCACGATTTCCTGGATTACCGAGGGAAGTTCGTCGGTGCTCAGTTCGCGGGGCACCGGGTACGGCTTCTTGCCGTTCGGCGTGCGGACTTCGCCGTCGATGGGCACGGCACTGGGTGCGACGATCTCGTGACCGCCGGTGATGTCCGGGTGGGAAACGCGGCCACCGTGCATAACCTGGGCGAAAATGCGGCCGCCCTCGGCATGAACAGCGTCGGTCACCTTCTTCCAGCCTGCGAGCTGTTCCTCCGTGACGAGGCCGGGCTGCCCGGGGTAGGACTGGCCTGCAGGCGTCGGGTATGTGCCCTCGCTAACGATCAGACCAAGGGAAGCACGCTGCCGGTAATGTTCCACAACCAGCGGGCCGGGAACACCCTCGACGCCTGAACGGAGGCGGGTCAACGGCGCCATGACCAAGCGGTTGGGAAGTTCAATCTCGCCGAGAGTCAAAGGGGAAAACAACATGGGCAGTGCCTTTCAAACGGGAACAGGTCCACTGGCGGCAACTGCCACGCGCCTGCAACTATTCCTGTTGAGATTGGGATCACACGACGACGGCGGGGCTCGCCTTAGTCTGAGAGGCCGGGTGTCGCTCGAACACTGTGATTCTTCCCAGCCGTCCTAGGGCACCCCAGGGCAGCCCTCGCCACGCGGGTTCACGATGCAGTTGTCGGCGTAGTTGCGCGTGATCGACCTCCAGACGCTGACCTTTTGTGACGGCGACGCGACCTGCCCTGTGCCGGGAATCTGCATGTTCGGGCCACCATTCACGGAGTAGGTGCCGCGGAAGGTGGTGGTCACGGACAACTGAAAGTCACCGGTCTGTTGAAACACGTGGCTTGTTCTCGTCTTTTGGCCCCATTCCGCTTCCGGAAGTGGTCCGCCCGCAAAGGGTGTTGGCCCCAGAGTGCTGCCGTCCCCATAGCTATAGATGTACTCCACGGGGGTTGCGACTATATGGACTCGCTGGCCGAGGAGCGTCACATCGAATTGCTGTTCAACGGCGTCGGCGAAGATGTTGGTTTCAGCGCCCTTGAGCGTGTGCGGGCTTGGCTGGGCGGTCAGGTTTGCGGGCTTGATCGGAAGGTTGCGGAAGTCGCTCTCAACTCTTGCCGCAATCTTGGGCAGGACGTCCTCTGGCTTTTGGTCGTACAGGCAGGACGGACCATTGTTGCCCGATTTCCAGTCAATCCACGTGGGATTTGAAACCGCCTTGGGCGCGACTTTCCAGATGACCGGCGTTCCAGATTTCCCACCAGGCTCGCGAGGCGGACATTGCACCTGCCCAGGTAGGCACTTCTTATCCAAGGCATTGTCGTCGACCTGGCATTGGAGCTCTGCCTTGTATTGGTTGGGGTCATCGCTGACGAAGTTCAGAGGGGCGGGGCTAAATTCGCCGGTTTGGGGATCACGGATCCACTTCGAGGATCCAACGTTTACCCCATTTTCCTCCAGGCCAATGATGACCGGCGACTCTGTTCCTTTCGAATCCACCGCAGCTGGGAACCCAGTCAAGAACGAGAGAACCATAGATCCAACCGACAGGTAACTGACCGGTCGCATCGCTAGTAGATCAATCCGAGGTCGATCACTGTCCAACCGTTCGCGCTCAGCGTGGCCACGAGTTGCATTCCCCTATTGGAAGCTTTGGTGGCGTCTTGGAAAAGGGTTCCATCCGCTCTGCGAATCTCGATTAGCTGCTGAATTGCCTGGATCGTCACTTCTGGAGACTCTCCTCCAGCTTCGTATTTTCCGACAACCACGGGAGTCTCAATGCGGCCGCCAACGATCCACTTTCCGTCTGTCCAGGCAACGGTTATGGCTTCCTGCAAAGCGGTGCAAAGAACGCAGTTAGGACCAGTGGTCCGCTTGATGGCAGTAGTGTCCCCAGTCTCATAAGCGTATGAAAGCGCTTGGAACCAGTACCTGGCAAACGCCTCCACGCCTTCCTTGCTGTTCGCCTTGGCGGCCTCCGGGAGCACCGGGATGGGCACGTTCTCGGCTTTCCCATTAGCGTCGGCGGGCTTGTAAGCAAGGGCCAGAGAGGGCGTAGCCGTGGCAGTTGCAGAAACCGTAGATGACGCAGATTGTCCGGTCTGCGGCTCGGTAGTGTTCACGCACGCGGTCAGCGTCAACGCCGTCGCAAGGCTGACAATCATGAAAAAGCGAGCAGAAACCGAGGTGCGTGGAGTCATGGTTTGCTATCCCCAAATAGTTTCAAGACTAAACGTTCCAAAAATGATAGCTCACTTCCTCATTTTGTCGGGAAAGTTATCCACATGCTCCGGTTCACTACCCCGCTTCGCTTCACCAGCGAGACGCGGGACATCAAACACTACGAAGACAGACCAAAGGCCTCGACGACGGGACCGCGGCCAGGCCGCCCATCCGTCGTCGAGGCCCATGGGGCCTTTTGAACTCCCGCCTACTTTTGAGCCGGCAGGACCAACTCCCCCGACTTGTCCGTCGACAAGGCGAGCGAAGAGATGAACTGCGGCTCGCCGTCGGGCCCGTCCTGGGCGGACCGGACCATGTCCGGACGCTCGAACTCCAGGCCCGTCACGTGGCACAAAAGCTTGGCGTCGCTCGGGTTGCCGTCGGCGTCGAACATGGGCAGCTCGATTCCGTCGTCGGCGCGGCGGAGATAGTACTTCCCTCGGGTCAACACGGCCAATGCGGGCGGCAGCACTAGCGCCAGCCCGACGGCGAAGATCGGCGAGTACGGCTGGACAGCCGAACCGAAAGCACCGAAGAACACGGCAATCGACACACTGGCCGACACCAGCATCGAGATAAAACCGACGGGGTTGACTGCGTAAAGCATGCCGCGGCGGAACTCGGGAACCTTCGGCGAAATCTTGAGCAAGTATTTGTTGATCGCAATATCGGACGCTACCGTAACCACCCACGCCATGGCGCAATTCGCGTAGAAACCAAGGATGGTATTGAGGAATTCGAACATGTTGGCTTCCATCAGCACGAGCGCGATCACCAGGTTGACCACAACAAACACCATCCGCCCCGGGTAGCTCTTGGTGATACGCGTGAAGCTGTTGGTCCACGCGAGCGAGCCGGAGTAGGCGTTGGTCACGTTGATCTTGATTTGCGAAATGACCACGAGCACCACGGCCAGGATCATGGCCAGCCACGCCGGCATCATTTCCTGATAGACGCCGAGGAATTGGTGCACGGGTTCGTTCGCGTGCACGGAAGCGGCCGGATCCAGGGTGGCGATCAGGTAAATGGCAATGAACATGCCCACGATTTGCTTGATCGCGCCGAAGATCACCCAGCCCGGACCGGCCAGGATCACGGCTCGCCACCAGGCACCGCGGTTCTCGGCAGTCATGGGCGGCATGAAGCGCAAGTAGTCAATCTGTTCGGCGATCTGCGCCATGAGCGACAGGCAGACGCCTGCGGCAAGCATCACGGACGCCAGGTTGGTTCCTTCGGCCCCGGATTTGCCCGTGAACGCGAAGAACTCCCCGATGCTGTCGGGGTGCGAAATCACCAGATACCCCACGGGAACCACCATGAGCAGGAGCCACAACGGGGTGGTCCACACCTGCAATTTGGACAAGGCTTTCATCCCGTAAATCACCAAGGGAATGACAATAAGCGTGGACGCCGCATAACCGAGCCACTGCGGGATGCCCAGCCCAAGCTCCAGGCCTTGCGCCATGATGGAACCCTCGAGCGCGAAGAAGATGAACGTGAACGTCGCAAAAATAACGTTCGTGACCACCGAGCCGTAATAGCCGAATCCGGATCCTCGTGTGATGAGGTCAAGGTCGATGTTGTAGCGCGCCGCGTAATAAGCCAAGGGGAATCCGGTGGCGAAAATGACGACGGCCGCCACCACAATTCCGAAAATAGCATTCACGGTGCCATAAGAAATACCGATATTCGCGCCGATGGAGAAATCAGCCAAATAGGCAATTCCACCGAGCGCACTCGTCGCGACCACGCCAGCACCCCACTTGCGGTAGGACCGTGGTGCGAACCTGAGGGTGTAGTCCTCCAGGCTCTCCTTCGCTGCACTCATCGCATCGGCGTTGCCCGTCGTGCGGCTACCTGCGCCTAGCGTCTCGGAAGGGCCTAGCGTCTCGGAAGGTTCGACGACGGCGACCCCCTCCGGGGAGCGCCCCGCCGCCGGGAGTTCAAGTACTTGCGTTGTCTTCGAATCGTCAGTCATCCCCGCAACTTTCCTCGTCTGGACATGCGCTTGACGCTATCGGCGGGATGAAACCACCGAGTCTCCACGATGTTTCCGCGCTGTAACTTATCCAGCGAGTCGGCCGCCAAGATTGCAGCTCCGGGTTTGTGGACGTCCAACAAAATCGCGAGACCGCGGGCCCACTACCGTCATGAAGGAACGCACCATCCCCTGCAAGTAGCGGCCGAGGAGCACCATGACCACCCAGCCAAACCCAAGGCGTACGTCCACTTATCCGATTCTGGAAACAGCCCGCGAGCAAGTCCTTGCCAAAGGCGAGGGCCTTAGCGAATCCCAGCTGCTCGAGATCCTGGAGCTTCCGGACGAGGCCATCCCGGAAGCCCTGCAGCTTGCCCACGAAGTCCGCATAGAGCACTGCGGCGAGGACGTGGAAGTAGAGGGAATCATCTCCATCAAGACCGGAGGATGCCCCGAGGACTGCCATTTCTGCAGCCAATCGGGCCTGTTTGACAGTCCGGTCCGGGGCGTGTGGCTCGACATTCCCGAGCTCGTGAAGGCCGCCAAGGAAACCGCGGCCACCGGGGCCACCGAGTTTTGCATCGTTGCTGCTGTCCGCGGCCCGGACATCAAGCTCATGAACCAGATCAAGTTCGCGATCAACCGCATAAACGCGGAAGTGGACATCAACATCGCCTGTTCCTTGGGCATGCTCACCCAGCGCCAAGTGGATCAACTCGCCGAGTGGGGCGTCCACCGCTACAACCACAACCTCGAAACGGCGCGCAGCTACTTCCCCGAAGTCGTCACCACCCACAGCTACGAGGAACGCCTCGACACCTGCAACATGGTCAAGGCAGCCGGCATGGAACTTTGCTGCGGAGCCCTGATCGGCATGGGCGAAACCGCCGCCCAGCGGGCCGAACTCGCCAGCCAGCTCGCAGCCCTCGAACCCCATGAAGTCCCGCTGAACTTCCTCAATCCGCGTCCCGGAACGCCACTCGAAAACCAGGGAATCATGGACGGCAAAGACGCCCTCCGCGCGATCGCGGCGTTCCGCCTCGCCATGCCCCGGACCGTGCTGCGTTACGCCGGCGGGCGCGAACTCACCCTGGGCGACCTCGGCACCCGCGAAGGGCTCATGGGCGGCATCAACGCGGTCATCGTCGGCAACTACCTCACCACCCTGGGCCGTCCCGCCGACGCGGACCTCAACCTCCTCGTGGAGCTGAACATGCCCATCAAGGAACTCCAGAAGTCGCTGTGAGCACGACCGTTCCAAACACCGACACGGCAAGCTTCTGCGGGCACTGCGGCGAGGCCGCCGGGCAAGGCGGACCCGCCCCGCAAGGCGACCCGGCAACCCAAGGCGGGCGCCCGACGTCGGACGCTCACCAGAGCTGCCGGCAGCGCCTCGCGATGGAACCCCCACGCTATTGCGCCCAATGCCGGCGCCGCATGAAAGTCCAGGTCACGCCGCTCGGCTGGACCGCTGAATGCTCGCGCCACGGCCGGATCGCGCCATGAGCATCATCCAGCGCGACCTCATCCAGCGTGACCGTGCAAGCCTCTGGCATCCGTACGCTCCGGCGTCGCGGACGCTGCAGTTGTGGGAAGTCGAAGCCGCCGACGGCGTGACGCTGCGGCTCCGCGACGAAACCGGCCGGCGCCATGAGGTGCTCGATGCCATGTCCTCCTGGTGGGCAGTCATCCATGGCTACCGGAATTCCGTCCTGGACGCCGCGGCGAAGCGTCAACTGGACATGTTCAGCCATGTGATGTTCGGCGGCCTCACCCATGAACCCGCCGTCGAACTGGCCGAAAGGCTGGTTACCATGGCTCCTTCCGCAGCGGATAGGCCCCGGTTGGAGCGGGTTTTCCTGGCGGATTCGGGATCGGTGTCTGTGGAGGTGGCGCTTAAGCTGGCGGTGCAATTCCAGACGGCTTCGGGGTTCCCCAAGAGGCAACGATTCCTCAGCATCCGCGGAGCTTACCACGGCGATACCTTCGCCGCGATGGGCGTGTGCGACCCCGTGGACGGCATGCATTCGGCGTTCCCCGGGCTGCTCGCAGCCAATGTGTTCGCCCCGAGACCGCCCGCCGCGGGCGCGTCGCCCGGGGAAATCGCGGAGTGGCGAGCGCACGTCGAGGACCTGGCGGCGGAACACACGAATGAACTGGCCGCGATCATCGTGGAGCCCGTGCTGCAAGGCGCCGGCGGCATGTTCATTTACGCCGCCGAGTGCCTGCGCATACTCCGCGACATCGCCGACCGGCACGGGATCCTCCTGATCCTCGACGAAATCGCCACCGGCTTCGGCCGGACCGGTGAGTTGTTCGCCGCGCAACATGCCAGCGTGGTTCCGGACATCATGTGCGTCGGCAAGGCCCTCACCGGCGGTTACCTCACGCTCGCCGCGATGCTCTGCACGGGCGAGGTGGCGGCCCGCGTTTCGAGCGGCGGTGTGGGTGCCTTGCTGCACGGACCCACGTTCATGGGCAATCCGCTTGCGTGTTCCGTGGCCAATGCGAGCTTGGGCATTCTGGACGACGGCGCCTGGCGCAGCGATGTGGGCCGGATCGGCTCGGGCCTGGCGGCCTCCCTCGAAGCCGCCAATGCGCTCGACGCCGTCAAGGAGGTCCGCACGATCGGCGCCGTCGGCGTCCTCGAGTTGAACATGGACGTGGACGTCGCCGCAGTGACGAGTGCCGCCGTCGGGCACGGAGTGTGGCTGCGGCCGTTCCGGAACCTTGTTTACGCGATGCCGCCATATGTCAGCTCCGCCGAGGAGGTCCGGCGGATGGCCGAAGGCATGGTGGCGGCCGTGACCGAGGTGCACGGCCCATGAGCAGGTCCATGACCGCGTGGTTGGAACAGCAGGCCGCGGTCCGCGCGCGCCGGGGCCTTGTCCGCACGCCCACGACGCGCGTCGGTGAGGACCCGGAGGTGGATCTGGCCAGCAACGACTATCTTGGCCTCGCGACGGATCCCCGACTGGCAGAGGCTGCCCGGGAAGCGATCGGCCGCTGGGGAACCGGTGCCACGTCGTCGCGGCTGGTTGCCGGAACCACTGCGCTGCACCTGGAGCTCGAATCCGGGCTCGCGGAGCTGACAGGCATGGAATCAGCGTTGGTCTTCTCGTCCGGTTACTTGGCCAATCTGGGCGTCACGACGGCGCTCGGCAGCCCCGGGACCCTCATCGTTGCCGACGAACATTGCCACGCTTCGCTGCTTGACGGTTTCCGGCTCAGCCGATCGAAGGTGGAAACGGTTCCGCACAACGATCTCGGCGCAACCGGGCACCAGCTGCGCACCCGATCCGAACCCCGCGCCTTGATCGCGGTCGAGTCCATCTACAGTGTCTTCGGCGACGCCGCCCCGCTCCCCCAGCTGCTGGCCCTCGCCGAAGAGCACGACGCGATGCTCCTCGTGGACGAAGCTCACAGCCTCGGTGTTGCGGGCCACGGCGAGTTTCAGGGCTTCGGCTCGGTGGCCGGGACGGACCTTGCGGGGCACCCCAACGTGGTGTTGACCGCGACGCTTTCCAAGTCGCTAGGCAGCCAGGGTGGTGCCGTGCTTGGCAGTCCCCCGCTTCGCGAACACCTCGTCAACAGGGCCCGCAGCTTCATTTTCGACACCGGGCTTGCGCCATCGTCGGCCGCCGCTGCGCTGGCCGCCGTCGGAATCATCCGGGCGGAACCGTGGCGTGCGGCGGCTGTCCATCGGAACGCTGCCAGCCTCACTGCGGGACTGGCGCATTTTCTGCAGCGGAGAGGCACCGCCGACGAGCCCTTCCAACAGGCCGGTGCCGTGCAATCCATCCCCATGCCCTCCGCCGCTGCCGCATTTGCGGCGAGCCAGGCTGCACACCGGGCGGGTGTCCGAATCGGCTGCTTCCGCCCGCCATCGGTTCCCGACGGCGTCTCGCGCCTCCGGCTGACGGCACGCGCCACCCTGACTCCCCACGACATCGACTACGCGTGCGCAACGTTGCGCGGCATTCTGGAGGAAACACCATGAAACTGCCACCAATAGTGTTGGTCACCGGAACGGACACCGGCGTCGGCAAGACGGTCGCGACGGCGGCACTTGCGTCAGCGTTGCAGGCCGGCGGCCGGTCTGTGGCCGTCTACAAACCTTGCCAGAGCGGCGACGTGGCGGGCGACTCCGACTGCACCGAAATCACCCGCTTGGCCGGACCACTCACGGCCGAGGCCGGCGTCGTACTTCAAGAACCCCTCGCGCCGGTGCCCGCAGCCGCGCTTGACGGAGTCACGCTGCCCTCGCTGGCGGACCACGCCACGCGCGTCCGGGAGCTGGCCGGCACGCATGACCACGTCCTGGTGGAGGGTTCCGGCGGTCTCCTCGTGGAGCTGGACCCCGACGGCGGCACGCTGGCAGATCTGGGCAGTCACCTTGGAAGCGATGCGACTTTTGTAGTGGTTGCTCGCCCTGCCTTGGGAACCCTGAACCATACGGCGCTGACGCTCGAGGCCCTGGAACGCAGGGACCTGGGCATCCATGGCGTGATTCTCGGAACCTGGCCGGACGAACCGGGCGTCCTGGAACACGGCAACCGCGCGACGCTCGGCGGGATGCGACCGCTTCTTGGGGTGCTTCCCGAGCGTGCCACTGATCTCCCGCCGGTGACTTTCCGGGAAGCAAGCGTGCACTGGTTGAGCGGTTTGGACTGCTTGAACGGGGCCTGGTCGTGACGGCCGCTTCTGCCAGCGCCCGGACGTGCCCGTATATCGTGCTGCGGGAGCCCGCGGCGGTTCGGGAGGTCCTGCACCGGCCGGAAGACTTCAGCCCGGCGAACGCCCTCATCGCCGTGACTCCGTTGTCCGGACCGTCCTTGCGCGCCCTGCAGCGTGCCCGCTTCGCCTTGCCGCCCGTGCTGGCAAGCAACCACAGCGATTCCCATGCTGGGATCCGCAAGGTGGTGGCCGGATTCTTTACCCCGGCAACGGTTGGTGCTTTCGAGCCACGTATTCGCGGCATCGCGCGGGAAGCGGCTGCGACGGCGGCCGGGCTGCTGAAGGTGGACGGGCAGGTGGATCTGGTGCAGGCCGTAGCCGCGTACCCGCCGGCGATCGTGATGTTGGAGCTTCTGGGTCTCCCGGTGCGCGACCTTCCGGAGCTGAAAGCCTGGAGCCTGGACTCTTTGGAACTCTTCTGGGGCTCGCCGGATCCCGAGCGGCAACTGGAACTGGCACACAGCGCGGGCGATTTCTACGGCTGGCTGCGGGAACTCGTCCTCGAGGCAGTGGCCTCGCCCGGGCGGAATCTCTTCAGCGCCTTGGCGGAACACGGTCTCAGCACTCCCGAGATCTGCTCCCTCGGCTACTTCCTGCTCATCGCAGGGCAGGAAACCACCACTCAGCTCATCAGTACGGCACTCTTCCGGCTTGCCGAGGGATCAGTCGGCTTTGCCTGGAAGGACGCCTCTTCCGGCACCGTGGCCCGGGATCTCATCCGGCACATTTTGGCCACGGAATCTTCCGTTCCTACATGGCGTCGGATTGCGGCAAAAGACACGGTCTTCGATGGCGAAGCCATACCCGCCGGCGCTGAAATCCTCTTGGAACTCACAGGGAACCACCCGTTGCCGGAGCTGGGTCCCACGGCATACGGGCTGGCGTTCGGCTCAGGAATTCACCGTTGCCTTGGTGCGAAGCTCGCGGAACTGGAGGCCGCCGTCGTCGTGCAGGAAACTGCGGCAGCGCTGCAAAGCGTTCGCTTGGCGGAACCGAACCCCGAATGGCTCCGCCTGTTGTCCTTCCAAGCGCCACGGACGGTCAGCGTGGAGCTGTGAGGACGTCGGTGCACCCAAATTCCCAACGCTCGCTCACATCTGACGGCAAATTCCCCAACGCCCGCTCACGTTCTTGCGGGCGCGAGCCGATAGCCAACGCCGCGGACTGTTTGCAGCCAGCGCGGGTTCTGCGCGTCGTCCCCGAGCTTGCGGCGAAGGTTGCCGATGTGGACTTCGACGGACCGTTCGTCGGCGTCGCTCAAGTAGTTCCCGACGTCGTAAGGTTCATTCCGGAGGCGGCGCACCAGGTCCGCTTTGCTCAAGACGGTGCGGCCTGCCTCTAGCAATGAGTGCAGGAGGTCGAACTCCGTGGGGGTCAACCGTACGTCCTGGCCGTCGATCGAAACGGTCCGCGTCGCGTAACTGAATACCAGCCCGTTGTGCTGGAAAGTCCGCTGGGAAGGCGCCTCTCCTGAATGTATTGCCGTGGCTCCGGAGCGCGGGCGGCGCATCATGGCTGCTACCCTGGCACGAAGCTCGCGGGGCCGGAAAGGCTTGGTCAAATAGTCGTCAGCGCCGGATTCCAAGCCCAGGAGCGTATCCAGCTCGTCGGCCCTGGCCGTCAACATGACGATATATGCATCGGAAAAGTTCCGGACCTGGCGTGCCACCTCGAAACCATCAATATCCGGCAGGCCCAAGTCCAGGGTGATGACGTGCGGCCTTAAATCACGCGCTGCCCGGATTCCGGCTGCCCCGCTCGTCGCCAAGTGAACCTCGAAGCCGGCCTGGCTGAGGACGACGCGGACCAATTCCCGGATGTCGTGATCGTCTTCTATGACAAGCCCAACCCGTAATTCAGTCATCTGCAGCCCTCCCTGCCCGCTACGAATGGAAGTATATCGGGCTGCCGGTATCCTTTCTGGCATGCGACGGGACCCAGAACAAATGCGAATTCCGGCCTCATGAAACGTCCGTTTGAATGGGATGCCAAAAGCGGCCGGGTGATGTTCTTTCAGCACGCCCTCCATGAGTACTCACTCAAGGATCGCGTTGCACTCAGCCAATTGCCGCTGACTGTGACAGTGTGCCTCGCCGCGGTACTAGTGGCCCTCTATTTCCCTGCGACGCCCGGCAATCCCCTTTTCGTCATCTTTCTGGCTACCCAAGCTGCTGTCTGGCTCCTCTGCCACGCCGTTCCCTGGGACAGACTCCCTTCTCCGACGTTCCTGGCCATCCCGCTCCTGGACATAGTGTCCATCGGGCTGGGCCGTGAGGGAGGACAAGACAGCCCTATCGGAATCAGCCTCCTGACCGTCTTTCCCGTCATTTGGCTCTGCGCCTCGGGGCTGTATCGACGCTCTGCCCTGGTTGTTTCCTTCCTGGGGCCGCTCGCCATGATCTGGGCGCCACAATTCATCCATGGAACGCACACGCCGCAGGATCTACTGCGTGGATTGCTGTTCCCCATCATGATGCTCGGCATCGGCGTTTCCATCAGCGTTATGACCCAGAGCATGGTCATGCAGCAAAAGCGTCTTGAGGAAAGGGACGCCGCGCTGCTCCGGGCCCTGGACGACAGCCAGCAGAAGGAACGATTGCTCAAGACCATCCTTGAAACGGTCCACCTTGGCGTCGTGGTTATTGACGCCGACGGGCGCGAAATGATGGCGAACCGCAAGCAGCGGGAGAACCAAGTGCTCGGGGCTTCTGGAGACACCGATCGCCACGGCAAGCCACAGCTTTTGGTTTTCGACGCGGACCGAGTGACCCCCACGGAGGCTGATCGGCGGCCGATGCGCCGTGCTGCTTTGAGGCAAGAGTTCACGGACTACCTCGTCTGGGTCGGGACGGGCAGGGAGCAGCGCGCCTTCACCACCAGCGCGCGGTCCATGAAGGACTGCGACGGGAGCTACTTGGGTTCAGTGCTCGTTTTTGGTGACGTCACAGCCCTGGTGGACGCGCTCGCCGCGAAAGACGATTTTGTCTCGAACGTCTCCCATGAGTTCCGCACGCCGCTGACGTCCATCGCTGGGTACGTGGACCTTGTGCTGGAAGAGGCCGAAAGCCTCCCCACCTGGGTGGTGGAGCAACTTGAGATTGTGCAACGAAACGCGGACCGGCTCCTCTCCCTCGTCTCCGACCTCTTGGCAGTCCGTTCGGGCCGTATGATCGTCCGGCCACACGCGGTCGACGTTTCCGAACTCGTCAAGTCGAGCGTCGCCTCGGCCGAGCCGAAAGCGAACGACGGCGGGGTGCGGCTTCACATCGACGCCCCGGAACGCCTGGAGGCACATGTGGATGCCAACCGTATCTCCCAGGTGCTGGACAACCTCATCTCCAACGCCATCAAATACTCTCCAGACGGCGGCGACGTCCGCGTCACGCTGCGGCAAGAGGAAAACGCGCTGGTGTGCCACGTCAAGGACACCGGCATGGGCATGGACAAGCAGGACCACGCCGATGCCTTCACCCGGTATTTCAGGGCCGGAAACGTCCGCAATACGGCCATTCAAGGCGTCGGTCTGGGGCTTTCCATCTGCAAGGCAATCGTCGATGCCCATGGCGGGACCATTGGCCTCGAGAGTGTCCCGGGCGAAGGAACAACCTTCACGTTCCGCGTCCCGGCCTGACCCCCGCTCACAAACAAGCCACCCCCGACCAACCCCCGCTCACAAACAAGCCACCCCCGACCAACCCCGGCTCACATCATGTGATCGAGGGATTTGGTTTTGGGCCAGATACGTGCGCGAGCGTCGCGGGAAAAGCCCACATACGTGAGCGAGCGTCGCGGGGGGCGCTGCGTAGACTGAGGATATGGGCGAGAGCCGCGACCTGCTGACGCCTGCGCAACGCAGCCTGAACATGTCCAAGATCCGGGGCAAGAACACCAAGCCCGAGCTCTTGGTCCGCCAGCTCTTGCATGCCAAGGGTTACCGGTATCGCCTCCATGGCCGGGCCGCGGGCGGGAAGTTGCCCGGCAGCCCGGATCTCGTGTTCGCAGGCCGGCGCAAGGTGATATTCGTGAACGGATGCTTCTGGCACTTCCATGATTGCAAGGCAGGCCAACACGCACCGACCGGCAACGCGGATTTCTGGGCAGCCAAGCGCAACCGGACCCGGGAGCGCGACGCCGGACAGCGCGAACTGCTGAGGGCCTCAGGATGGGAGGTTCTCACCGTGTGGGAATGCGAACTGCGCGACCGTTCGGCTTTGGAGAATCAGCTCACGCAGTTCCTCGACGACGGCCGAACAGGAAATAGCTCAGCGGCCCAAAGAAGTTGATGAAGCTTGCAGCGCGCCAAATAGCCTTGTTTCCCCTGATCTGGGCCTCCGGGGTCTTGGAAATGCTGCGTTGCGCGGCGATAAGCAACGCCATCTGGCCTGCACCCGTCACGAGCACGCCCATCCGTTGCCCGGGGGTCATGTCCTTCCAGGTCTTCTTCTTTTTCTTGCCGTGCATGATGCCTCCATCTGCGGTGACTTGCCCTTTCAGGCTAGTCTCCCTGCGGCCCGGACGGAACACGCAGGCACCTCACGTGCGCGCCTGGCGCACCACTTCTCCCCAGGACTGCTGGGCCAAGTCCGCGACGGCGGCAAGAATCTCCGCCGGTGGCCGCGACAAGTCCAGTGGGTACTCCACAATGTCGATGTCCGTGTTGAGGATCCGACGCAACTTCATCTCTCCCTTGCCCGCATAGACCAGCCACGCCGTGGGCACTTGCAAGGCGGTGCAGTAGGCCAGGAGTTGGTAATGGTCCGCGTTCAACGACGCCCCGGAATCCGTGGCTGCGGCGTATTTGGAGTCGTACACCACCACGGGGCGGCCACCCAGGAAATGGACGGCGTCCGGGCGCACTGTGAGCCGGTCCGAATCCCGGACGGCCTCGTTGAGGGTGGCACCGTATTGGAGTCGCATTTCACCCGGATGTGACCGCATGGCCGCCCGCAAAGCCACACCTACGAATTCCTCAAACACAGTGGACATGTCCACGACAAACGAAGCGGCCTGCTGCTTCCCTTCGCCCGCTTCGGCAGAGGCATTCCGCAGGATGAGCTCCGCCAAGCGGAGGACGGGGTGGTAGCGGAGATTCATCCGGTTTGCCTGCCACGGCGGGAGGGGCGCCCCCGACTGCAGGCGCGTGACGGCGTCGAGCTTTCCCTTGAGCTGCCGCAAGCGGCTCAGGACGTTCTGCCGGACGCCGGGAACCTTGCCCATCCGCTCGAGCGCGGCGCGCAGGATGCGGTTTTCGGCAATGTCCTCGGTGAATTCGTCATAGGAGACTTCCAGCGGAACCAGCATCCCGGGGCGGCGTGAGATCTGGTCCGAGATCCGGATGCGGCCCTTGACCGTCCGGAGGGACTCGTCCACGGTGAGATAGCCCTGCAGCGGACCGCGGCTGAGGGCCCGCTCCGCCAACTGGGCGAGAGACTCGGCCAGGGCGCTCCACAAGTCCTTGTGCTCGACGGCGGCCACGGAGTCCTCGCGGAAGCCCTGGTCCCCGGCGTAGCTGAGGAGGAACAGCAGCCGGTTCAAGCCCAGGCGGCCCTTGGGCCGCACCTCGAACTGGACGGTCGGAGTCCGCACAGACCCGACCTTGCCCACCGGCTCGACGCGGTAGAGGCCCATCCCCATGGGTGAGGCCTTCGCGAGCCCGCTCGAGTTGAGGAGGGCCGCGGCGTCCGGATCAAGCTTTTCCACGATGCCACCGGAGAGTTCGTCCATGACGATGTGCCGGACAGCCGGAGCCTTCGTGGAAGTGCGGACCGCAGGCTTTCCGATTCCCGGGGCGCGGGCCGGACGCGGTGGCGCGGTCTTAGCGGACCGCAAGTCGACCCAACAACTGGTCCAGACCGAAGCGCTCCTCCAGCTGGGCCCGGTTCAACTGACCGTGGTAGTGCTCCTCCAGAAGCGGCATGAGTTCGTACTTCCAGATCCGGCGCAGCCCGGCGGGGTTCTGGGCCGCGCTCTTCATGAAATAGGAGGGGCCGATCATCAGGTCGCGGTCCCAGTCGTCGATGGAGTCGTTCAGGGCGTCAAGCAGGTCCGCGTTGAGGGTGTCCAGGCCGCGGGCAGTGAGGAAGCGCCGGAGCGAACCGCGGATCGGTTCCACTTTCGGGTGCAATTCCACGAACGCGAAGCGACGGCGGATGGCGGCATCCATCATGGCGATAGAGCGGTCCGCCGTGTTCATGGTGCCGATGATGTAGAGGTTGTCCGGCAGGCTGAACGGTTCGTTGGGGCTGTACTGGAGGTAGATGCGGTCGTCGCGGTATTCCAGCAGGAAGTACAGCTCACCGAACACTTTCGCCAAGTTGGCCCGGTTCATCTCGTCGATGATCAGGAAGTACGGCTTGTTGGAGTTCCCGGGCTTCGCAGCTTCTTCCGCGAGGCGCCGCAGCGGTCCGGCCACGAGCTTGAACGAAACCTGGCCGTCGTCGGTCTTGTCGGGCCGGTATCCCTCGAAGAAGTCCTCGTACGCATAGGACGGGTGGAACTGCACCAGCTTCACACGCTCGTCGGTGCTGTCGCCAGCGAGCTCGGCGGCCAAGTGCTTGGCGAGGTAGGTCTTTCCCGTTCCGGGAGGGCCGTAGAGCACCAGTTGGCGGTTCTCCTCCAGGAGCTCGGCAATCTCGGTGAGCGGCTCGAGCTCCATGTGGAGGGACGCGGCGAACTCTTCAGTGAGGGGCCGGAACCCCTCGATCACGGGCTCGACGACGGCGTCCGGGGCGGCGGCTTCCTCGCCGTCGGATTCGGCTTCGGCGGGCAGGAGCGCCTGCAGCGACTGGATGACCCTGGTGACATCCACGACGATCCCCGAGGTGGAGAGCTGGCGCTGGACATGCCGCGGAGCCTCGGCAATGGGGTGGGTCTCATCGAACCAACGCACTTTGCGGCGGAGCCGGCGGTTGTCCTCGTTGTGTTCCGGCTCGCCCAGGACCACGCCGATCCTGATGGCTCCGGAGTTCTGGAACAGGGCAAGGTCGCCGGGCTTCATCACGGTCAGGAACGCGAAAACAGCGGTTTTTGTGTCCTCACGCTCCACGTAGCCGAGGTGCTTGTAGTCCTCGTCCACTGCATGCTGGACCAGGCCTGCCGTCACGCCGGGGGAGAGTTCGCGGAGGTGTTCGACGTCGAGCGTTGCCTTTTCCTCGTCCCGCCAAGCGGCGAGGAGCTCGGCGGAGTCCTGGTGCGTGCGCAGCAGCCAGGCACGGCGGCCGGGATCTCCCACTTTGCGCCACTGGCTGACAAGCTGGCGGTCGTACCAATCGATCCGCTGGCCGGCCTGTTCGTCCAGATACAGCCGAATGCGGTGGACGTCCGCGGTGATGTCGGTTTCCGTTTCGCCATGGGCGCCGCCAACGAGCGACGCGAAAGCGTCCCGGATTTCACGCCGTTCAACGTCGGCGACCACGGGCTCGAAGTAGCTGGGCCACGCCAAGTACTCGATGCTGCGGCGGATGGCCGGCTGGTCCTCGGGGGTTGCCGCCGCGAGTTCGTGGAATTTCAGCGGGTCCTTGAGGGCCTTGTTGATGCTCGCGTTGGACTGGCCGTCGACGTGCGCCACGAACCGGCACAGCCAGCTGAGGTGGTCCCAGATGGTCCAGTTGAATTCCGCTGTCCGGTCACGGATGACGCCGTGATCGGTCATCCCCTGGTACAGCTCCTTGGGGAGTTCGAGCTCCGGATCGAGCCAGGACGCGGCTTCGGCAACGCGGGCGCGCTTCACCTTGAGGGATTTGACCTCGTGTGCCAAAGGCAGGGACTGCAGGAAGAGAAGTTCGACGGCGAGCAACTTGGCCTCCCGGGAGGCCCCTTCCAGGTTTTGGCGCAGGTTGGTCATCATGGGTGCCTTGGCGTCTCCGACACCGCGTTCCAAGCGCTCCAGGAGCTCGCCGGCGGCGTCCACCGTCCAAGTGCGGGTACTGGCGTCGAGCGCCGAAGCCTTGCCTTGCAGCCCCGGGCCCAGCACGAACCACGCCGCATCTTCGATCTCCTTGGAGATACCGGGGGCACGGGTCAGTGGGGTTTTGGTGGAGGGAGTCACCATGCCAACTTACATGGTTTGGCTTGGTGCTGGCATCAGCAAAGCCAGCACCCGCGCCACATGCGTCCCGCTTCATACGTTCTGCCACATGCGTCCCACATCATGCGTCCTGCCGCATGCGTCCCGCGCCGGTCCACCCCGGAACTTAGTGCATTCCGAAGCGGTAGCTGGCAGGCACCGGCTCCGTGGGGCACACTTCCTCCCACAGGGCGGCGATCCCGTCTTCTCCTTCCCGGATGTCCGGTATTTCGACGCCGGCCCGTAAAATCCCTGCCGCCTCCTCGCCTTTGCCGACGCGCGCGAGGGCGAGGGCCCTTAGAAAGCGGACGCGCCCGACGTCGGACATCCCGGCAGGTGCCTCGCTCACCAAGGCGAGTGCTTGGGCGGGGTTTCCGTGCCGGATGCTGAGGTTCATGGCTTCACTGAGCAGCGGGAGGTTGGAGGGCTCCAGCCGGCTCGCCGTGGCAAGTTCGGCCAAGCCTTCCTCGGCCCTGTCGGTGGCTAACAGCGCAAGGGCGCGGCCCCGGTGGGCGAGGACCGTGGATCGTGGCGAGAGGGCGTCGGTCAGCAGGGCGGCGTCGTATCCGGCGATCGCCCCGGGGAGGTCCTGGCGGGCATGCTTCATCGTGGCCAGGTGGAACTGCGCTTCCGCTCCGCCATCTTTGGCCAGCAGTTCTTCCCAATCGGCTCCAGCCACGAAACTCGCGGCTCCCAGGAAACTCGCTCCATCCAACAGGCTGTGCCAAGGACCTGTTTCCTCGATGGCCTCAGGGGTTGCCTCATCAACGAAGGGAGTGCCGATTTCGTCCAGCCACCCGCGGCCTGAGTGCCGCCGTCGGGCAGCCTCCAAAGCACCCCAAGCGCTGCCGCGCACCAGCATCTTGTCCGGGGGCAGAGCATAGTTCCGCGCGGCTTCGGCGAGGGCGACTTCTAGCTCCGCGTTCGGGACGAGTTCTTCGAGCCGGGCACTGGCGTGGGTCACGGCTGCATCCCAGTCCTGGCCGTGGGAGGTTGCGGGGTCCAGCTTCGCGTTGCCGTAGGCCTCTACCCAGCTCCACTCGGCGCCGGCAGGCATGGCCAAATGCTCGAACTGGGTTTGCGCAAGACCGGCTTGGATCTCCGCGTAGGGCCCGGCCCCGGGACTGAGCCATTCCTGCCAGCGCTTCCCGCCGTCCCCCTGGCCCCAGACGAACAGCTTCTTCCCGCGCAGGAGGCTGGTGGACAGCATGGCCAGCCCGTCGCCGTCGTGGTCTACAGCGGTGATCCAATGACGATGCCCGGGCTGGATGTCGAAGAAGAAATCGGCGGCGTGCGGGCTGTTGACCAGCCAGGTGGCGTCCGTGCCTTGGTGTTCCGTGGGCCGGATGCGGGCGATGTCGGTGGTGTAGTCGCTACCGAAAGCCTCCGTCGCGGGTGCGATCACGCGCGTTTCAGCCGTCTCGGGAACAGCGGCGTTACTCCACCAGTACATGGGGACCTCGTGGTCATGGGGGTTCCTGATCCGGACCGCCGTGAGGAGGACGCCCGAGTCCTCAGGAAGCCACATGTCCACTTGGAAAACCACCTCGCGGAGGCGTTCGAACTCCCACATGCGCAGGACGTCGTAGCCTTCGGGAGTCTTGACGATGGCGGTGTGCAGCGGATCGCAGGTGGTGGGCGAGTGACCGCGGGTGCCGATGTTCCATTCGAGCCCGCCGGCGAACCAGGCCTTGCGCAACGCGATGTTGGCGAATTGCAGGGTCCCGTGGGTGTGGAGGAGCTGCTTTCCCGACGCCTTGTCGAAGAGCTCCCACAGCCGGCCGCCCAAGGTGGGGAGGACAACTGCACGCAGTTTGCTGTTTTCAAGCACGACGGCGGGCACGTCGTGGGCGGTCCGTTCGCGGGAGTAGCCGTCCTGCATCAAGTACGGGAACATGTTCGGAACTTGCCCGTAGCGGGCCGCAGCCTGGAGTTCCTCCGGGACGCCGTCGCCGATTCTGTATGGCTGGTCCAGTTCAGCCATGACCACGGGTAACGGGCTAATGGGGCCCAACTCCGCCATGTTCAGGGTGATAGTGGAGAAGCTCAGGTTTTGCATCTTTATGACTCCTGGAGGCTATTTTCGATCGCAATGCTTCACCCATCTTTAACCCAAGTCGCCACTGTGTAAAGGGAACCGCCCAACTGACTCGCATTTGTTGTCGTTTACAGCGCCCAAAACGACAACAAATGCGAGCCAGTTGGGTGTCACCAGGCGGCGGCGCGGGCGGCCCTGACAAGATCCCGGTTGGTGACCATGTACGCCGTCGGGTCTGAAGTAGCCGGAGTATCGGGAGCGCCAACCGGGTTCTTCCACGTGGAAACCGTGGTCTTGGCTGACAAGTGGACCGCGCTCAATCCTGCCGCCTGCAGGACTGGGATATCGGCCAGGGCGAGTCCCCCGCCCGCCATGACTTCCAGCCGCCCCGCTGCCCGGTGGACCATGCGCTCAAGGGTCGCGATCCCCTCCCCCACTGTGGCGGCGCCGCCGGAGCTGAGGACCCGCGTGAATCCAAGTTCCACGAGCTGTTCGACGGCGGCCGCCGGGTCCGGGGTTTGGTCGATGGCCCGGTGGAATGTCAGTTGGGCCTCGGAGTTGGTCTCCAAGGCCCTGTCGGCGAGCTTTCGAGTGGCCCGGACGTCGATATCACCAGCGGCCGTGAGCACTCCGATCACCACCCCATGAGCTCCTTGGCTGAGCAGGAACCAGATCTCGCGGGCCATGGTGTCCACATCGGCGTCGGAGTACAGGAAATCTCCCGGCCGGGTGCGGATCAGCGGGTGGATCTCCAGCCGTCCGTCGGCTGCTTCCTGCGCGGCATCCATGAGGCCTTGGCTCGGGGTCAGTCCACCGAGCTCCAACGCGGTGCAAAGTTCAATCCGGTCTGCGCCTTCTTCGGCGGCGACGGCAGCGCCCTGGGCACCGACGGCGACGATCTCGAGTTTCATGGGGAAACTCTACGGCCACCGGAATGCACAGGGCGCTGCTGCCATGCTTCGCTAGGCCCGATACGGCTCCAACTGCTGCTTCTGCTCGGGAGTGAGCCTGCGGACACGGCCCGTGGACTCGTCGACGAACGCCAGATGGGTACTGGCGTTGACGCAGTCCTGGCCGGTCACGGGATCCTTGATGACGTAATTGAGGTCAAAGCTGGCCCCCTTCACGGCGCCGACCCAGATCTCAACAACCGCCGGAATGTTCCGGTACTCCAAGGTCCGGACATACCGTACCTTGTGCTCCACCACAACGGTCATGACCCCGTCTTCAACAGAGTCGAAAACGGAGACCGGTGCTTCCACTCCGGGGAGTCCGGCACCGCGCGGCGGACCGAAGGCCGCGATGCGGGCTTCTTCGAGCATGCGCACGATCTGGACGTTGTTGATGTGCCCGTACGCGTCCATGTCTCCCCAACGCATCGGCACTTGTACCGTAATTCGCTGGCTCAGCTGTGCACCGCCGTCGAGTCATCCACAACGGTTTCCTCGGCATCCTCACCGGCAAACTGCGACATGTACAGGCGGTAGTACGCGCCCTGCAACGCGAGCAGTTGGTTGTGGTTGCCCTGCTCCACGATGCTGCCGTTTTCCATCACCAGGATGGTGTCGGCGTCGCGGATGGTGGACAAACGGTGGGCGATGACAAAGCTGGTGCGATCCGTGCGAAGGGCAGCCATGGCCTTTTGCAACAGCAACTCGGTACGGGTGTCAACGGAGCTCGTGGCCTCGTCCAGGATCAACAGCGAGGGATCGGAAACGAAGGCCCGCGCAATGGTGATGAGCTGCTTCTCACCGGCGCTGACGTTGTTGCCCTCCTCGTCGATGATGGTCTGGTACCCGTCCGGCAGGGCACGCACGAAGCGGTCCACGTAGGTCGCCTTGGCCGCCTCCATGATCTGTTCCTCGGTGGCGTCGAGGTTGCCGTACTTGATGTTGTCGTAAATGGTCCCGCCGAACAGCCAGGCGTCCTGGAGCACCATTCCCACCTTGGAGCGAAGCTCGGAACGGCTCAGCTCCTTGATGTCCACGCCATCCAGGGTGATACGCCCCGAATTGAGCTCGTAGAACCGCATGACGAGGTTGACCAGGGTGGTCTTGCCCGCACCGGTCGGTCCGACAATCGCCACGGTGTGTCCGGGCTCCGCGCTGAGGGAAAGGTTCTCGATGAGCGGCTTGTCGGCAACGTAGCTGAAGGACACGTTCTCGAACTCGACGTGGCCGTCCGTGCGCGGCGGCAAGTGGCGGGCCGCGTTCTCCGGCATTTCCTCATCGGCATCCAGGAACTCGAAAACGCGCTCAGCCGAAGCCACACCTGACTGGAGCATGTTGGCCATGCCGGCAATCTGGCCGAGCGGCTGGGTGAATTCACGCGAGTACTGGATGAAGGCAGTGGCATCGCCAAGGCTCATGGAACCGGAGGCCACACGCAAACCACCGACGACGGCGATGCCCACGTAGCTGAGGTACGAGACGAAGTTCATGGCCGGGAAGATGATGCCCGAAACAAACTGTGCCCCGAACGAGGCCTTGTATAGGGCTTCGTTGCGTTCGTCGAAGCGCTCAAGCATGTCCGCGTCGCGCCCGAAGACTTTGACGAGCTCGTGGCCCGAGAACGATTCCTCGATCTGGCCGTTGAGCGAGCCGGTGTTCTTCCATTGGGCGGCGAAGAGCTTCTGGCTGCGCGAGCCGATCACGCCGGCGAGGACACCGGAGAGCGGCAAGGCAACCAGCGCGATCAGGGCGAGCTGCCAGGAAACGATGAACATCATGATGGTGATGCCGAAGACCGTCAGCACCGAACTGACCAACTGCGCGAACGCCTGCTGCAGCCCTTGCTGGACGTTGTCGACGTCGTTGGTCACCCGGGAGAGGATGTCGCCGCGCTGGCGGGTGTCGAAGTAGTTCAGGGGCAAGCGGTTGAGCTTGGCCTGGACGTCGTTGCGGAGCCGGTTGATGACCTTCATGACGATCTTGTTCAGGATGTAGCCCTGGGCCCACAGGAAGATGTTGGCCACGAAGTACATCAAGAGCACGATCGAGATCAGGAACGTGAGCTTGGAGAAGTTGATCCCGTTGGTGAGCTCCATTTTGGAGACCATGTCCGCGAAGTTGTTCTGGCCGGCATGGCGGAGTCCTTCGGCAAAGGCCGCTTGGCTCACGCCGGGAGGCAATTGCTTACCCATGACGCCGCCGAAGATGACGTCCATGGCGCTGCCGAGGATCTTCGGGGCGATGACATTCAGGACGACGGAGACCACCACGAGGCCGATGACGAAAACGACCCCTGCAGCCTCCGGCTTGAGCAGCCCGAGAAGCCGCTTGGCCGACGGTCCGAAAGCCTTGGCCTTCTTCGCCGGCAGGTTGCCGAACATGCCGCCGTCGGCTTCGCCCGGGGTGTATTCGGTTTCCTCGATGTCCTCGTCGTCCGCTACCGCGACGTTTTGCTGATTCTGTCCGCTCATGCCACTTCCTCCGCGCTCAGCTGGGATTCGACGATCTCCTGGTACGTGGGTGACGTTTCCAGGAGTTCTTCATGGGTGCCGCGGTCAACGATTCTACCGTTGTCCAGGACCAGGATCTGGTCCGCGTCCGCAATGGTCGAGACGCGCTGGGCCACGATGATGACCGTGGCATCCTGCGTCTTTTCCTTCAGCGCCCTGCGAAGGCGGGCGTCCGTGGCCACGTCCAGGGCCGAGAAAGAATCATCGAAGAGGTAGACCTTGGGCTGCGTCACCAGTGCCCGGGCGATGCAGAGGCGCTGCCTCTGGCCACCGGAGACGTTGGTGCCGCCCTGCGCTACCCGACGGTTGAGGCCGGAAGACTTTTCCATGACGAAGTCCTTGGCCTGGGCGGTTTCCAGGGCATCCCAGAGTTCCTGGTCCGTGGCGTCGGTCTTGCCGAAGCGCAGGTTGTGTTCGATGGTTCCGGAGAACAAGTACGGCTTCTGCGGCACGGTGGCGACCCGGCTGGTGATTTCGTCGCGGTCCAGGCTAGTGACCGGGACGCCGTCGAGCAATACGTCCCCGGACGCGACGTCGTACAGGCGCGGCAGCAGCGACACCAAGGTGGTCTTGCCTGCGCCGGTGGAGCCGATGATCGCGAGGGTCTGCCCCGGCTCCGCGGTGAAGGAAATGTTGCTCAACACGGGAGCTTCAGCACCGGGGTATTTGAAAGTGACGTCGCGGAATTCGACGCGCCCCTTCTTTTCGGCGGGCGCCACTGGCGCCTTCGGATTGTGGATGGAGGGTTCGACGTCGAGAACCTCGCCGATGCGGTCCGCGCACACGGAGGCGCGGGGGATCATCATGGCCATGAAGGTACCCATCATGACGGCCATGAGGATCTGCAGGAGGTACTGCAGGAAGGCTGTCAGGGAGCCCACCTGCATGTTGCCCGCGTCCACCCTTTGGCCGCCGAACCACAGCACTGCCGCCGTGGAAAGGTGCAGGATCATTCCGATGGCCGGGAACATCAGGACAAACAGGTTGCCGATCTTGACTGAAACCAGGGTGAGGTCCTTGTTGGCGTCGCCGAAGCGCTTGGCCTCGTACGGTTCACGGACGAAGGCCCGGACCACGCGGATGCCGATGATCTGTTCGCGCAGGACGCCGTTGATGGCGTCGATCTTCTTCTGCATGGAGCGGAAGAGCGGCATGAGCCTGGCCACGAGGTAACCGACCACGGCCACGAGGACAGGCACCGAGACCCAGACGAGCCAGGAGAGGCTAAGGTCCTCGCGCAAGGCCATGATGATGCCGCCAACACACATGATGGGCGTGGACACCATGAAGTTCAGGCCCATCAGCATGAGCATTTGGACTTGCTGGACGTCATTGGTGCCGCGGGTGATCAACGTGGGTGCACCGAAGCTGTTGACGTCCTTGGCCGAAAAGCTGCTGACCTTGCGGAAGACGTCCCTGCGCAAGTCGCGGCCCATGGCCATGGCCACGCGGGAGCCGAAATAGACTCCCGCGATGGCCGCAATGACCTGGCCGAGCGCGACCGCGAGCATCAGGGCTCCGGTTTGCCAGATGTAGTTGGTATCCCCCCGGGATACCCCTTCATCGATGATTTTTGCGTTGAGGCTTGGAAGGTAAAGGGTGGCAATGGTAGACGCCAACTGGAAGATGATAACGGCCAGTATCTGCGGCATATACGGCTTGGAGTAGCGCCGTATCAGGGTGACAAGCATGCCCACGGATCCTTAATGAGAGTGCGCGAATGAATGAGTGCGAATGACTAAATACTGCGAATGACCAAATACTGCGAATGACCAAATACATGGATAGCAGCAGGCGCTGACAGTATTAGTCCCCCAACTCTACGAAATCCGTTGCCTCAGCGAAATATCGATAGCCGAAGATCATCCTTGCGGCGTAGCCGGGTCCTTAGCCCGCGTGCCGCCCGGTTTCCCCTGCCCTCGAGGCATCGCCGGCGAGGAGCAGTAGCGCAGCCCTTTCCTGGCGGCGGCGCTCGCGCTTGAGTTCCTTGCGCAGCGCGGCCAACTCCTCAGCGATCCGCGACTGCTCGACGGCGGTTGCCTGCTGTTCATGCACGCGTACTTGGAGCTCGCGCTGCGCCCTGCTCAGCTGAAGCTGTTGCTCGGCCAGCAGCCGTTGGGTGCGGGCAAGCTGGTCCTGGACTTCGCGCAGGCCAGCGGCAGGGTCCGGCCGTTCCTGCGTCAGGATCCGGGCAAACTCAAGGTCAAGCGCATCGTGCTCCTTCTCGGCCGCCGCACGGGCGCGGCTGGCGCCCAAGGGGGTCCCGCCGTCGTCGGCTGCTTGGGCAAACTCAGCGGATTCGATAACCGGAAGCGCGGAGGTGTCCAGTGTCATGGCGGCCTCGCCGGTAGCGTTCGCCAGCAGATCCTTCTCCGGCGTTGCGTCTACGGTCTTGCGCAGCGGAACTTCCTTGATGAACAGCACGGCGATGAACGCGACGAGGGCAATGACAGCGGAGATCATGAAGATCTGGGCTGTCGCATCGCCGTAGGCGGCACGCATGATGTCGCGGATCGGGGCGGGCAGGTCCGTCAGGTCCATGCTCGCATTGCTGGAGCCGCCGCTGACCGGGATGTGCGCCGCGGCGAGGCCCTGGGTGGCTAGGTCCTTGACGTGCGTTGCCATGATGGCGCCAAGCACCGAAACACCGATCGCACCGCCGACGGAGCGGAAAAATGCGACGGACGCGCTGGCCGTGCCGATGTCCTGGGCGCGGACCGTGTTCTGGACCGCGAGCACCAGGTTCTGCATCAACAGACCAAGGCCCAGGCCGAAGATGGCGGTGTAGAAGCAGGTGATCCACAGTTCCGTGGTGTGGTCAATGGTGCCGGTGAAGGCAAGGCCGCCGGCCAGCAGCACAGTACCCGCCAGGAGGTAGCGCTTCCACTTGCCGAAGCGGCTGATGAGCTGGCCGGAAGCCACCGAACCCAAAAGGTTGCCGGCGATCATGGGCAGCGTCAGGAGGCCTGCCTCGGTGGGCGTGGCGCCGCGGGCAACCTGGAAGTACTGGCCAAGGAACGTCGAGGAGCTGAACATCGCGATACCCACGGCCACGGAGGCCAGGATCGCCAAGGCGGTGGTGCGCTGGGAGATGATCTTCAGCGGGATGATGGGCTGGGCCACCTTGGATTCGACCAGTACCAGCAGGGCCAAGAGAAGCACGCCGCCGCCCACCATGAGGGCGGACTGCCAGGAGATCCAGTCGTAGTAGTCCGGGTTGCCGGCGAAGGAAACCCAGATCAGGAGCAGGCTCACGCCCGAGGTCAGCAGGATGGAGCCGAGCCAGTCGATCTTGGCCGGGCGCTTGATGTGCTGGATCTTGAGGGTCACCTGGAGCAGGATGAGCGCGACGACGGCGAGCGGCACGCAGACGAAGAACGTCCAGCGCCAGCCGAGCGGGCTGTCAACGATGAACCCGCCGAGGAGCGGGCCACCTGCGGTACCGACCGCCATGACGGCGCCCATGTAGCCCGAGTACTTGCCACGGTCCCGCGGCGGAATCATGGTGCCGATGATGGCCTGGGCCAAGGCGGTGAGGCCGCCCAAGGCGATGCCCTGGATGACGCGGGCGGTCAGCAGGAAGGGAATGCTCTGGGAGAAGCCGGCCATGACCGAGCCGGCTACGAAGACAACGATGCTCAGCTGGACCAGGAGCTTCTTGTCGAAGAGGTCGGCGAGCTTGCCCCAAATGGGCGTGGTGGCGGCGTTGGCCAGCAGCGCGGCCGTGATGACCCACGCGAAGTCCGTCTGCGTGCCGTGGAGGTCGGACATGATGGTCGGCAGGGCGTTGGCCACGATGGTGCTGCTCAGGATAGCGGTGAAGAATGCCGCGAGGAGGCCCGTCAAGGCTTCCATGATTTGGCGGTGCGTCATGGGCGCGGATGACGCCGGCACCGCCGTCGAACGTTCTTGTATTCGGGTTGCCATTGCTGCTGCTCCTAAGCTGTGTGGTTCGAGTGGTGGGAGCCGGCCGCCGTTGCCCGGACTGAGTGGTTGAGTGATGTGGTCAATTTCTCCAGGACCTGCCCTGCCTCCAGGGCGTCTTCCTCGCTCCATTCCGCGAGGTAGGCCCGCAAGTTCGAGCTGCGCTGTTCTTCGAATTCGCGGACCTTTTCAATCCCGGTTTCAGACAAGGCCACCAGTTGGGCCCGCCCGTCCGCGGGATCGGGGCGCCGGACCACCAAACCGAGTTCCTCCAGTTCGGCGATGTGCCTGCTAAGGACTGGCGGGCTGACCCCGAGGCGCGAAGCGAGCTTCGTAGCCCGGGACTCCCCCTCGCCGATGAAGCGCATGACGCCCTGCAGGGCGAAGCCGACGTCGGCATCCTTCGCGATGTTCGCGGTTACGATGCAACGCAGCACCCGCTGCAGATCGAAAATCTGATGGACGAGCTCGGTTGCTGTGCTGGATGCGACAGCCATGGAAGACACCTCACTTTTGTTTGCCTAAAGCAACTATACGCCTAAATGATTGCTTTGGGAAACTAACGAAGTGTGAGATGCGTTAAACCCCAAGCGCGAGCTGGCAGCTAATGCCCTTATCTTTCGAAAAAAGGGTCACTATCTGCCAGCTCGCGCTGGGGGGTGAAGCGTCTGGGGTGTCAGTCGCCCAAGTGCGTGGGGCCGAACATCTTCAGGAGGGTTTCAACCACGACGACGTTGGGGCCGTCCGCGGCGAAGCCTTCCCGGAGCGCGTCCCCGACGTCGCCCGGGGCCACCCTGCGGGCCGGGACACCGAAGGCCTCGGCGAGCTTGACGAAATCCGGGCGGGCAAGCTCCGTGGCCGTGGCCTTGCCGAAGGCGCCCACCATGTATTCGCGCAGGATGCCGTAGCCGCCGTCGTCCACGATCAGCCACGTGACCGGGACGTTGTGCTGCTTGGCGGTGGCGAGCTCGGAGATCGAGTACATGGCGGAGCCATCTCCCGAGACTGCGAGCACGCGGCCGGGTTTGCCGACCGTTTCCAGCCCCACGGCACCGCCGATGGCCGCCGGGAAGCCGTAGCCGAGGCCGCCGGCACCCTGGGCCGAGTGGAACTGGCCCTCGCGGGCGTCCCAGCAGCTCCATGCCCAGTACGCGGAGATCGTCATGTCCCAGAAGGTCTGCATGTCCGCCGGGACCGCTTCGCGGATGTCGGCCATGAACTTCAGTTCCTTGCCGAGGTCCTGCGCTTCAAGGCGCGCCCTGACCTTGGCCAGGGACTCCTTGACGAGGTCCTCGGGGGTGGTGCCGTGCCAGTCCGGACCGGCTCCGCCGGGGTTGCGCACTGCAGACAGTGCCTCATCCAAGGCGGAATCGAGGGCGGCAAGGGCCTGTCCGGCGTCGGCGCGGATGCCCAGGCCGGGCCGGTTGGACTCAAGGACCCGGGGTTCGGCGTCGATCTGGATGATGCGCCCGCGCGGCTCGAAGGTGAAGTAGTTGGACGTCACCTCGCCCAGGGAGGAGCCGATGACGATCAGCACGTCGGCGTCCTCGAGGACATCGGTCATGTGGCGGTCTTCGATCCAGGACTGCAGGGACAGCTCGTGGGTCCACGGGAACGCCCCGTTGCCGCCGGGAGTGCAGATCACCGGGGCGCGGAGTTTCTCGGCAATCGACAGGAGCGATTTCTCGGCCCGGCCGCGGCGCGTGCCGCCGCCGGCGATGATCGCCGGACGTTCCGCCGTCGAGAGCCATTTGACGGCTTCGCGGATCAGCTCCACGCGCGGCGGGTTGTCGGCTGCCTCGGCGAGGGCGTCCTCCACCGGCGGGACCATGATTGGATCCAGGAGCACGTTCTGCGGAATTTCGATCCAGACCGGGCCCTGGGGTGAGGAAATTGCCTCGGTCCAGGCATCCTGGATGGCCGATGGAATCCCGGACGCGTGCTGGATGAGGCGCTGGCTCTTGGTGACGTTCGCGGCCGAAGCCTTCTGGTCATCGAGCTGGTGCAGCATGCCCTTCCGGCGCGCTCCCAATCCCTCCAAGGGGATCTGGCTCGCCACGACCACCATCGGCACGCCGGTGGCATACGCTTCCTGGAGGCCAGCCAGGGACGTCAACGCGCCCGGACCGGTGGACAGGAACAGCACCCCGACCTCGCCCGTGGCGCGGGAATAGCCGTCTGCGGCGAAAGCCGAGTTGTTCTCCACGCGGGAGGACACGAAGTGCAGATTGCCGCGGCCCATGGCGTCGAACAGGCCCAGGGCATGCTGGCCCGGGATCCCGAAGACCGTCTTCGCGCCGAGCGCCTCAAGGGTCTCGACGACGAGGTCCCCGCCGTTGCGGACATTGGTCCCCTTTGTGGGGGCTGCTGTTCCGGGATCGAAATCGATCATCGCTGCGCTCCGACCGAGTTGGAGGCGAAACCGGCCGGACGCCGGGATTCCTGGCCGAGGGCCTGGGCTGCGTAGCCGTTCGGGGCGCCGTGGCGGTTGCCTTCGACGGCGTTGTCCGCCATGAGGGTGACGAGTTCGTAGGCAACGTGGCTGCCGGCGACACCTGTGATTTCAGCGTGGTCATAGGCCGGGGCGACCTCGACGATGTCTGCGCCCACGAGGTTCATGCCACGGAAACCGCGGATGATTTCGAGGAGCTCGCGGCTGGTGATGCCGCCGGCTTCCGGTGTGCCGGTACCCGGAGCGTGGGCCGGATCCAGGACGTCGATGTCCACGGAAATGTACAGCGGGCGGTTGCCGATGCGGTCCCGGATCTTGGCCACGGTTTCCAGGACGCCCTGGTAGTAGACGTCCGCCGAGGTGACGATGCCGAAGCCGAAGCGGTGGTCGTCGTCGAGGTCCTTCTTGCCGTAAAGCGGCCCGCGGGTACCGACGTGGCTGATGGCCTCGGTATCCAGGATGCCCTCTTCGACGGCGCGGCGGAACGGGGTGCCGTGCGTGTATTCGGCGCCGAAGTAGGTGTCCCAGGTGTCCAGGTGGGCATCGAAGTGCAGCATGGCAACAGGCTCGCCAGCGCGTTCGGCGGCGGCGCGGAGCAGCGGGAGCGCGATGGTGTGGTCGCCACCGAGGGTAACCAGCTTGCTTCCGTTGGCGGTGAGGTCCAGCGCGTTCTGCTGGATGGTCTCGATCGCTTCGTTGATGTTGAACGGGTTCACGGCCATGTCGCCGGCATCGGCAACCTGGATGTTCTCAAAGGGGCTGACGTCCCAGGCCGGGTTGTACGGGCGCAGCAAGCGGCTGGCTTCACGCACGTGGTTGGCACCGAAACGGGCGCCGGGGCGGTAGGAAACTCCGGAGTCGAAGGGGACACCGACCACCGTGACATCGGCTTTGGACACCTGGTCCAGGCGGGGCAGGCGAGCATAGGTGGCAGCACCGGCATAGCGCGGGATTCGGGCCGAATCAATAGGGCCAAGGTTGCCGTTGGCCTCAATACGAAGTTCTTCCAAAATGCGCCACTCCTTTGTGAATAGGTGGATCGGACAGTGACTGTGACACCAATCATACACTCAAAGTTGCCTTATATGCATCACTTGTTTACGCCAGCAAAAGGCGCGCAAGACCGCCACAACAAGACCGGGCCGGGCGCCACAGCGCCCGGCCCAGCCTGTCACCTCATGCCCCCTCCCGGCCTATTTGCTCCCGGAGGGCGTCACCTGGAAGTCTCCGAATGACACTTGATGGCCCTGCGCATCCAGCACAACGAGGCTGTCCATGCCGTTTTTCACGTCGTTGGGCAGCACGAAGGAAAGCGTGTTTTGCCGGCTCCGGAAGAACCAGCCCAAACGATAGTTGCGCTTGTTCAGGTAGACGTAGTACCACTGGCCGTACTCCACGTTGTGGACCGTCACGGCCTGTCCGGTGCGGTACTTATCCGTCCCGAGCCCCAAGTCCAGCGGTGGGTTCGTCCCGATCAGCTCCTGGGAAGCCAAGGACGGGTCCCAGCTTGGCTTTGCAGGCTTGACCTTCAGCGCAACCGCCTGCCTGGCCAACTGAAGGGACGCAATCTTCGCGCCGTTGTTCGCGGTGACCGGGATGGTCGTCGTCGGGAGCTCCTTGGCCGCGATGTCGCCGTCGCTCAGCGTGTAAGTGGAGGTGAGGTTGACCGACTCGCCCACGGCGAGGGTTGGCTTGGACAATCCAATGGCCGCAGCCGTAAGGTCCGTCAACGCCACATTGCCGGTGTTGGTCACCGTGTAGGCGAAGGTCACCGTATCGCCCGGTCCGGCAAAGCCATCCCCGTCAACGTCATTGAAGGCCGACACCACCAAGCCGTTCACCTGGGGATTGCGGACCAGCAGGTCCACCTCGTCCCCCGTGACGGTGTAGTTCTGCGTGGCAGCCCCACTTCCCGTTACCTGCCAGACGGTGCTGGGAACAAAGAATCCCTGCGCCGCTTCGTCCGCCGTCACCGTGTGCTGCGGCGTGCCGCAGAGGTAGTTGCCCCACACGCCAAGGGTGCTGAACCGGCAGTTGCCCGAGCCCGGCGGCAGGAACGGCTGGAAGTTGCCGGACTGCGGGACAACGGATTCCGTGATGTTGCCCGTGCTGTACACCCGGAATTTGTAGGGCACCGTGCTGCCTGCGGCGTACGGGTGGGTTGCCAGGTCCCTGCCGGAGTCATTGCGGGCGCCGAAAATATAGGCGCCCACCACGTTGCCGGCGAACCCGCCCGTGACCGTCACAGACACCGGTGCGGTAATCGATGACGCCCCGACGCTCAACCTGGCGGTCAGGGGTACCGCACCTGCCTTGGCGTACGACGGCGCCGTGACAGTCAGCTGCACAGTCGCCGTGGCGCCCGGGGCAAGGGAGGCGAGCTGCGCCGTCGTCGACGTCCAATCCTGCAAGGCGTCGAGGCTGACGGTCGAGGCGGGAAGCGGCGAGCTGTCGTTGTTGGTGACGGTCACGCTGAGCTCCGCGCTGCCGCCGTTCGTGACGCTGGCGGCGCCGGGGACAACGACGGCGGCAACCGGGCTAAGCCAGGCCGTGTCGAATTTCCCGAAGGTGATGGTGTTGTTGTCGCCTTCGTACAGGACCCCGAAAGTACCGTCCGACAGTGCGCTCACGGTGGAGTAGGACATGCTTCCGGGCTTGAAAACGCGCGAGGAGCCCCACGTCTTGCCGTCGTCGGCCGAGTAGCGGATGGTGCCGTCCACCCGCGCGCCGCCGGCGGTTGGGGTGGGCGAGTTGGAGAAGAGCAGCTTCTTGGCATCCGCCGATCCCGCGGCCGCGTCCGGATACATCCGCGTGATGGAGCCGTTGTTCCGCGGATCCGGAAGCTGCGTGTCGGCAACCGGCGTGCTGTAGGTGGCACCGCCGTCGGAGGAGTACGCCACTTTGCGGTAGTGCGGATTGGCGCCGGTGCTGTCCCTTGAGTTCAACATCACCCGGCCGTCGGAGAGTTCCACCGTCTTGTTCTCATCCATGCCTGTTCCGGTAGGCGTGCCCATGTTCCACGTCTTGCCGTGGTCATCGGAGTAGACGCTGTAGGCCTGGATCTGGCGGCTCCCGTCGGGCTGGACAATGGTTCCGGCAAACTGCTGGATGAGCCTTCCGGCGTGCGCTCCATATTTGAGCTGGGTGCCCTCGCCGGAGGAAGCGAACATGCTGACCACGCCGCCAACATTGGGGACGCCGTTGATGGTGCTGCCGTTTGGCTTGACGGTGCTGGTGATCAGCGGACCAGCAAACGCCGCGTACGCGGAACCCGCCGGATAGCTGGACGGAACGGGCAGGGTCGGCTGGTTGGCCGGATCCGTGGACCAGGTGAGTCCGCGGTCGGTAGAGACGGATACTTGCGAACTGATCACATTGGCGTTGGAATCGTCATTGCCGAGCACGCTGCCCGCAAATCCTTGATTCTTGGAGTAGACGTGGAAGTTGAACACCGTTCCGGTGACTTTGTCGACGACGTAGCTAGGGTCGCTGAACCCATACTTCTGCACGCCCGCTGAGCCCAACTGTCCCTGCGCGATGAAGGTGGGACTCCCCCACGTCTTTCCACCGTCGGTGCTGCGCCGCTGGACAATGGAGTTGGCTGAGGGAGAATCGCCCCCGTCCGGACGGCCATCGTAGGAAGCCAGGAGGACTCCGTCGCCCAAATCCGCGAGCGCGACGATCCTGTAGTACTTGCCCAGGACGGGGTCGATGGCGTTGTCACCGTTGGACGCCAGGACCTGCTCGGCATAGTTTCCCGGCGGGTTGGAGGGAACGCTGGGACTCGGGAACGGATCCAACGCGGCATAGGCGGGCAAAACTGTTGACGTCACGAGAACTGCGGCGGCTGCCATGGAGACGGCCAGTCTTCCCTGACTCCATCGCGACCGCCTCCTGCCCCTGTCACTGAGTAGCGGGTTATTCATGCGTAGCCCTTTCGTATTGTGCTCACATCCAACATAGGACGTTCTATATGCTACGTGATGCCGCTCACATGCCAAATGCCGTGAATGTGACCTCGGGGAAGTGACCCCCCTCACAGTGGGCGTAAAGATTCCATAAAGACGGGCATCCCGTCCCCTGTCCGCCCGTACGCTCCATCAGGAGCAGCTTCCAGGCTGCGCGAAAGGACCATGTGACAACGCTGACCAGGCCGCCGGCCGAGCCCTCCGACCGGCGCAAACCCGCGGGCGAAATCAACCAGGGGCAATTCAAACGCTGGTTGCTTGATGGAATGCCTGAGACATCGGGAAAGCGCCAAGGGCCGCACGGCAGACCGGACGGGGACCACACGCCCCAGGCCTGGTGGAAGGTCATGTGCCTCACGGGCGTCGACTACTTCTCCACCCTCGGCTACCAGCCCGCCATTGCGGCGCTCGCGGCCGGTATCGTCTCACCGCTGGCCACGATCGTCCTGGTCGCCGTCACCTTGCTCGGTGCCCTGCCGGTCTACCGCCGGGTCGCCGCCGAGAGCGCTCGCGGCGAAGGCTCCATCGCGATGCTCGAGCGGCTCCTCCCCCGCTGGGGCGGCAAACTCTTCGTGCTCGCGTTGCTGGGATTCGCCGCCACGGACTTCATGATCACCATGACCCTCTCCGCCGCCGACGCGAGCGCCCACGCTATCGAAAACCCCTTCGCCCCGGAATGGCTCCACGGGCAGGAAATCACCATCACCCTGGCGCTCATCGCCGGGCTTGGCGTGGTGTTCCTGAGGGGATTCAAGGAAGCTATCAACGTCGCGGTCGTGCTGGTGGGCGTCTACCTGGTGCTGAACGCCGTCGTCGTCGCCGTTGGGCTGGCGCACGTGGTGACCGAGGCACATGTCGTGACCGACTGGTGGGCCGCACTGAACCAGCAGCACGGAGACCCGTTGATCATGGTGGGCATCGCCCTCCTGGTCTTCCCGAAACTTGCCCTGGGCCTCTCCGGATTCGAGACCGGCGTCGCGGTCATGCCGCAGATCAAGGGCAGCCCCAGCGACACGGACGAAAATCCCGCGGGCCGCATCCGCGGCACCCACAAACTGCTCACGACGGCGGCACTCATCATGAGTGCCTTCCTGGTGGCCTCGAGCTTCATCACGACCTTCCTCATTCCGGCCGCTGAATTCCAGCCGGGAGGGAAAGCAGACGGACGAGCGCTCGCATTCCTCGCGCACCAATTCCTGGGCGACGGCTTCGGCACGGTCTATGACCTCAGCACCATCGCCATCCTGTGGTTTGCCGGCGCCTCCGCCATGGCGGGCTTGCTGAACCTCGTGCCGCGCTACTTGCCGCGCTTCGGCATGGCGCCGGCGTGGACCAAAGCCGTCCGCCCGTTGGTCCTGGTCTTTACCGCCGTCGGCTTCATCATCACGTTGGTTTTCGAGGCGAACGTTGAAGCCCAAGGCGGCGCCTACGCCACCGGCGTCCTGGTCCTCATGACCTCGGCCTCCATCGCCGTCACCCTGTCCGCGCGCCGGAAGAAGCAGAAGGTGAAGACCATCGCCTTCGGTGCGGTCGCGGTCGTCTTCGCCTACACCACCGTGGCCAACGTGGTGGAACGCCCGGACGGCATCAGGATCGCAGCGCTGTTCATCCTCGGCATTGTCCTGGTGAGCTTCGCATCGCGCGTGCGCCGGTCCTTCGAACTGCGGGCTACGCACATCAAAATGGACCAGATGGCCCTCGAGTTCACGGCCTCCAACGAGGAGGGCCCCATCCGGATCATCGCGCACGAGCCCAAGCGGCTCAGTGCCGACCGGTACCAGTTGAAGCTCCAGCATGCCCAGCAAGCCAACCACTTGCCGGTAGACAGCGACGCGATCTTCATCGAGATCATCGTGGATGACAGCTCCGACTTCGAGCAGGAACTCCTTGTGGAAGGCAAGGTCCGGCACGGCTTCAAGATCCTCGAGATCCACAGCAACAACGTGCCCAACACGCTCGCCGCGGTGCTCCTCCACATCCGGGACGTCACGGGGCTCATGCCGCACATCTATTTCCGCTGGACCGAAGGCAACCCCATCGCCAACCTGAGCAAGTTCCTCTTCTTCGGCGAGGGCGAGATCGCCCCGGTAACCCGCGAAGTGCTCCGTGAAGCCGAACCGGACATCACGCGCAGGCCGTGGGTGCACGTGGGCTGAACATGGCAGTGTTGGTGCCGCTCCAGCGGAGCGGCACCAACACGGTGAAGCGGCACCAACACAGTCTGTTCTGGCGGATCTCTTCTAACTGATCGCGGAGGCGCCACGTTCCCCGGTCCGGACCCGCACCGCCTGGGAAACTTCAACGGTCCAGATCTTGCCGTCTCCGAATTGGCCGGTACTGGCTCCGGAGATGATGGCGTCCACTATTCCGTCCACCAGCTCGTCCGTGGCCAAGACTTCCACCCGGATTTTGGGAAGGAGATCGGAGGCGTATTCCGCGCCCCGGTACACCTCTACGTAGCCCCTTTGTTGGCCATATCCGTTCGCTTGGCTCACGGTCATCCCGTTGACTCCAAAGCGTTCCAGGGCGTCCCGGACCTCGTCGATCCGCTCCGGCCTCACGATGGCCGTCACCAGTTTCACGTCGACGCCTTGCTACGCATCCGATCTGTTTTCCCGCTGGAGCTGGCTTCCGGTTCGCCGTTGGAGCTCGACGGCGTTTTGCCGCTCTGTGGTTCTCCAGGGTTGAAGGACCCGCCAACCATGGCCAGCTCGTAGGCGGTTTCCGCGTGCTCAGTGATGTCGATGCCCGCCAGTTCTTCGTGCTCCTTGACGCGCATGCCCACTGTCTTGTGAATGGCCAGCCCGATGAGCGTGGTCATGATCGCCGTCCACACGGTGACCACCAGGGCCGTCAATATTTGGGGCCAGAATTGGCTCAGGCCGCCGCCGTAGAAAAGGCCGCCTTCAGTCTTTGCCGAGGGTACCGCGAAGAATCCGAGGGACAGGGTTCCCCAGAGGCCGCCGACAAAGTGGACGGCAACAACGTCCAAAGAGTCGTCCAAGCCGATCTTGAACTTCAGCCCGATGGCCAGTGCGCAGACGGCACCCGCGATGACGCCGATGACGATCGCGCCAATGGGATCCACGAATCCACACGCCGGGGTGACTGCCACCAAGCCCGCGACGGCACCGGATGCGGCACCGAGGGACGTCGCGTGGCCGTCGCGGAGCCTTTCGACAAGCAGCCAGCCGAGGAGCGCTGCGCTTGTGGCCAGGAGGGTGTTTGTCCAGGCGAGTGCCGCGATTCCATCAGCGGCCAGTTCCGAACCAGCGTTGAAGCCGAACCATCCGAACCACAACAGGCCCGCCCCGAGCATTACGAAGGGGAGGTTGTGCGGCCGGATGTTGGGGTCTTTCATGAATCCGAGCCGTTTGCCGAGCACTACGGCGAGCATCAGCCCGGCCATGCCCGCGTTCATGTGGACGACGGTGCCACCGGCAAAGTCGAGGGCTGAGATCTTGCTGCCGATGATCCCGGTGGATCCGAAGAGGCCGCCACCCCAGACCCAGTGGGCAATGGGCGCGTAGACGATGGTGACCCAGAGGCCGGCAAACAGCAGCCATGGGCCAAACCTGACACGTTCGGCCACTGCGCCGCTGATCAGTGCGACCGTGATGATGGCGAAAGTGGCTTGGAATCCTATGAAGACCATGTCCGGCAACCCCGGGGCTTTACCACCGATGACGCTGGCTAACCCGCTGAGTCCGAAGTTGGCGAAGGGATCTCCGATGAAGCCGCCGAGGGTATCCGGGCCGAACGCGAGTCCGTAGCCCCACAGGGCCCAGACCACCGCAACTACGCCAATGGCGCCAAAGCTCATCATCATGATGTTGAGGACGGACTTCATCCTGACAAGGCCGCCGTAGAAGAACGCCAAACCTGGCGTCATAAGAAGGACGAGGGCGGAAGCTGCAAGCATCCAGGCCGTTGCGCCGGGATCGAGGGTCTGCGGGTTCACATCGAGCCCTACGCTGAAGATTACTGGGTTCATTTCGGGAGCCTTCCTGCATTTACGGCGCTCCATGGCGCCCGCACGGCGAGACCATTTTTAAAACGAACAGGTCCTGGTATCCCACGGGATACCGACCTTGACGAGTTGCCTTGACTCGAAGGTACAGTCGCCCTGTTTCAGCATTCGGCACGGTTCATTTCATGGACGTAACACCGCAGGCCCCAGGGTTAAATCAAGAAGTCAGTCATGTTTCGGGCGTGTTACGTCGCATGTCAACGTTTGTCGACGTTTGTCGACGTTTGTACGCCGGGTGTGCGGAGTGCCAGCGTCAGCGGCTGGCTGCCGGCACCAGGATCCAGAGAACCTCAACGGGCTCGTCCGTCGGGTTGACCCAAGTGTGGGGTTCGCGTCCCGGGAAGGACAGCGTATCTCCCTCTTCGAGCTCATACTCCTCGTTGGTGAGGATCAATTTGATGCGGCCCTTGACGACGTGCAGGACGTCGACGTCGCAATCGACGGCGTAAAGCTCGGCTTCCCCCCTGCCGCGGGGCTCGATGGAGGCTTGCAGGATCTGCAGCCGCCGCTCCGATCGGGCGGTCAGGAGCCTCTCAACGATTCCCTGGCCGCCGAGCGAAATCCGCGGGCCATCGTCACGCCGGGTCAGATGCGTCTCCGGCGCGGCAAAAAGGTCCCCGATGGACACCGAAAGAACTTGGCAAAGCGTCACAAGGGAAGCGACCGACGGCGATGTCAGGTCGCGCTCCACGCGGCTCAGGAACCCTTTGGTCAGGCCGGTGGCGTCGGCAACCTGCTCGATGGTGAGCCGCTGCGACTGGCGGGCGGCACGGATTCTGGAACCGATGGCAACGGGGACGTTGCTCGGTTCAACGGGGAGAGCCTTCATTCACGAACCTTTCAGGCCGCCATGCGGCCCTGTCATTGCAGCAATAGTAGCCGGATCGTCCGCGTGGCAGGACCTTTCGCTAGTCGAAGGAGCGCCGATGAGTCCAGTGTGCAAGGCCGCGCCTTGACTGTTACTCGCATCACTACGTATCCTCATAGGCAACAAGAGTTGTTTGTGAGGCACACATCACAGACTACTCTCCCCAATCACCAGCGCAGAGACCTTCCGCGATCCGCAACGAACCCCAGCGGACCGGCGTCGGAATCCCCAAGAACTCTGCGCGTCACCTTCAGGAGCCAACCGTGGACTCTTCGTTCATCAATATTGCGATCGTGGTGGTGTATTTGCTCGCCATGCTGGCCTTCGGCTGGTGGGGCAAGTCGCGCACCAAGAACAACAGCGACTTCCTGGTGGCCGGGCGCCGCCTCGGTCCGATGCTCTACACCGGCACCATGGCCGCCGTCGTCCTCGGCGGCGCATCGACGGTTGGCGGCGTCGGCCTCGGCTACAAGTTCGGCATCTCCGGCATGTGGCTCGTGGTCGCGATCGGTTCGGGCGTCCTCCTCCTGAGCCTGCTTTTCGCCGGCACCATCCAAAGGCTGAAGATCTACACCGTCTCCCAGATGCTGAGCCTGCGTTACGGCCAGCGCGCCACGCAGACCTCCGGCATCGTCATGCTCGCCTACACCCTCATGCTGTGTGCCACGTCCACGGGCGCCTACGCCACCATCTTCGTTGTCCTTTTCGGCTGGGAGCGCTGGCTCGCCATCGCCGTCGGCGGCGCCATCGTCCTGGTCTACTCCACCATCGGCGGCATGTGGTCCATCACCCTCGCCGACCAGGTGCAGTTCATCATCAAGACGGTAGGCATCTTCTTCCTCATGCTCCCGTTCGTCCTCAACGCCGCCGGCGGCCTCGACGGCATCCGTGCCCGTGTTGACGCCAGCTTCTTCCAGCTGGACGGCATCGGAGCGCAGACCATCATCACGTACTTCGTGGTCTACACCTTGGGCCTGCTGATCGGCCAGGACATCTGGCAGCGCGTCTTCACCGCCAAGACCCCCAAGGTGGCCCGTTGGGGCGGCGCCACTGCCGGCATCTACTGCGTCCTGTACGGCGTGGCCGGCGCTTTGATCGGCCTCGCCGCCCGTGTGGCCCTGCCCAACATCGACGTCAAGGCCCTCGGCAAGGACGTTGTCTACGCCGAGGTTGCCACCCACATCCTGCCGATCGGGATCGGCGGCCTCGTCATGGCCGCAGCAGTCGCGGCCATGATGTCCACCGCTTCCGGGGCCCTCATCGCCGCAGCCACCGTTGCCCGCGCCGACGTGGTGCCGTTCGTGGCGAGCTGGTTCGGCAAAACGATCAACACCAACGACACTGAGAACCCCGAGCACGACGTCAAGGCCAACCGCTACTGGGTCCTTGGCCTGGGCATCGTGGCCGTGCTGATCTCGATGGCGGCGCAAGACGTCGTGGTGGCCCTGACCATCGCCTACGACATCCTGGTGGGCGGCCTCCTGGTTGCCATCCTGGGCGGCCTGGTCTGGAAGCGTGGCACGGGCATCGCCGCAGCGTGGTCCATGGCAGTGGGCTCGGTCCTGACTTTGGCCCTGCTGATCGCCTACGCCACCGGCATCATTCCCAGCGAAGACGGCGTCTACGCCAACGATCCCATCTACTGGGGCCTCGGCGCTTCGCTGGTCATCTACATCGTGGTTTCCCTCTTGACGCCGCCCACGGAGCCCGGGGTCCGGGCAGCCTGGGACCGTCGCGTTGCCGGAGCGGTCACCGAGGAACTCCCCTTGGAAGTCCACCCGGTGGCCAGCCACTAGGCTTCACCAAGTAAAGTACGACGGCGGCGCCGCACCTTCTCCTCGAGGGTGCGGCGCCTCACCTGCATGTACAGTAGGAACAGCTTCAAGAGATGTGGCGCCAAGCTCCGACTTGCCACACGCCAACCCCATGTTCACGGGTGGTTCGGATGAAGAAGCGGCCCGGCTCGGACCAGAGACAACCGAACGGGCAAGAGCAACTCCCCAGGAGAAGGCCATGCCTTTCGAAAACGGCGCCAACGCCACAACCGGCCGCACCACCGGGGCCGGCACCCTATCGCTGCCCCGCGCCCGCCCGGTGGACGAGTTCGTCCGGGTGATTCCCGGCGTCGACCTGTCCCAAGGCTCCATCACGTTCGTGGTGGACGGAAACCTCGAACGCTATTGGCATCATGAGCCTCGGCTCATCACCGAAGCGCTCTCAAAAGCCGTCCAGCCCGCCCGCTGGTTCCCCGCGACACGCAAACTCACCCTGACGGTGGCCGCAACCGGGCACCGGGCAGGCGTGCAGAGGCACTTCATCCTGAGCGCGTTCTAGCTGCGAGGGCTTAGCACCTCGGTTCAGCGAGGCGGGCTATTCGATCTCTTCGGCCTCACGGTGTTCGTCGGCATCGAGCGGAACCACCCGTTCGTCATCGTCAAGAACCTCGGTCTGGTCTTCCCAGTCCTCGTCCACCGCCAGATCCTCGCTGTAGTCATAGGCGGGATCAGCCTCGACCGTGGAACGTTCGGGATGGCGGGTGTGGGTCTCGGTGCTGTCCATGGTGCAACCTCCGTTCGACGTGCCGCTGAGCCCATCGCACAGGCATAGGAGGCAGCCGGTCATCACGCTACCCCGCCAATTCGCGGACCCTGTCCATCCATCCCAGCACTGCCCCCTGTTGCGGTCAAGGCTTCCCTGGAGCCTCCCGTTTTTGAGGCGCGCCTAAAACGTCCAGTGAGGATTACCGGCCGAAAAACCGCGGAAATTGGCGATAAGGTGGAGCTGCAATGAGGCGATGAAGCCCGCCCCAGCAACCCAGGAGTCCCGGTGCAACCGCACGCAAAACCCTCGCATTCAGACAATCCTTCGGACTCAAGGAGTCCATCGCCGGACGCAGCAGCCACCAAGACTCCCCCGTCGTCGGACATCAAGCGCTGGCGTCAGTATTTGGCGGACGAGCGGGCCGAGGCCGCCGTGTACCGCCAACTGGCGCAGCGCCGCGACGGCGAGGAACGCGAAATCCTTTTGGCCCTGGCCGAGGCCGAGGGTCGCCATGAGGCACATTGGCTCAGACTCCTCGGCGAACATGCCGGTATGCCGAAGGCGGCCTCTGTCCGAAGCCGAATGCTCGGCTTCCTGGCCCGGAACTTCGGATCAGTGTTCGTCCTCGCCCTCGCCCAACGGGCTGAAGGCCGCTCGCCTTACGCGAAGGATCCGGCAGCGACCCGCGCCATGGCGGCCGACGAACAGATCCACGAAGAAGTGGTCCGCGGCCTGGCGACGCGCGGCCGCAACAGGTTGTCCGGGACCTTCCGCGCAGCTGTATTCGGCGCCAACGATGGCCTAGTCAGCAACCTTTCCCTCGTGATGGGCATGGCCGCCACCGGCGTTCCCGCCACCGTGGTCCTGTTCAGCGGCATCGCCGGCCTGCTCGCGGGCGCGCTCTCCATGGGTGCCGGCGAGTATGTCTCGGTCCGCTCCCAGCTCGAGCTCCTCAAGGCCACGCGCCCCACCCAGGCAACGCTGACCGCGGCACCGGCCCTGGACATCGAGCACAATGAGCTCGTCCTCGTGTATCTGGCCCGGGGTATGTCCCGCGAAGCCGCCGAACACCGGGCCGCGGAGCGCATAGGCCTCTACGCCTGCGATTGCGATCCCAGCCTTTCGCTCCACCCCGAAGTGGAAGAAACCGTCAACGAGCACGAGGCCGTGGGCTCCGCCTGGGGCGCCGCGATCTCGAGCTTCTGCTTCTTCGCTTCGGGCGCCATCGTGCCCATCCTGCCGTTCATCTTCGGCATGACGGGCTTCGCGGCGCTTGCCGTGGCCGGTACGCTGGTGGGCATCGCGCTTCTGTCGACGGGCGCCGTCGTCGGCTTGCTGTCCGGAACCTCGCCGCTGACCCGCGGCCTCCGGCAACTCGCGATCGGTCTCGGTGCGGCTGCGGCCACGTATGGACTCGGACTCGTCTTCGGCGCTGTCATCGGTTAGTAGCGCCGGCGCAACGGGGCGCCGGTGAGGGACTTGGGGGAAGACTTGCATTCAAACTACGGGTACGACGGCGGCCCGCCGCCCAAGCGCGTCGGTACCGTTCTTGCCCTGTTCCGAAACCTGATGGTGGTGGCGGCTGTCGCTGCCGTAGCCGTATTTGTCAGTGGATTCCTCCGGGGCGACCCCGGCATCACCGGTTTGCTTCCGAACCTGGCTCCTTCCGCCCACGCCACGGCAAGCAGCCCCGGGCAGGACGCGGCTTCCGGTCAAGGTCAACGAAAGGCGGCCCGTGCGCCGGATACCCCGCCGCCTGGCCTGGAAGAAGCCGGACACCCGCTCGGCTCCCCCGCCAAGCCTGCCGTAGCCAGCAACTCCTATAAGTTCCTGGCCACCAACGCCGACGGGACGCCGGTGGGCTATTCTCCGTGCCGGCCATTGCACTATGTGGTCAACGCAGCCCTCGCCCCGGCCGGATCCGAAGGGCTCATCGCCGACGCCATCGCCAAGATCGCCGCCGCCACAGGCCTCAAATTCGTCGACGACGGCACCACCACGGAAAACCCCTCCGAGAAGCGCAAGCCATACCAGCCCGCGCTCTACGGCGATCGTTGGGCACCCCTCCTGATTTCCTGGACCACTCCCGAAGCCGCTCCGGCGTTGAGCGGAACCGTCATCGGCACCGGCGGCAGCACCATGTACAGCTTCGGCACCGGAGCTAAGAGCTATGTCTCGGGAAGCCTGGACCTGGACGCCCCGCAAATCACGGAGCTGCTGGGCGTCTCCGGCGGCGCCCATTACGTCTCCGCGGTGATTCAACACGAACTTGGCCACGTGGTGGGCCTTGACCACGTGGAAGATCCAATCCAGCTCATGTACCCGGAGATCGGTGCCCCCGATGGTTTGGCGGCCGGAGACCTGAACGGACTCTTCAAACTCCACACCGCCCCGTGCCGGAGCGACCTGTAGCCCAGTTCAGGCCCTCCCCTCCCCGTGGCCCACGCTTGACCCCGCCCACCCACCACTGGACATGCCCACCCTTCAGCCTGCCCACCCCCGCGGGACATGCCCACCCTTGACCCTTCCCACCCCCACGGGACATGCCCACCCTTCAGCCCCAGCAGTGGACATATGAGTGCTATGTCCACTGCTCCTGGCCAAGGCTGAGCATGCTCAACGGGCTATGAGTGTTATGTCCACTCCTCCTGGCCAAGGCGGGGCATGCTCAAGGGGAATCGGCGCGGAGCGCTGGACATGTCCCTACCTTGCAGTGGTTTCCAGCAGACGGGCGGGCTTGAAACTGGCTCCTGCGCCCGGGTAGGACGGGACGTCGATCCGGGCGTGGCTGTGGATTTCGTTGACGGTGGCCTTGGTGTGTTCGGCGATCCGTTCCAAGGTGGTCACCCACATTCCGTCCATGGCTTTGACGCGTTCGATCAGCTGTTCCAAGGCGACGGCCTTGGATGGACGGCCGGAGATGAACGGGTGGTTGGTCAAGACGAAGCAACTGCCTTGGGCGTGATGCGCCTCGGCTTCCAATGTCCACATCTCCAAGACCTTGGAAGGACTCTCGATGACGCCACTTCCTGTTACTCCCGGGTAGAACGCGTATTGCTCCCAATCGTCCAGCGCCCAATCCACGGGGATCTCCACGATGTCCCGTGAATCGCTGTCCCTTGAATCGATGTCCCGTGAATCGATCTCCAGTGAATCGTCTGGGGCAACCGCCATGCGGTAGGGGGCATCGCCGTCGAGCAGGCTTGAATCGTAGAGGAAACCACGGTCCGCGAGCAGCGCCGGCGAATGCCAGTTCAGCTCCCACCACGGTGCCCTGTAGCCGACCGGCCTGGCCCCGGCTACCTTCGCGAGGGCTTCGAGCCCGCGGTCCAGGTAGCTGGCCTCGGTGGCGGCGTCGATTCCCTGCATGGGTTCGTGCAGGTAACCGTGGTGGGCCACTTCATGTCCGCCGTCGACGATCCGCCGCACCACGTCCGGGTAGCTTTCCGCTGTGAAACCCGGGATAAAGAAGGTCCCCTGGATCTCTTGGCGCTCGAGGATCTTCAGGAGCCGCGGAACAGCGACCCTCGGGCCGTAGGACTGGTGGCTCATGAGTGACATGCGCCGGGTACTGGTGGGATCGTGCGCGATGGTGCAGGATTCGGCGTCGACGTCGAACGTGAAGGATGCCGCGGCCTTGAAATTTTCCGGCCACGTGACCGAGTGTGCCTCGTCAGGAAAAGCGTTGGTGGTCATCGGGGTTCCTCTCAGTCGTTGACCAGATTGGCGGCGGCGTCTCCCGCAAGGGGCTGCGCCCGCCCGTCGGCGGAAGGCACTGCATCGGCGGAAGGCACTGCGACGGCGGAAGGCACTGCGGCTGCGGAAGCCAGCGGAAGGTATCGGGCATGAACCCGCGGGCCGAGTGCGCCGTAAACTGCCGCGGCAACAAGTCCGCCTGCCAGCCAGGACAAGTCGATCCCGCCCATGGCCGTGGCGAGGGGGCCTTGCATGATCGGCAGGACGCCGTACATGAACAGCCACGTGGCAAAGATGCCCACCAGGAGCGCGGTGATCCCGGCCCAGTTGAACGCCGGTAGCCGGCGGGTGCCCACGCGGTCGAAGAGCCGGTCCACTGCCGCGGGGCTACGCTTGTCCACCCAGAAGTAATGCACCAGCATAATGCCGCCCCACGCGGCGACCCACGCCACGAGGCCGCCGAGCCAAGTGCTCAGGGTCGAGGCGAAGTCCGACTGCAGGATGAAGAACACGACGCCGACCAGCGCCAGGATCCCGACGAAGAGGTTCAAGGAACGGCGCTTGGCCTTGATGTCCAAAGCCTGGGCAGCCACCGAGAAGGTGTAGATGTTCAGGATGTTCGTCGCGATGGGACCGTGCAGGACCAGGAAGAGCACCGGGACCGCAAGGACGCCGAAGTTGTCGACGATGAGGTGGCCGGGGTCGGCCGTGCCGCTCTTCGTTGCAAGGCTGGCGCCGAGGATGCCGAGCCACACCACGGGGAGGAACTGGCCGAAAACCGAGGCGAGGTAAACCTTATGCCTGGGGACGGACTTGCTGACGAAGCGTGAATAGTCCGCCGCGTAGGTGAACCAGGTGATCCCCCAGCCGATGCCGATGACTGTCATCACGGTGGTCATGGCAGCGATTCGTGCGCCGCCTTCAAGGACAGCACCGGGAGGGCCCGCGTAGCCCCAATCGATGTTCATGCCGAACCAGGCCACGGCGGACATGGCGATCAGCACCACGATGGTGGGCGGGACGGTCCACTTCTCGAAAGCCGCGATGGCCTTGTAGCCGAACCAGGCGATGGTGACCTGGGTGGACATGATCAGGAAGGCCACGAGGATCTTGGGGCCTACGTTGGGCTGCTCCGGATCGACCATGCCGAGCTTGCCGAGGAGTGCCATCACCAGGTCCAGGATGATCCAGGTGTTGACTGCGCACCAACCGATTCCGAGGAGTGCCTGGATGGCGCTCGGGAGATAGTTGCCGCGGCGGCCGAAGACGGCCCGGGCAAGGACCATGCCGGTGGCACCGGTCCGTTGCCCCAGGAGGACAAACAGTCCAAAGAGTGCCATGCCGATGAGGTTTCCCACTACCAGGACGGTGACGGTATCGGCAAAGCCCAGTCCAAGCTGGACGCCGAGGGCACCGAGGACCCAGTTGATGGGGGCAAGGTTTGCGCCTGCCCAGATCCAGAATTGGCCCGCTACGCTGCGGGTACGCGCCGATTCGGGAATGGACTGCAGGTTCTGTTCGACGTCGGTCTGCGCCGTTGCAGCCCCAGGCGTCGCAGTGGATAAGTTCTCGTGCATTTGGGGGATCCTCCGTGTAGGAAAGGGACTCCTTCAATGTATGTGCCCCAGATCACAGCAACAAGATACGATGTGTATGATAGATCCTAGAAATTAGTTACGGAGTGTCATGCCTCTGCTTCTTTCCGACGTTTTCGAACACGAAAGCCTGAAGGCCGCTGAACCAGTCCTGCGGACCGATGTGCCCGAGGCCCTCTCACGGCAGCTCCGCTGGGTCCACTCGAGCGAAGTGCTGGACATCGCGCCGCTGCTGCGGGGCGGCGAGCTGCTTCTAAGCGGCGGTCAGGCTCTCGCCACCGCTTCGGACGAGCGGCGCGTTGATTACGTCCGCCAACTCGTTGCCCGCGGCATCACAGCTTTGGCCATCGAAACGGGCCCCGAGCTGCCCGCGATACCGGAGTCCATGCTCGACGCCGGCCAAGCGGCAGGGCTGCCCATCATCGAGTTGTGCAAAGTGGCCCCCTTCGTCGGCATCATGCAGGCGATTAACTCGCTGCTGGTCAGCGAATCGGTGGCGCAATTGCAGTTCGGCGACGAAACGAGCCATGCCATGGCGGCGGAGCTCGCGCACGGAGGCGGACTGGATCAGCTCCTCGCCGTTCTGGCCAGCCGGACGGGTGCCGGCGCAAGGCTCGTCTCGCCGTCGGGCATCACTTTGGGAAGCGCAACGGCCGCTGCCCAGCCCGGTCCCAGCACCGCCACAACAGTCGATGTGCCCGTTCGCGGCGTTCTGGCGGCCCGCCTGGAGTTGGAAGTGCCCGACGACGGCGACGCCAACCTTGCGCGGGTGGCCGGCGAGCGGTGCGTCGATATCCTCGGCTTGGCGTTGCTGCAACGCATGCCACCTGGCCTGAAGGAACTTGCCGGCATCGAGCTCATGCGGGCCGTCAGTTCGGGAACCCAGTCATGGCGACTCCAGCAATTGGGACCAGCCTCAGGGTTCCCGGCCAGCGGTCCGGTAGCCGCCGTCGTGGTGCGTTCCCCGGCGGCGGGACAGCTCCGGACGCAACTCGACGGCATCCTGCATGACGAGGTTCCGCAAAGCGCGAGTTATGCGGACAACGCCGAATTGATCGCCTTGGCCGCGCTCCCCCACCCCACGGCAGTGGCTTCGCGCATCGCGCTCATCCAAGCGCTTCAGGCTTTGGAGGTCCCCGACGGATCGGTCATGGCCGTGGGTCCGCTGGCGCAGGGAATCGGCGAGGCGCCTTGGTCGCTGGCAGAGGCGCGCCGGACGCTTGAGCTCCTCCCAGGGTCGGGAACCGGCCCGGGCGTGGCGGACGCCGAGGACTTCGCGGTCGAGCGTTTAGCGGAAGGAAGCCTCGACGCGGCAACCCGCGAGGGATTTGTGCGGCGGCAGCTCGGCGCCGTAGTCGAGCATGACGAGCAGCGGCGCTCGGAACTGATGCGGACCCTGGCCGTATGGCTGGATATGGGATGCAACACGGCCCAAGCGGCGCGGGAACTGCACCTGGAAAGGCAGTCGATGCACCACCGGCTCCAGCGGATTTTTGAGCTGTGCGGCGGCGACCCGCGGGGAACGGGCCGGCTGGCCGCGCTTCACTTGGCAACCCGCCTGGCCCGGCTCTAGTCCGCTTACTTCTACTGGGTGCCCAGGTACCACGCTGTCTGCCAGCGGTAAAGGAACGCGCCCATGGCGTCACGGTTGACCGCACTCAAGGGCCGGAACGTCCCGTCGCCGTAACCCGTGCTGACCTTGGCCGCGGCGAGCCAGGTGATCTCGTTGTAGAAAGGCGAGTTCGGGGTGATGTCGTTGAACGGTGACGCTCCCGGGGCGGTCCAACTGGGTGATCCGCTGAAGCGGTAGAGGAAGGCTGCCATGGCATCCCGGTTGATGTTGTCACCCGGGCGGAAGCTTCGGTGCCCGTTGTTGGGGTCCACCCAGCCCGTGGTGATGCCGTAGTACGCCAGCCACGTGACTTCCTTGTAGAACGCGGAATTGGGCGCCATGTCCACGAATGGTGAGTTTGCGGGCGGCGTCCAGGAGGGCGAGCCGGCCTGGCGATAGAGGAAGGCGGCCATGGCGTCCCGGTGCACGGCGAGAGTCGCCCCGTAGCTTCCGTCCGGATAGCCTGTGGTGATGCCCTGGTTCGCGAGCCACTGGATCTCGCGGTAGAACGCGCTGTTCGTGGGGACGTCGGAGAAACGCTGAGTACACTGCGGGGATCCGAGAGCGACCTTGGCGAGGGCATATCGCGCCGCGTCGATCGCGCCATCTGCGACACCCATGACGAAATATTCCGGGTGCGTGGAACACACTTGGGGAATGGAGCCAGTAGGCACCGTCGCGATCGCCTTGCTTCCGTCGGCGCTGTAGTTCACCTGGGCATTAATACTGGTCCCGGGAGAGCCTGACTTCCAGAAGTAACCGTAGGGGAAGGCGTTCGTCCAGGTCTTGTCCGGGCCGGAGGTGAAATACCCCGGTACGCTGCGGAAGATCAGCTTGTCCGTGTAGGAAGCCAGCGAGGTGGTGGAGTCCTTCTGGATGAAGAAGGTCAGCGGCAGGGCCTGCGGAAGGCCAAGGTCCATCGAAACGGTCGATGAGCCGGCCGGCCCTCCGGCCGTCAACCCGCTCTGGACGAAGATCCCGCCGTTTCCCGGCGCGATGGGCGTCCCCAGGACCGCTACGACAAACCCGGAATAGGCCTGGGCCGGGACGGAGGTGTTGGCACAGTTCCACGTGGCGTCGTGACAGTACTGCATGGATCCCGGTGTCAGGCCCGCCAAGCCCTGCGGGATCGGGATAGACACGTGGAGGGTTGAGGAATCGGCCACGGCGGTGCCGGACAGAAGCGGCGTTGCCGTGTTGTCCTCAGTGTTGTAAACCCGGTACTGGAGCGTGCTGTTCACGCTCTTGCCGAGCACAGCGGAAGCGTCCGACGGGAGTTTCACGTCAAGGCTCGTCGCCGACGACGGAATCTGCACCGGCGGGTTATTGGCATAGATCTGCGCCCACGCAGGCGTTGGATCGATGGTGATTACTGGATCAACGGCATGGGCAGGGACAGCTACTCCTGCGACTGCTGTGACGGCAAAAAAGCAAGCGGCTATTATGCCGCCTTGTCGACGGACCACGAATGTACGCGCCTTTCAAAATGGCGAGTACCTCGCCCCCCAATGTTTTGCCGGCTGACCGGCAAGTGCAACCATATGCGAGGACGGCCCGGCCCGCAATGGGTCGGGCCGCCACGCCTTACTTCAGCACCACGGTCCTGCTGCCTTGCAGGATCACGCGCCCTTCGCAGTGCCAGCGGACAGCGTTGCTGAGTGCTTTGCACTCGGTATCGCGCCCGGCTGCCACCAGGTCGTCCGGACCGAAGGTGTGGTCCACTTCCACCACTTGCTGGGCGATGATCGGCCCCTCGTCCAACTCGCCGTTGACGTAGTGCGCAGTGGCACCCACGGTCTTGACGCCCCGCGCGTAGGCCTGGTGGTACGGCTTGGCACCTTTGAAGCTGGGGAGGAACGAGTGGTGGATGTTGATTGCCCGGCCATCGAGCTTGCGGGCAAGATCGTCGCTGAGGACCTGCATGTAGCGGGCCAGGACCACGAGCTCGACGTCCAGGCGATCGATGAGATCGAGGAGCTGTCCTTCGGCCGCCGCCTTGGTGTCCGGCGTGACGGGCACGTGGAAGAACGGAATGCCGTGCCATTCGACCGTCCGCCTGTGGTCAGGGTGGTTGGAGACGACCCCCACAATGTCGATGGGCAGTTCCCCGATGCGGGCCCGGAACAGGAGGTCGTTGAGGCAGTGCTCGAACTTGGAGACCATGATCAGGACCCTCCGCTTGGCACCGTGGCGCTGGAGCTGCCAGCGCATGCCGAACTTTTCGGCAACGGGCGCGAAGGATTCCCGCAGCGAGTCGATGGTCGACTGATCCCCATCCGATGCGAAGTGGATCCGCATGAAGAAATGGTGATCCAGTTGGGAGTCGAATTGCTTGTTGTCGATGATGTCGCAGCCGTGTTCCAGGAGGAATCCGGAAACGGCGTGCACAATCCCCCGCGTTTCCGGGCAATCGAGCGTCAAGACATGCTCAACGGTGGTAGCCGGCGCGGCCGACTCGGCGGTTTCATTTTGTGTGACAGTCATGGCTAGCACTCCACTACGTTGACGGCGAGGCCTCCGCGGGAGGTCTCCTTGTACTTGCTTTTCATGTCCGCTCCTGTCTCTCGCATGGTTTTGATGGCTTTATCAAGGGACACTTTGTGGCTGCCGTCGCCGTGCAGGGCAAGGCGGGCGGCGTTGATGGCCTTCACGCTGGCGATGGCGTTGCGTTCGATGCACGGAATCTGCACCAGCCCGCCTACGGGATCGCACGTGAGGCCGAGATTGTGCTCGATACCCACTTCTGCGGCATTTTCCACTTGCTCGGGAGTGCCGCCGAGGACCTCGCACAGACCGGCGGCGGCCATCGAACACGCGGAGCCCACCTCACCCTGGCAGCCCACTTCGGCACCGGAAATGGACGCGTTGATCTTGAACAGGATCCCGACGGCGGCCGCCGCGAGCAGGAAGCGGACCACGCCGTCGTCATCTGCTCCCTGCACGAATTTCGTGTAATAGTGCAGCACCGCCGGCACAATGCCGGCCGCACCGTTGGTGGGTGCCGTGACGATGCGGCCGCCCGCGGCGTTTTCCTCGTTCACGGCGAGCGCGAACAGGTTCACCCATTCCATGGCGAGCAGCGGGTCTGCCGAGCTTGAACCCTGCAGACCGGCGTCGGTGGCGGCGAGGGTCTTGAACAACGACGGCGCCCGTCGCCTCACGTTCAAGCCTCCCGGCAGGATTCCTTCCGCAGCGCAGCCGTTGTCCACGCATTCGCGCATGACCGCCCAGATCTGCAGGAGCCGCTCGCGAAGTTCGGTCTCGCTGCGCCACACAAGCTCGTTGGCGAGCATGACATCGGAGATGGACATGTCCTCCCGTGCGCAGATCGCCAGGAGCTCGTCCGCGGTACTGAAGGGATAAGGCAGAACGGTGTCGTCAGCAACGACTTTGTCGCTGCCGGACGCATCACCGTCCACCACGAAACCGCCGCCTATCGAGTAGTAGCTGCGCTCCCGCAGCACTTTCCCGGCGTGGTCCAGGGCCCGGAAGGTCATCCCGTTAGGGTGGGCAGGCAGGGATTTGCGCCGGTGCAGGACCACGTCTTCGTCCCAGTTGAAGTCCACACGGTGGTGTCCGGCTATCCGCAATTCAGCGTCCAGGGCAGCCGCGGCGACCTGGTCGTCGGCGGTGGAAGTGTCCACCGTTTCCGGCGATTGGCCTTGGAGTCCCAGCACCACGGCTTTGTCCGAGCCGTGGCCGCGGCCGGTGGCGCCCAGCGAGCCGAAAAGCTCTGCCTGGACGCGCACCGTTGCCGCGAGTTGCCCGGAGGATTCCAGGCCGTCGGTGAACTGTTTTGCCGCCCGCATCGGGCCGACCGTGTGCGAGGACGACGGCCCGATGCCAATGGAAAACAGGTCAAGCACGCTCAGTGCCATCAGGGCACCTCAGGAGAGGCGTATTCCCTCATGCCGTCAAGCAGCCAGCGGCCCAGGAAGTCGGCGAACGAAGCCCGTGGGAAGATCCGGAAGCTGTCCTCGCCGGTCTTCAACAGCAGCGCCGGGATGTTGCCGATTTCCGTGGCCAGGGCGGTTCCCGTGCGGAAGGCGCGGGGGTGCAGGTCCAGGGAGCAGCCCTTTTCCAGGACGTCGCGGGCCCGGATGCCGGACAGCTCGAAAGTGGTTCGGTTGGCGGACAAGTCCACCACCTGGCCCGGGTCCTCGCCCAGGGCCTCCACCAGTGCGCGGACCAGGTCTCCGCCCAGGGAATCGTGCGCCTCTTCGGGTGCGACCACCAGGAATTCGTCCGGGCCCAACCACAAGGTGGTGGCCCTTTCACTCCCGGTGATCTCACCGCATGCGGCCGGCAGGCCGCCGGTCACGGACGCGAGGCGGGCTCCGGCGTCGGACGTCCGGTCAACCCGGATCCCCATCATCGTCTGGAACGGGATTTCCTTCAACGCGACGGTTCCGGCCACGGAGCCGGACTCGAAGGTCGGTGCCAGGTGCGATGCCGGGCTGCGGCGTGCCGCACGCAGCGTCTCGGGGTTTGCGGGGGTTGCTGTTTCAGCCATCTTTACGGGTCCCTTCAGCGTCGAAAAGTACGGTTTCTCCCACAACGACGTCCAGCAACTGGTCGCCGACCGAGGCCACCAGGGTCTCGCCGATCCGGTTGCGGCCGTTGGTGATCAGTGCCAGGCCGAAGGACCGGCCCAAAGCGGCACTGTGGTAGCTCGAGGTCACGAAGCCCTGCATCGGCACGGGGCCGTAAGCCGGGTTGACCGGGATCCCCTTTTCCACGAGCTGGGTGCCTTCCGGAAGGCGGAACGAACCGTCAGCCGGGAGGACGCTGACCAAGTGCTTGCGGTCCGTGCGGACCGCGTCCTCGCGGCTGTAAGAACGTTTGCCAATGAAGTCCTTTGCCTTGGAAACGATCCATTCCATCCCGGCGTCCTGCGGGGTGACGGTGCCGTCCGTGTCCTGCCCGACGATCGGGTAGCCCTTCTCGGCACGCAGCACGTGCATGGTCTCGGTGCCGTACGGAGTGATGTTGAACTCGGCCCCTGCCGCAGCAACGGCTTCCCAGGTGTTGAGCCCGTACCAGGACGGAACATTGATTTCGTAGGCAAGCTCACCCGAGAACGAAATCCGGCAAACCCGTGCCTGGACTCCGGAGGCCAGCGTGGTCTCGCGGAACGTCATGAACGGGAACGCTTCGGCGTCCAGCCCGCCGTCGGCCGCCAGTTGCGGAGCGACTTTGGCGATCACCGCACGGGATTTGGGCCCGACGACGGCAATCGTCGTCCACTGTTCAGTCACCGACGTGCACACCACGTCGAGTTCCGGCCACTCGGTCTGGTGCCACTCCTCGAGCCAGTCAAGGACCTTGGCGGCGCCGCCGGTGGTGGTGGTCATGAAGTAGCGGCCCTCGTCGAGGCGCAGGGTCACGCCGTCGTCGAAGATCATGCCGTCCGGGGTGCACATGACCCCGTAGCGGGCAGAGCCTGGGGCGAGCTTCTTGAACGCGTTGGTGTAGATGCGGTTCAGGAATTCACCGGCATCCTTGCCACGGATCTCGATCTTGCCGAGGGTGGTGGCGTCCATGAAGCCCACCGTTTCGCGGACTGCGGCACATTCTCGGAGCACTGCGGCGTCCATGTCCTCGCCCGCTTGCGGGTAGTACCACGGGCGCTTCCACTGGCCGACGTCCTCGAAGAGCGCTCCCTGGGCAACATGCCAGGGGTGGATGGAGGTGACGCGGGCGGGATCGAACAGCTCGCCGCGCTGGCGTCCCGCCAAGGCCGCGAAGGCCACCGGCGTGAACGGCGCCCGGTAGGTCGTGGTTCCGATGTCACCGATACTGCAACTGCCTGCGGCGCCCGCCTCGCCGGCCTGCTTGAGGGCCGCGGCGATCACGCCGATGGCGTTGACGCCGGACGTCTTGCCCTGGTCGTTGGCGGTGCTGATGGAGGTGTACCGCTTGATGTGTTCCACCGAGCGCATGCCGGCCCCGGTGGAACGGAGCACGTCGGCCACGGACTGGTCGCGCTGGAAGTCAACGAAGTGGTGGTGCCACTCCCCCGCGTTTCCGCTCTGTCCGGGCACGAGCCACAACTGGCGTGTGGGGGCGGAGGCTACCGGCGCCTTGATCTCGGCGGGCACCGTCTCGGAGCTGAACCCGGCGGCGATGGCAGCCGCGGCACCGGCGGATACGCCTTCGCCCAGGCAGTCCGCGAGCCCGTAACTTCCGCGTCCGGCGCCGACCACGTGCTGGTCCTTGACGACGGAACTCGGCACGAAGCCGGCCAGGTCATCGTCCCAACGCAACTTACCCTGGCGCTGGCTGTGGAGGTGGACCACGGGACTCCAGCCACCGGAGACCGCCAGCAGATCGCAAGCGAGCCGTTCGACGCCCGAGGTGACTTCGCCGTCGTCGTTAAGGCTGCGGATGGTGACGCCGTCGATCCGGCCGTTCTCCCCCGCGCCGGAGGTATCGGCGACGGCGCTGCCGACGAGGACGCGGATGCCGCTTTCGACGGCGGCTGCCGCTGTGTCGCTGAGCTTCGGGCGGGCATCGACGACAGCGGCGACCTTGACACCAGCGGCCAGCAGATCCGCGGCCAGCAGGTAGGCCGAATCGTTCGTGGTGCCGATGACTACCCGGCGCCCGGCAGCGACGGCGTACCGGTTGAGGTAGCTCCGGACAGCGGAGGCCAACATGATGCCGGGCCGGTCGTTGTTCTCGAAGACGAGCGGACGCTCATGGGCGCCGGGCGCCAGGACCACCTGCTTGGCACGGATGTGCCAAATACGCTGGCGGGAGACGCCGTCCGCCGCCGGGCTGCCGAGGTGGTCCGTACGGTTCTGGGCCGCGATCACATAGTTCGCGTCGTAGGAGCCGAACGCCGTAGTGCGGTTGAGAACAGTACATTCGGGCGCGGAAACGAGCTCGGCCTCCACGTCGGCGATCCATTCCAGTGCCGGCTTGCCCTCGATGACTTCGGCGAGATCCGGTGCAGTGGAACCGGAAAGCAGCGAGCCGCCGAGCTCGGGCTGGTCATCGATCAGGATGACCCGGGCGCCGGTGCGGACCGCCTCACGGGCTGCCGCGAGGCCGGAAACGCCGCCGCCAACCACCAGGACGTCGGTGTGGACGTATTTCTTGTCGTACTCGGCGCGGTCCTCGTTGGGGTCCAGCTTGCCGAGGCCGTTCAGGAACTCGACGCTGAGCCCGTCCACAAGGGACACGGTGGTCGCGGGAAGCATCGACTCGGCAACGTGGCCCGGGAAACGGGCGGCCACCTTGACCAGGGCGTTGGATTCTTCCACGCCGGCGGACATGATGCCGCGGGCCCGATCCTCATAGAGCGAGTTGCCGACGCTGATGCGGCCGTTGGCCAGCAGTGCCGAGGCAACAGTGTCTCCGGGGTGCCCGGTGTATTCCTGGCCGTCCACGGTGAACCGCCAGGAGATGCTGCGGTCGATGCGGCCGCCGGTGGCGAGGCGGGCGTTCTGCGGGGTCACTTCGTGGCTCCTTCCTGGGAGATAGCGTCTTGCTGTGCGCTTGTCAGCTCAGGGCGCGGTTCGCCCATTTTGTAGATGGCCTGGATGTCGTAGCTGACGGTGTCACGGAGCATGTTGAACCATTGGCGGCAACCCGTGCTGTGGACCCAGCGTTCGGCGAAGGCGCCTTTGGTGTTGTCGCGGTAGAACAAGTACTCGGCCCACTGCCGGTCCGTCAGCGCGTCCGGATTTTCCGGATAGGGCACGTGGGCCTGGCCGCCGTAGTGGAATTCTGTTTCGTCTCGTGGCCCGCAATTGGGGCAGCTGATGAGCAGCATGGTTGGTCTCCTAAAGGGCTGCGGCTAGTGGGCGACGGCGGCGGCGCCGTGTTCGTCGATCAGGGCACCGGTCTCGAAGCGTTCCAGCGAAAAAGGCTTGTTGAGCTCGTGCGGCGTACCCGTGGCGATGGTGTGGGCGAAGGTCAGGCCGGCAGCGGGCGTGCCCTTGAAGCCACCCGTTCCCCAACCACAGTTGACGAACATGTTCTCCACCGGGGTGGTGCCGATGATCGGCGAGGCATCCATGGTGGTGTCCACGATTCCGCCCCAGGTCCGGAGCACGTGGGCCCTGGCGAAGATCGGGAAAAGTTCGACGGCGGCGGCCATCTGGTGCTCGATCACGTGGAACGAGCCGCGCTGGCCATAGCCGTTGTAGGAGTCGACCCCGGCGCCCATGACCAGTTCGCCCTTGTGGGCCTGGGAAACGTAGACGTGCACGTGGTTGGACATGACCACCGTGGGGTGGACGGGCTCATGCAGTTCGGACACCAACGCCTGGAGGGGGTGGGACTGGATCGGGAGGCGGAAGCCGGCCATTTCGGCGAGGACGGAGCTGTGGCCGGCCGCCGCGAGGCCGACCTTTTCGGTGTGGATGGTTCCTTGGTTGGTCTTGACGCCCACCACGCGGTTGCCGTCCTTGAGGAAGCCCGTCACTTCGCAGTTCTGGATGATGTCCACGCCGAGTTCATCGCACTTCCGGGCGAAGGCCCAGGCGACGTGGTCGTGCTTCGCGATGCCGGCACGGGGCTGGTACGTGGCGCCCATGACCGGGTAGCGGATGTTGTCGCTGATGTTCAGGATGGGGCAGAGTTCCTTGACTTGCTGCGGGTCCAGCCATTCGGCGTCGACCCCGTTGAGCTTGTTCGCCCCGACGCGGCGGACGCTTTCGCGGACGTCGCCCAGGGTGTGGGCGAGGTTCATGACGCCGCGCTGGCTGAAGAGGAAATCGTATTCGAGTTCCTCGGGCAGGATCTCCCAGAGCTTGAGGGCGTGCTCGTAGATGGCAGCGCTCTCGTCCCAAAGGTAGTTGGAGCGAATGATGGTGGTGTTCCTGGCCATGTTGCCGCCGGCCAGCCAGCCCTTTTCCAGGACGGCGATGTTGGTCATTCCGTGATTCTTTGCCAGGAAGTATGCGGTGGCGAGGCCGTGGCCGCCACCGCCCACGATCACTGCGTCGTAGGAAGCTTTGGGCTCCGGGTTACGCCACAGGAAGTCCGGGTGCTCGGGGAGTTGGTCTGCGCTCACTGGGCTGCTCCAATCATTTCTGCTTCAAGTTCGGTGGCCGCGGCGTCGTTGCCGCTGGCGGCCTGGGAAAGATGCGGGTAAAGCGGGAATTGTTCGGCGAGCGCGGTGACCCTGGCACGGAGTTCGACGGCGGCGTGGTCGCCCAGGGTGCCGCTGCTTGCCGCGGCGATGAGCGCCGTCGCGATGATGTCCGCGACTTCCGCGAATTCCTGGGCGCCGAAGCCGCGGGCGGCGAGTGCCGGGGTACCGATCCGGAGGCCTGAGGAAACCATCGGAGGCCGGGGGTCGAACGGGACGGCGTTGCGGTTCACGGTGATGCCGACGCGGTGCAGGGTGTCTTCGGCCTGCTGTCCGTCGAGGTCCGAGTGGCGCAGGTCGACGAGGACCAGGTGGACGTCGGTGCCACCGTTGACCACCGAGATCCCTGCTGCGGCCACGTCTTCCTTCAGGAGCCGTTCGGCAAGGAGCTTGGCCCCTTCCAGCACCCGCACTTGGCGTTCCTGGAATTCGGGTTCTGCCGCCATTTTGAAGGCCACGGCCTTGGCGGCTATCACGTGCTCCAGCGGGCCGCCTTGCTGGCCGGGGAACACCGCGCTGTTGATCTTGCGTGCGTATTGTTCCTTCGAGAGGATCACCCCGCCGCGCGGACCGCCGAGGGTCTTGTGGGTGGTGGTGGTCACGACGTCGGCATACGGCACGGGGTTGGGGTGCAGTCCCGCTGCGACGAGGCCGGCGAAGTGGGCCATGTCCACCATGAGGTAGGCTCCCACGAGGTCGGCGATGCGGCGGAATTCGGCGAAATCCAAGTGGCGCGAGTACGCGGACCAGCCGGCAACGATCAGCTTCGGGCGGTGTTCCAGGGCCAGGGCTTCGACTTCCGCCATGTCCACCCGGAGGTCGGATTGGCTGACGTGGTACGGGATGACGTTGTACAGCTTGCCGGAGAAGTTGATGCGCATGCCGTGGGTCAAGTGGCCACCGTGTGCGAGGTCGAGGCCCATGATGGTGTCCCCCGGCTCGAGGAGCGCGAACATGGCTGCCGCGTTGGCCTGGGCTCCGGAGTGCGGCTGGACATTTGCGGCTTCGGCGCCGAAGAGAGCCTTGACCCGGTCGATGGCCAGCTGCTCGATGACGTCCACGTGCTCGCAGCCGCCGTAGTAGCGCTTGCCCGGGTAGCCTTCCGCGTACTTGTTGGTCAGGACCGAGCCCTGTGCCTGCATGACGGCTGCAGGGGCGAAGTTTTCGGAGGCGATCATTTCCAGCGTTGACTGCTGGCGGATGAGTTCCTGGGCGATCGCCTGTTCAACCTCCGGGTCCGCCTGGGCGAGCGGGCGGATCAGCGGTTCAACCATCATGTTCTCCTTTTGAGATACTTATATTTACTGACTAATCAGCAACTGATATATTAGAACTGTTGCCATAGTATGTTGGAGATCACACAACCGTCAACAGCCCGGCAGCAACTGATCCGCCAGACTTGGAATTGTGGCAAACGGGAGAGGGCACATGAGCACTGCATTGGAAGCACTGGACACGGGCACGCAGGGAACTTCCTTGGCGGAAAACGCCTACCTGCTCCTGCGCGACCGGCTCATCATGCTGGACATCAAACCCGGAGACCCCATCAACGACGGGCAGATTGCCACGGAACTCGGCATCGGCCGGACTCCCGTGCGCGAGGCCATCAAGCGGCTCGAAAGCGACCACCTCGTCGTGTCGTATCCCCGCCGCGGAACCTTCGCCACCGGCGTCGACATCACCCAATTGGCGGACGTCTCCGAAATCCGGGAGCTGCTTGAGCCCTTGGCGTCACGGCGGGCTGCCCGCATGGCCAGCCCCAGGCTCCGGGAAGAACTCCGTGAGGTGGCCGCAGCCATCAGCGGCCTGGAAGCACACGACGCCGGCCAACAGGAACTCATGCGGTACGACATCCAGGTGCACCGGCTCATCTACAAGGCCGCGGCCAATCCGCACCTCGAGGACGTACTGATCCGTTACGACAACCTGGCAACCCGCATCTGGTGCCACATGCTGGACAAGATGCCTTCCGTGACAGGCCACGTCGCAGAGCACGCTGAACTGCTCACCGCTATCGCCGACGGCGATGAGGACCGCGCGGCAGCGCTCGCCCTGCACCACGTGGTGAGTTTCGAAGAGACGATCCGCAAGGTGCTCTAGGTTCGGCGCATGCTTCGCGGGATACCGCTGCCCTAGCCGTTTCTCTTCCAGTGCTTCGGCCACTTCACGTTCAAAAGCAGCAGTCCCAACAGAAGTCCGTCAACCGTCATTACTCCGGCCATGAAGTAAGCCCAACCGATGATCATGGTTCGCTCACTACCAGTCGGCAGCCCGAGCTGTGGGGGTGCATCAGAACACACATACCAATCTCCTGACCCGGATCCCCCCAGTCACTCGATAGTCCATCAAGTGTGGCACGACGGCGCCCAAGAAGGAACGGCTTAGGCGATCGACGGCGGGAGCTACACTTTCGAGACCTCGCCACTGTGGGGGCCAACGGTTCCTGCCTCGAAGCGGTGTCAGCCCGGCGCGAGGACGCAGAACTCGTTGCCCTCCGTGTCGGCGAGGCATACCCATGGCACATCGCCTTGGCCGACGTCGGCGTCCGTGGCACCCAGCGCCCGCAGCCTCGCCACCTCCGCCGCTTGATCATCGCCGGGGTATGGCCGCAGATCGAGATGGACACGGCCGGACACGGCATTCGGGACGGGTGCGCGGACGAATTCCAGATACGGCCCCACGCCCTTGGCCGAGCGCAGCCTCGCAAGATCGTCGGTCACCTCGTGCAGGGTCCAGTCCATCGCCCCGCTCCAGAACCGGGCCATGGCCCGCGGATCCGCACAGTCGACCACCACCGCGGCGATGGGCCCGGTGTCCCGGTAGATCGGCCGAGGCTCCAGCACGCAGAACAGGTTGCCTTCGGGGTCGGCCAGGACCGTCCATGGCACATCGCCTTGGCCAATGTCGGCTGGCGTCGCGCCGAGCTTCACCGCGCGCGCCACAAGCTCCGCTTGATGGGCCGCGGAGGTGGTGGCGAGATCGAGATGGGCGCGGTACCTGACCGTCTCGGGGTCCGGGACCGTGACGACATCCACGCACACGGCGGCAGGGTCCGGCCCGGTGAGGCCCACGGGTTCGACATTGGTCACACCGGGTCCTTCGCTGGAAACACCCCACCCGAGCACTTCCGCCCAAAACCGGCCGAGAGCCGAGTCGTCCCGGGCCTTGAAATTCACTTGAACGAGTCGCAGTGCCATACCGCCCGATCCTATCTCCGCCAAGAACGGACGGTCGGCAGCATCCCAGGACACGGAGCCCAGAGAGGCTGCGCATTTGACCCGGTTTGAGACGATGAACCACATGGACGCTGATGCAAGCCTTGCCAACGACGCCGATACCGATCCCGCCAGCGCGCACCACGCCGGTGTGCAGTCCGTGGACCGGGCCATCACTGTGCTCGAAATCATCGCCCGCAACGGGGACGCCGGCGTGAGTGAGATCGCGGAGGAAATGGGCGTCCACAAGTCCACGGCGTCGCGGCTGCTGAGCGCCTTGGACGCCCGTGGCATGGTGCAGCAGAATCACGAGCGCGGAAAATACCAACTCGGGTTCAACATCCTGCGCTTGGCCAGTGCCATTCCAGCCCGTCTCAGCTTGGTCAGGGAGGCCCGGGAAGATCTCGAAGCCTTGGCCGAGAAGTTCGCTGAGACTGCCAACCTGGCCGTGCTGCGGTCAAATTTCGCGGTCAATGTGGACCAGGCCATCGGCCCCAACACGCTTGGCACGCAGGACTGGATCGGTGGGCTCACTCCGCTCCACGCCACGTCCAGCGGAAAGGTCATGCTTGCCGCCCTGGCGCCTGAGACTCGTGACCGCGTTCTCAGGGAAGCCGGCCAGGCGCGCTACACGCCACGGACCATCACTGACCGCGACGAGTTGGAGCGGCAAATGCCGGTCATTGCGGAGGCCGGGTACGCCGCCACGTATGAAGAACTCGAACGCGGACTCAACGCCATCGCCGTTCCGATCCGCAACCACAGCGGCACTGTGATCGGAGCCATCAGCCTTTCCGGCCCTGCCTTCCGTTTCGAGCCGGAAAAAATACCCGGCCTGCTCGATGCGCTCAAGCAGGCCGGGTATTCAATCAGCGTCAAGATGGGTTACACCGCTGCCAGCGGCGCCTAGGGTCCGTCAAACCTCGCGATCGCGCGCTGCCTAAGCGATGTTTTCCTCTTCGGCTTTGATCGTGGTGTCCCCGCCATGGCCAGTCCGGACCACGGTTTCCGGCGGAAGCGTCAGAAGTCGTTCGCGGATCGAGGCCAGGATGGTCGGGTGGTCGCTGAACGATCGGCCCGTCGCGCCCGGACCGCCGTTGAAGAGGGTGTCGCCCGTGAAGACCGTTCCTTCGCTTTCCAGGTAGAAGCACGTGGAACCCGGTGAGTGGCCCGGCGTGTGGATGGCCTGCAGGGCCGTGCCCGCCACGTCGAAGATGTCGCCGTCTGCAATGTGACGGTCCGGCCGGGCATCCGGATACACCTGCTCCCACAGAACCATGTCCGCGGAGTGCAGATGGATCGGCGCGTTCACGGACTTCGCCACGTCGAGCGCTGCCCCGATGTGGTCGTTGTGCGCATGGGTGAGCAGGATGGCGCGCACCTTCCGCCCGCGGACCTGCTCGATGATCGCCGTTGCATCGTGCGGCGAATCGATGATCACGCACTCGTCGTCGTTGCCGACAATCCAGACGTTGTTCTCAACGTCCCATGTGCCGCCGTCGAGCGAAAACGTGCCCGAGGTGACGAGGTTTTCGATGGTGACGCTCATGCGATCTCCACTACCGAACGGAGCACTTTGCCTTCGTGCATCTTCGCGAACGCCTCTTCCACTTGGTCGATGGTGATCCGTTCGGACACGAACGCGTCCAGGTCAAGGTTGCCTTGCTTGTAGTGCGCCACCAGCATCGGGAAGTCGCGGGAGGGCAGGCAGTCCCCGTACCAGGAGGACTTCAGGGAACCGCCGCGGCCGAAGACGTCCAGCAGGGGCAGTTCGAGCAGCATGCCCGGCGTCGGTACGCCGACCAGTACCACGCGGCCGGCGAGGTCGCGCGCGTAGAAGGCCTGCTTGTAGGTCTCCGGGCGTCCGACGGCGTCGATCACCACATCGGCACCGTTGCCGCCGGTCAGCGCCCGGATGGCCTCGATGGGGTCTTCCTTGCTGGAGTTGACACCGTGCGTGGCGCCCAGGGACATGGCCATCTCGACTTTGTTGGCGTCGATGTCCACGGCGATGATCGTCGTGGCGCCGGCAAGCTTTGCCCCGGCGATGGCAGCGATGCCGACGCCGCCGCAGCCAATGACGGCCACGGACTCGCCCCGCTTGACCTCACCGGTGTTGATGGCGGCGCCGATTCCTGCCATCACACCGCAACCGAGCAGCCCGACGGCGGCGGGATCGACGTCGTCGTCCACTTTGGTGCATTGCCCGGCGGCCACGAGGGTCTTCTCGGCGAAGGCGCCGATCCCGAGGGCCGGTGCAAGTTCCGTGCCGTCCTCCAGGGTCATCTTCTGGGTGGCATTGTGCGTGTTGAAGCAGTACTGCGGCTGGCCCTTGGCGCATGCCCGGCATTCCCCGCACACGGCACGCCAGTTCAGGATCACACGGTCCCCTGGCGCCACTTCGGTAACGTCCGGCCCTACGGCACTGACCACTCCTGTGGCCTCGTGGCCGAGCAGGATGGGGAAATCATCGGTGATGCCGCCCTGCTTGTAGTGCAGGTCGGTGTGGCAGACGCCGCAGGTGAGGATGTCCACCAGCGCCTCGCCCGGACCGGGGTCCGGCACCAGGATGGTCTCCACCGAGACCGGAGCGTTCTTTTCCTTGGCGATGACCGCCCTTACTTTGTAAACCATTGGCTGGGTTCCTTTTCCTGAGTTCCCGGTTGCTCGTTACATCGACGGACGTTCCTCAGGCTAGCTGTCGGCGGGAACGTCAGCGATCTTGCTGGTGACCCAGCTGTGGAACGCCTCAATGTGGTGCTCGCTCGGTACCAGCACGCCGCCCTTGGCATAGATCTTGGAACCCATTGCTGGCTGGCAGCGTTCGCAGGCATCGAAGTCCTGCTCGTTGACCCGGTGGAAGAGCTCCACCGAAGCGCTCACGTCCTTGCCGGATTCCACCACGCTGGGCAGGTACAGCCAATCGCATTCAACGATCGTGTGGTCCGCCGCCAGCGGGAACATGCGGTGGATGATGACATGGTCCGGAACCAGATTGACGAAGACATTCGGCTTGATGGTCACCGCGTAGTACCGGCGGTCCTGGTCATCGCCCACTCCCGGAATTCGATCGAGGCCCTCGGAACCGTCGATCGTGAAGCCCTTGATGTCCTCACCGAACTCGGCGCCGTGGCCCACAAAATACTGCGCCGCCAGGCCGTCGGCGAACTCGGGCAGGACTTCGGTGAGTTCGGGGTGGATCGTGGCGCAGTGGTAGCACTCCATGAAGTTTTCGATGATGAGCTTCCAGTTGGCCTTGACGTCGTACTTGATGCGCCGGCCAAGGCTCAGGTTCGCGATGTCGTAGTCGTCAACCGCCCGCAGGTCTCCGAGGCGCTCCTCGATCGCACCCATGACGTCTTCCTCGAACGACGGTGGCTCATCGGCCAGGCAGACCCACACGTAGCCCATGTATTCGCGGACGTGGACCTTGACCAGTCCATATTCGTTGCGGTCGATATCCGGCATCTTGGTGAGGTTGGGGGCCGCGATGAGCTTTCCCTCGAGGTCGTAGGTCCAGGCGTGGTACGGGCACTGGAACGAGCGGTTGGCTTCGCCGGACTCCTCCATGCACAGCTTCACGCCGCGGTGCCGGCAGATGTTGTAGAACGCGCGGATTTCCCCCTTGCGGGTGCGGTTGATGAGTACGCTCTCGCGGCCGATCTGCACCGTCTTGAACGAACCGGCCTTTTCCAGGTCTGCGGTCCGCACTGCACAGAACCACATTTGTTCAAAGATGTGCTCTTGCTCGGCGCGGAAGATGTCTTCACTGACATACGTGTGGCCGGGGAGAGTGGGGATCAGGCTGGGGGAAACAACTTCAGTGGTCATGCTGACTCCTATTCAGTGATGAACGTGGTTGAGGCTTGGGAATGTTCAAGGGGTTGCCAGGACCGGCGGGGCATTGCGGGCGTTGAGTTGCCGGCGCCAACGGGTGAACAGGCGCGGCTGGTTCACACCGAGGACGCCCACCGGTTCCTCGCCCCGGTAGTACACGGCCAGGAAGCTGTGGTTCTCGAGCTGCCCTGCCTCGATCTCGACGCGCTCTGCGTCCCTCGCATGGCCGGCGAACTGGAGCGTCACTCCGTACTGGTCGGACCAGAAGTAAGGCAAGTTGAGAGGTTGGGGTGCGGCGGAGTGATCCAAGAGTCCGGCCACGGCGAGGGCGGCACGTTCCTGGGCGCCGCTCCAATGCTCCACGCGATGGTGCCGCCCGCTGCGTGCGTCGAACCAGGCCGCGCAGTCCCCCACGGCAACGACGCCGGGAACGTTGGTCCGTCCCATCGCATCGCACATGACGCCGTCGTCGAGCTCGACGCCCGAACCGGCCAGCCACCCGACATTGGGGACCGCACCGATTCCGAGGAGTACGACGTCGGCGGAACGGTACTGTCCGTCGCTGAGCCGGACGCCGGTCACATTTCCTTCGTAGCTGTAATACGAGTCGATTCCCGTGTCACAAATCAGCTCCACTCCATTGATCCCATGGAGCGTGGCCATGACGGCAGCCATCTCCGGACCGAGCGGAGCGCTAAGCGGCACTTCGCTCTTGCAGATGATGGTTACGTCCATTCCCAGGCCCTTGGCCGTTGATGCGACTTCCGCGCCGATAAAGCCGGCGCCCACAACCAGCAGGCGGCCGCCCGCAACGAGCTCCGGCGCGAGATCCTGGGCATCCTGGAGAGTCCGCAACGTAAAGACATTGGCCAGGCCTGCAAGTTCGGGCAGGGTGCGGGCTGAGGCTCCCGTGGCAATCACGACGCCGTCAGCCACCACAGTGCTCCCGTCGCCTAGCGTGATGGTCCTGGTGGCGGCATCAAAGCTTCGTGCCGGGGAGCCAAGCAGCCATTCGGCCTGGAGCGGGTCATCTGAATCCGCCTCCTCAGCTTCCAACATGACGTGCTTGATACCGATCTTTCCTGCCAGGAACTCCTTGGACAGGGGCGGGCGGTCATAGGGCCGCTGGTGCTCATCGCCAATGATGAGCAGCCGGCCGGAAAAGCCCTGCGCCCGGGCAGCGCGGGCTGCGGAAAGACCCGCCAATGATGCACCCACGATCGCCAATGTCTCCATGGCTTCCTCCTCGCCGAGCCGTTCGAAAGGGTATTGCGCCATACGCAACAAACTTCATTATGCGAAACAGCGTGACCGACTTCACATCGCGTGTCAAGGAATCTGCGAAGGAAATTCAACCCCTTGACAAGGCGCTGTGAGGTCCATCACTCTGTTGCGTATTGTGATCAGCGTTGATCATGAGACAACCGCCCCACAGGTTCGACCAGCCCGGTGAAAGAAGGTTCGTGAGATGCACAGTGCTTGCCCGCTTAGCTCGTTAGCTCCGGGGGACGCGATTCGACTTGAGACGTCTCCGCCCATTGCCGTGTTTCACACCGAAGAGGGCGAACTTTTCGCCCTCGACGACACCTGTACCCACCAGGACGCCTCACTCGCCGACGGCTGGGTAGAGGACTGCTGGGTAGAGTGCCCGCTCCATGCTTCAAAATTCAACCTCCGCACCGGAGCCGCCGACGCGCCTCCCGCTAAATTGCCCATCAGGGTCCACGAAGTCCTGGTGGTGGATGGCCAGATCATGGTCAAAGAATCCGAGGACGCCCCCAACCTTCCCCCTGGGTTGACCGTCGACGGCCACGTCTAGGGTCCGGCAGGCCACAACTCCCACACCACTTACTCCAGGAGCAACACGCATGTCCACATCACCCCGCGTCGTCATCATCGGAGCCGGAATCGTCGGCGCCAATCTTGCGGATGAGCTGTCCACCCGCGGCTGGACCAACATCACCGTGGTCGAGCAGGGCCCGTTGACGTTGGCGGGCGGCTCAACCTCGCACGCCCCCGGCCTCGTGTTCCAGACCAATGCCTCCAAGACCATGACCCAATTCGCGTCCTACACCGTGGACAAGCTGCTCTCGCTCAGCGATTCGGGCGTCTCTTGCTTCAACCAGGTGGGCGGCCTCGAGGTGGCCACCACTCCGCAGCGCCTGGAGGACCTCAAGCGCAAGCTGGGCTACGCGGCGTCGTGGGGCGTGGAAGGCCGGCTCATCGATCCGGACGAGTGCGCCAAGCACTACCCGCTGCTCGACCAGGAAAAGGTGCTCGGCGGACTCTACGTCCCCTCCGACGGCTTGGCTTCCGCAGCCCGCGCCGTCGGCCTGCTCATCGCCAAGGCGAGCGCCGCAGGAGTCACGTTCCGCGGTTCCACTCCCGTCACCGGGATTGAACAGGCCGGAGGCAAGGTCACCGGCGTCGAAACGCCCGACGGCGTGATCCCGGCAGACATCGTGGTTTCCTGCGCCGGGTTCTGGGGACCGAGGATCGGCGCCATGGTGGGCATGTCCGTGCCCCTCCTCCCCCTGGCCCACCAGTACGTCAAGACCACCTCCGTGCCCGAGCTCGTGGGCCGGAACGATGCCTCGCGGCTGCTTGACCCCGGCAACGGCGCCTGGATGCCCATCCTCCGCCACCAGGACAAGGACCTCTACTTCCGCGAGCACGGGGACCGGATGGGCATCGGCTCCTACGCCCACAAGCCGATGCCCGTGGACCTACGGGAGCTGCCCGAGGTTGCCGCCGCTGACATGTCCGAGCACCGGATGCCCTCCCGCCTGCCGTTCACGGAAGAAGACTTCCTACCGTGCTGGGAGGACTCCAAGGAACTCCTCCCGGCACTCGCCGGCGCCCGGATTGCCGATGGCTTCAACGGGATCTTCTCGTTCACCCCCGACGGCGGTCCCCTCGTCGGCGAGTCCAAGGACGTTGACGGCTTCTTCGTGGCCGAGGCCGTCTGGGTGACGCACTCCGCCGGCGTGGCCCGTGCCCTGGCGGAGCGCCTCATCGAGGGCCAGTCCCGGATTCCGCTCCACGAATGCGAGGTCTCCCGCTTCGAAGAAATCCAGACTGCGGAGAGCTACGTCAGCGAAACCTCGCAGCAGAACTTCGTGGAGATCTACGACGTCCTGCACCCCCTTCAGCCGAGGGTCTCCCCCCGTGAGCTGCGCGTCAGCCCGTTCAACGCCCGGCAGAAGGAGCTCGGGGCGTTTTTCCTCGAAGCCCACGGCTGGGAGCGCCCGCACTGGTTCGAAGCCAACCGGGGTTTGCTCGACGAGCTCCCCGAAGAATGGCATGCACCGGAGCGCGAGCCATGGGCCGCCATGTTCCACTCCCCCATTTCCGCCGCCGAAGCGTGGAAGACGCGCACCGCCGTCGCGCTCTATGACATGACGCCGCTCAAGCGGCTGGAGGTTTCCGGGCCGGGCGCCGTAACCCTCTTGCAGCGCCTCAGCGCCGGGAAAGTCGACAAGAAGCCGGGCGCGGTGACGTACTGCCTGCTCCTCAACGACGACGGCGGCATCCGCAGCGACATTACGGTGGCCCGGCTGGATGAGACCACGTTCCAGGTGGGCGCGAACGGCAACATCGACTTCGACTACTTCACCACCGAAGCACGCAAGCAGACCGCCGGGGATGTCAGCCAGTGGGTCCAGGTCCGCGACATCACCGGTTCCACGTGTTGCGTGGGGCTTTGGGGGCCGCTGGCCCGCGAAGTCATCGCCAAGGTGAGCGACGACGATTTCAGCAACGACGGATTGAAGTACTTCCGCACCAAGAAGGTCCGGATCGGCGGGATCCCTGTCACCGCGATGCGGCTTTCCTACGTCGGCGAGTTGGGCTGGGAGCTGTACACGACGGCGGAAAACGGCCAAAGGCTCTGGGACCTGCTGTTCGAGGGCGGCCAGGAGCAGGGGATCATTGCGGCCGGCCGCGGTGCGTTCAACAGCCTGCGCCTCGAGAAGGGCTACCGGCTGTGGGGTACCGACATGACCCCGGAGCACGAGCCCTTCCAGGCCGGTCTTGGCTTCTCCGTCGGCAAGGACAAGGAAGGATACATCGGCGCGGAGGCCCTCAAAGCCCGCCGCGAACTGCCCGTCAACCACCGCCTGCGTTGCCTGACGGTCGACGACGGAACATCCGTGGTGTTGGGCAAGGAACCCGTCTATTTCCGCGGAGAGCCTTCCGGCTACGTCACGAGCGCCGCCTACGGCTACACCGTCCGGAAGCCCATCGCCTACGCTTGGCTGCCCGCCGAGGCGGGCGAGGGTGACGCCGTCGAGATCGAATACTTCGGCAAGCGGATCCCGGCGACCATCTCCGCCGATCCCCTCGTGGATCCAAACATGGAAAAGCTGCGGGGCTGACGCCCCCTGGCTACCGGACACAGCAATGGGGATCACTTCAAAGGAGTTCAACTAATGGCCAACGAAAAGTTTGACTACGTCATTGTGGGTGGGGGCAGCGCCGGATCGGTGCTGGCGGACAGGCTGAGCGCAGACCGCACCAAGACCGTCCTGGTCTTGGAGGCCGGCCGGAGCGACTACCCCTGGGACCTGTTCATCCAGATGCCCGCGGCGCTCACGTTCCCCAGCGGGAACAGGTTCTACGACTGGCGCTACAAATCCGACCCCGAGCCGCACATGCACGGACGGCGGATCGCGCACACCCGCGGCAAGGTCCTGGGAGGCTCCAGTTCCATCAACGGCATGATCTTCCAGCGCGGCAACCCTTTGGACTACGAACGCTGGGGAGCCGACGCCGGGATGGAGACCTGGGACTTCGCGCACTGTCTCCCGTACTTCAACCGCATGGAGACCGCCCTCGCCGCGGATCCCGGCGATGAGCTGCGGGGACACAACGGACCGCTGGTCCTTGAACGCGGTCCGGCGCGCAATCCCCTCTTCCAAGCCTTCTTCCGCGCCGCCCAACAAGCCGGATTCGCGCGGACCGACGATGTCAACGGGTACCGGCAGGAGGGCTTCGGTCCCTTCGACCGCAATGTGCACAAGGGCCAGCGGCTCTCCGCCTCCCGCGCCTACTTGCGGCCGCATCTCGACCGGCCCAACCTCACCGTGCGGACCCGGGCACTCGTATCCAAGATCAACTTCGACGAGACTGGAACTTCCGGCGTCAGGGCCACGGGCGTCAGCTACCGACGCAATGGCAAGCAGCACAGCGTGGACGCCCAGGAAGTCATCCTGTGCGGAGGAGCCATCAACACCCCGCAGCTCCTGCAGTTGTCCGGCGTCGGGGACTCCACCCACCTCAAGTCCCTCGGCATCAAACCCGTGGTTGACCTCCCCGGCGTCGGCGAAAACCTGCAGGACCATCTGGAGGTCTACATCCAGCATGCCTGCACACAGCCGGTGTCCATGCAGCCCAGCCTGAGCCTGTGGCGCTATCCGTGGATCGGCCTGCAGTGGCTGTTCGGGCGCAAGGGGCCCGCAGCCACCAACCACTTTGAAGGCGGCGGTTTTGTGCGCTCCAACGAGGACGTTGCCTACCCCAACCTGATGTTCCACTTCCTGCCGGTGGCCGTCCGCTACGACGGCCAGAAGGCCGATGCCAAGCATGGCTACCAAGTGCACATCGGGCCCATGTATTCCGACGCCCGTGGCAGCCTGAAGATCACCTCCACGGATCCAACCGTGCACCCGTCCATGAAGTTCAACTACCTTTCCACGGACCAGGACCGGCGCGAGTGGGTCGAAGCCATCCGGATTTCCCGGAGCATCCTCGAACAACCTGCCATGGCGCCTTTCAATGGCGGTGAGCTCTCACCCGGTCCAGCCGTCCAGACAGACGAGGAAATCCTCGACTGGGTAGCCCGCGACGCCGAAACCGCCCTCCACCCTTCCTGCACCGCCAAGATGGGCCCGGCCACGGATCCGATGGCCGTCGTGGACCCGCTCAGCATGAGGGTGCATGGCACCTCGGGCCTGCGGGTGGCTGACGCTTCGGCAATGCCCTATGTGACCAACGGCAACATCTACGCCCCGGTCATGATGCTGGCCGAGAAAGCTGCGGACTTGATCCAGGGCCGCGAACCCCTCGCTCCGATCGCCGCCGAGTTCTACCGGCACGGCGCGCTTCCGGATGCAGACGGGCCGGTTCCGGACAGCCTGCCCGAGGCCACTTCGGCAAGGAACTAAGGAGCAGCATGAACAGCCCACAACTTTCACAGATCCACACAGTGCGGGGCAGCTACGTCGACGGCGGATGGCAGCAGTCCAGCGGAGGCACCCGGAGCATCAGCTGCCCGGCGGACGGCACGCACGTTGCCGACGTCGCGGAGTGCACCCAGGCCGACGCCGAGGCCGCCGTGGCGAGTGCGCGGAAGGCGTTCGACGACGGCCGCTGGCCGGGCACGCCCGAGCTGGAACGCGGCGCCATCCTGCTCCGTGTGGCCGGGCTGCTGCAGCGGGACAAAGCCGGCTATGCCGCGGCCGAAGCCCTCGACACCGGCAAGCGCCTGGTCGAAGCCGAATACGACATCGACGACGTCATAGCCTGCTTCCGCTACTACGGCAGCGTGGCAGGCACGGATGCGGGCCGCGTGATCGATACCGGCCGGCCCGGCGCCATCAGCCGGGTCGTCCATGCACCCGTCGGCGTCTGCGGGCTCATCACGCCGTGGAACTACCCCCTCCTGCAAGCTTCGTGGAAGGTCGCACCTGCACTCCTGGCCGGCAACACTTTTGTCCTCAAGCCCAGTGAGCTGACCCCCTCCACGTCGATCCTGCTCATGGACACCCTGCGGGAAGCCGGGGTGCCCGACGGCGTCGCGAACCTCGTGACCGGTACGGGACCGGAAGTGGGGGCGGTGCTTAGCTCGGATCCCCGGGTCGATCTGGTCTCCTTCACGGGCGGGCTGGAAACGGGCAAGCGGATCATGGTGGCCGCGGCGCAGACGGTCAAGCGAGTGGCCCTCGAGCTCGGCGGCAAGAACCCGAACGTTGTGTTCGCCGACGCAGACCGGGAAGCCGCCATCGACAACGCCTTGACAGCCGTCTTCCTTAATTCCGGCCAGGTTTGCTCGGCCGGGGCCCGGCTCATCGTCGAAGAGTCCATTCACGAGGAGTTCGTGGCCGAAGTGGTGCGCCGTGCACGCCAGATCCGGCTGGGCGGCCCCTTCGACCAGGAAGCACAGACAGGTCCGCTGATCTCCACGGCCCACCGGGACAAGGTCCACGCCTACGTACAGGCCGGGGTCGCGGAAGGAGCCCGGCTGCTGTGCGGTGGCTTCATTCCGGACAGCCCGGAACTGGCCGATGGCAGTTTCTACCCGCCCACCGTGCTGGACGGGTGCACCACCTCGATGCGCGTGGTGCAGGAGGAATCCTTCGGCCCCGTCATGACAGTGGAAACGTTCACCACCGAGGAGGAGGCCATCCGGATTGCCAACGACACCGTCTACGGGCTGGCCGGGGCTGTGTGGACGGAAGACGCCTCGAAGGCCCAGCGGGTCTCCGAAGCGCTGCGCCACGGGACGGTCTGGATCAACGACTACCACCCGTACGTTCCGCAAGCCGAATGGGGCGGCTTCGGACAGTCCGGCAATGGCCGCGAATTGGGGCTCGCAGGCTTGGCCGAATACCGAGAAACAAAACACATCTGGCAAAACATCAGCCCCGGGCCCAGCCACTGGTTCGAGCCGCCACAGGCAGGAGTACAGCAATGAACAGTCCTGACATATCAGTGCGCAACCTCTGGAAAGTCTTCGGACCCGGAGGTGAAAAGATCCCCAAGGATCCCGAACTCTCGGCTTTGAGTTCCGCCGAATTGCTCGAACGCACCGGGTGCAATGCCGCAGTGCGCGACATGAACTTCGACGTCGCGAAGGGCGAGGTGTTCGTCGTCATGGGCCTGTCCGGATCAGGAAAGTCCACCCTGATCCGGTGCCTCACCCGGCTGATCGAACCGACGTCGGGGAGCGTCCTGGTGGACGGCAAGGACGTGATGCAGGCAGGAACCGGCGAGCTCCGGGAGCTGCGTCGGCGGAAAATGTCCATGGTCTTCCAGCATTTCGGCCTCCTGCCGCACCGCACCGTCCTGGACAACGTGTCCTACGGGCTGCAGATCCGTGGCGCCGCCAAGAACGAGCGCTACGCCAGGTCCCGCGAAATCATCGAGCTCGTAGGCCTCAAAGGTTACGAACAGCATTTCCCCGATCAGCTCTCCGGCGGAATGCAACAGCGAGTCGGACTGGGCCGCGCCTTGGCAGGCGATCCGGACACCATCCTCTTCGACGAGCCGTTCTCTGCCCTGGACCCGCTCATCCGGCGCGATATGCAGGCGGAAGTCATCCGGCTGCACAAAGAAATGGGCAAGACGATGGTTTTCGTCACCCACGACCTTTCCGAAGCGCTCAAACTCGGGGACCGCATCCTGATCATGCGGAACGGAGAGACGGTCCAATGCGGAACCGGCGATGACCTCGTCGGATCGCCTGCGGACAAGTACATTGCCGACTTCGTCTCCGAAGTGCCCCGCGCGGATGTCCTGACGCTCAAGTGGATCACCGATCCCGTAGCACTGGGCACTCCCGGGGATGCTCCCGTCCTGAGCGCAGGCACGATCATCCGCGACGCCATTCCCACCGTCATGAACTCATTGTGTCCTGTGCTGGTGGAAGACGCCGGCAAGATCACCGGCCAGATCGACCGCGACAGCATCCTGTCGGTCATCCGCAGCACGGAAGTTGCGGCGTGATGTCCACGCTCGTCCGCGATCGCGCCCCGGTTCAGACCGGCCTCGTTCCCGTCCGCGCACCGCGCAAACGGCTCAGCCGGCGCACCCTGCTTCTGGGCGGGGCCGCCGTCGTCTGGCTCGTCGGATTCCTGTTCCTCCACGGCACATCCACCCTGACGCTGCCTGCGTCAGAGCTGACTGACCTCCACCGCTCACTCAACCAATTCAATGCCTGGGTGGCAGCGAACCGTGCGGACAATCCCGTCTTCCAGTACGTTTTCACCCCCCTCCGGGCCGCCGTCGACGCGGTCGCAAACCTGTTCATCGGTATTTTCGCCGCCAGCTCCACCGGGCTTCGCCTGCCGGAAATCGGCTGGCTGGGAACCGTCGGGCTGCTCAGCTGGATCGCCTTCGCCGTGGGCAACGCCCGGGTGGCTTTGCTGACAGCAGCCGTCTTCGTGTTCTTCGGCCTTCAGGGGCTCTTCACCGAAGCGGCCTACACCTTCGCCCTCGTCATCACTGCCGTGCTGTTCACGCTGCTGATAGGCATCCCGCTCGGAGTCCTGGCCGGAGTCTATGGCCGGGTTGCCAAGGTGATCACTCCGGTCCTGGACTTCATGCAGACCCTGCCCACCTTCGTTTACCTGGCACCGCTGGCCCTCATCTTCCTGATCGGCCCCGCCTCCGCCGTGATCGCCACCGTGATCTATGCGGCACCTCCGGTCATCCGACTGACGGCGCACGGGATCCGATGCATCCCGGAAAACACCCGGGAAGCCTCCGACTCCTTGGGAACCACCGGCTGGCAGCGGCTCGTCACCCTGCAACTACCCCTCGCTCGGCGCACCATCGTGATGGGGATCAACCAAAGCACCATGGCTGCCCTGTCCATGGTCACCATCGCGGCGCTGATCGCAGCGCCCGGGCTCGGACAAGTGGTCATCCGCGCCCTGCAGTCCCTCGACGTCGGTACGGCGGTCAACGCCGGACTGTCGATCGTCCTTCTGGCCATTGTGCTGGACCGCGTGACCACAGCCGCGAGCCGCCGGGCCGAACCCGGAGCAAACCGCAAACGCCGGATATCGCGGCGAATGCGGTACATTTTGCTGGCCATCAGCTTGCTCGTGGTGCTCGCCATGGTCCAGCTGTCCCGCACGATGCTCTGGGCCGCTGCCTTCCCGAAGGATCTCAACATTGGCCCGGCCATTGTCAGCGGAGTGAGCTCCGCGAGCGAATGGCTGCAGACCAACCTCTTCCTCTTTACGGTGTCCTTCCGCGAGGCAGTCACCAACGGAATCCTCAACCCGTTCCAGTCGCTCCTGACAGAGACGCCTTTCTATCTCCTCGTCGCCGCGATCGTCGTGGCGGCTTTTGCCCTCGGCGGCTGGAAGCTGGCGGCCGTCACGGCATCGTGCTTGGCTGTCATCATCTATTTGGGCCTGTGGAGCGATGCCATGGTCACCCTGGCAGGCACCCTCGTTGCCACGGCAGTGGTCATGGTCCTGGGCGTCATCTTCGGCGTCGCCATGGGCAGGTCCAACAAAGTGGACCAGCTCATGCGGCCCATGCTTGACGCGGGACAAACCATGCCTGCTTTCGTCTACCTGGTTCCGTTCCTGGGCCTCTTCGGCGCTACACGGTTCACCGCCATCATCGCCGGCATCATCTACGCCGCGCCCGTGGCCATCAAGATCACGGCCGACGGCATCGCAGCAATTTCCCCCACCGTCATGGAAGCCGCCGTATCCAGCGGCTCGACTCCCTGGCAGGTCATCACCAAGGTCCAACTGCCCATGGCCCGGCAATCCCTGGCCCTCGCCGCCAACCAAGGCCTCATCTACGTCCTCGCCATGGTGGTAGTCGGAGCACTGGTCGGAGCAGGCGGCCTCGGGTACGACGTCGTCGCCGGCTTTGTCCAAAGTTCACTCTTCGGCAAGGGCCTCGCCGCAGGCCTCGCCATCGTTTTCCTCGGCATCCTGCTGGACCGCATGACGCAGGCTGCCGCAGCGAACCCCGTCCGAAAAGTACCTTCGGCAAAATCACCCGCCCACTAACGGCCCTGACACTCACGCTCTGCCCCCAACAAGGAGACCCCACTATGAGTAAAGCTGGACTGCTGTTGAAACGAACAATACCCACGCTCGCCGGAACCGTGGCTGCCGCCCTGTTGCTCGCCGGCTGCGGCGGCGCAACAGTCAATCAGGCGGCCGCGGCCGGTGCTTCGAGCACCCCCTGCGGAACCGTCAACGTAGCCCTGAACGCATGGGTGGGCTACACGGCAAATGCGGCTGTTTACAGCTACGTTGCCCAAAACAAGCTCGGTTGCACCGTAGTCCAGAAGGACCTGTCGGAACAGATCTCCTGGCAGGGCTTCGGTTCGGGCGAAGTCGACGTCATTCTTGAGAACTGGGGTCACGCGGACCTCGCGAAGCAGTACATCACGGACCAGAAGGTAGCGGTGGACGCCGGTCCCACGGGCAATGAAGGGCACATCGGCTGGTACGTACCACCATGGATGGTCCAGAAGTACCCGGACATCCTGGACAGCAAGAACCTGAACAAATACGCGTCCATCCTTGCCACGTCCGAATCGGGCGGCAAGGGCCAGGTCTTGGACGGCGACCCGGCGTTCGTGACCAACGATGAAGCCCTCGTCAAGAACCTGGGCCTCGACTACAAGGTGGTCTTCTCCGGTTCGGAAGCCGCACTGATCCAGTCGTTCCGTTCGGCCGAGAAGAACAAGACGCCGCTCCTGGGGTATTTCTATGAACCGCAATGGTTCCTTTCCGAGGTCCCGCTCAAGAAGGTCAGCCTGCCCGCCTACACTCCGGGCTGCGATGCCGACGCCGAAAAGGTGGCCTGCGACTACCCCGATTACAAACTGAACAAAGTGATGGCCAAGAAGTTTGCGGACAGCGGCTCCCCCGCCGCGAAACTGCTCAAGGCCTTCTCCTGGACCAACGCGGACCAGAACTCCGTGGCAACGGACATCCAGGGCGGCATGAAGCCCGACGCCGCTGCCAAGAAATGGGTGGATGCCCACCCCGACGTAGTGGCTGCCTGGCTCAAATAGTCCCTTAACGCTTGCTTTGAAGCTCCCCGGATCCTTGGATCCGGGGAGCTTCTTTTTTGCATTCCGGGACTCGGATCTACTCACCTGCCGCAACAGAGTTGCATTAGGTGCACAGCGCACCCCCTGCCGGCACCCACCCTTCCCCAACTAGCTCGCATTAGTTGTCGTTTAGAGGGTCGAATACGACATCTAATGCTAGTCAGTTGGGCGGAAGCCACAGACCCTTGACGGTGATGCACAACACATCTATGCTGGTGCAACAGCGTTGCGTTGAATGCAACCCCAAATTACTTGGTGGATTCATGAAAAACGAAACATCCCCCGTGGCAGCAATCCCGGGAAGCGCTCATTCCGGATCCAAAGGCGGATCCGGCGAGCTTCCCGAAGCAACAGCCACCCCGGGCGGCCCGTCAAAGCCCGCCAACAACCACGCGGTCAGCAAGGACACCCGCCGCCGCGTCATCACTGCAAGCTTCATCGGCAACTTCGTCGAATGGTTCGACTACGCCGTTTACGGCTATCTTGCCGGGATCATCTCGACCGTCTTCTTCCCTGCATCGGACCGGCAGACCGCCTTGCTCGCCACGTTCGGCGTCTTTGCCGTTTCCTTCTTCGTCCGTCCCCTGGGCGGATTCATCTGGGGCCACATCGGCGACCGGCTCGGACGCAAACAGGCGCTCTCCCTGTCGATCGTGCTCATGTCCGTTGCAACGTTCTGCATCGCCCTGATCCCCGGCTACAACACCATCGGCGTCATGGCGCCGGTCCTCCTGCTGCTCGTCCGCGTTGTCCAGGGCTTCTCGGCAGCAGGCGAATACGCAGGGGCCTCAGCCTTCCTGGTGGAATACGCGCCGGCCAATCGGCGCGGACTCTATGCCGCCGTCGTACCTGCCAGTACAGCGGCGGGGCTGCTGCTCGGTTCCCTGCTGGCGGCACTGCTCAGCTCGGTGCTGAGCGCCGAGCAGCTCGGCGAATGGGGCTGGCGCCTGCCCTTCCTCCTGGCCGCCCCGATGGGCCTGATCGGCCGCTATATCCGCACGAAGCTCGAGGACACCCCGGCATTCCGCGAAATGGCCGCGAAAGACACCGCGGTCAAGGCTCCGGCGTTAGCGATGTTCAAGACCTACCGCAAGCAGTTGATCATCGCGACGGGCGCAGTGCTGCTCAACGCCGTCGGCTTCTACGTGATCCTCAGCTACATGCCGACGTACCTCTCCGAGGAGCTTCACTTCGGTGCGGCCGAATCGTTCCTGGCCACGACCATTGCCCTCCTCAGCTACATCGGATTCATCTTCCTGACCGGGATCGCGTCGGATAGGTTCGGCCGCAAGCGCATGCTCATCACGGCTTCCGTACTGTTCGTGGTGCTGACCGTTCCGGCGTTCATGCTCCTCGACACCGGCAACTTCCTAGTCATTGTCCTGGTCCAGATCCTGCTGGGCGGCATGCTCACGCTCAACGACGGCACCCTCCCCAGCTTCCTTGCCGAGCTCTTCCCCACGAGGGTCCGCTACAGCGGCTTCGCCGTCAGCTTCAATCTTTCCAACGCTTTGTTCGGCGGCACCGCCCCGTTCATGGCAACCCTCCTCATCGGCCTGACCCACAACCAGCTGGCTCCCGGCTGGTACCTCGTGGCGGCCGCCGTCATCTCCCTCATCGCGGTCCTCTTCGCTGTGGAAACTTCCAAGAAGCCCCTGCAGCAGGACTGAAAACAACCACCCATTGAAAGGAACACCACCCATGACCATCACCGAGAATGAAGCCGTAAGCGACGTCACCAAACTCGAGCGCCTCAAGGTCCTCAACAACGGAGAGAAGGTCTCCCTGACCTTCTCCGACGCAGAGTTTGAGCGGCGCGTTGCCGGCCTTCGCCGGATCATGGCCGAAAAGGAACTGGACGCCGTCGTCCTGACCAGCTACCACTCCATCAAGTACTACTCCGACTTCCTGTTCACCTACTTCGGCCGTTCCTACGCCATGGTGGTCACCGCCGACGACACCGTCACGGTCACCGCCAACATCGACGCCGGAATGCCTTGGCGACGCAGCTATGGAGAGAACCTGGTCTACACGGACTGGCGCCGGGACAACTACATCTTCGGCATCCAGGAAGTACTGCGCACCCGCGGGATCAACGTCCGTCGCCTGGGTGTTGAGGACGATTCCCTTCCACTGGACAACCGCAACAAGATCCAGGCCGCCTTCTCCGGCGCAACGCTTGTGGACGTTGCCCAGGCCGCGATGCGCCAGCGCATGATCAAGTCGGCCGAGGAGATCGAGGTCATCAAGCACGGCGCCCGGATCGGCGACCTGGGCGGCGAGGCGATCCGCAATGCCATCACGGCCGGAATCACCGAGTACGAGGTGGCCCTCATCGGCACCGAAGCCATGGTCCACGAGATCGCCCGGACGTTCCCCGACTCCGAGATCCGCGATACCTGGGTGTGGTTCCAGTCCGGCATCAACACCGATGGCGCCCACAACTGGGCAACCACCCGCAAGATCCAGGAACACGACATCCTGTCGCTGAACTGCTTCCCCATGACCTCGGGCTACTACACGGCCCTGGAACGCACCCTGTTCTACGGCGAACCCGATACACGCTCCCTGGAACTGTGGAACATCAACGTGGACGTGCACAAGCGCGGACTGGAACTCATCAAGCCCGGCGCCGTCTGCAAGGACATCGCCGCGGAACTCAACGAGATCTACGTGTCGCATGGACTGCTCGCAAACCGAACCTTCGGCTACGGACACTCCTTCGGGGTCCTCTCGCACTACTACGGCCGCGAAGCCGGACTGGAGCTGCGCGAAGACATCGACACCGTCCTGGAGCCGGGCATGGTGGTTTCCATGGAACCGATGATCACGGTCCTCGACGGCCAGCCGGGTGCCGGCGGATACAGGGAACACGACATCCTGGTAGTCGGTGAAGACGGTGCCGAGAACATCACCAAGTTCCCGTTCGGCCCGGAGTACAACATCATCGGCGCCTAACACCCACCCCCATGGACATGCCCAGCCTTGCGCCCGAGCAGTGGACATATGACTCATATGCTCATTGCCCTAGGCCAAGGCTGGGCATGTCCCCATTAAAAGAGCCATATAGTGACCATCATGACCCCAGCAGAACCGCGTGCAATCACGAGTGACACCCCGGCCAACGGCGATTCCAAAGGCGCTTCGGTACTCGAGAACGCCATTGCCGTGCTCCGCAGCTTTACCGCCGAGGAACCTCTTCTGGGTGTCACCGAGATCGCCGGCAGGATCGGCTTGCACAAAAGCACCGTGTCCCGGATCCTGGCAACCTTCGAACAGGAACACTTGGTGGAGCGCGACCCTGAGTCCCGACGCTTCCGGCTGGGCCTGGGGATGATCGCCCTTGCCGGTCCGCTCCTTGCCGAACTGGAAGAGCGTCGGGTGGCCTACCCCGTGCTGCGCGAACTCAGCGAGCGGACCGGCGAGACGAGCGCGCTCATGGTATGGAACGGGAACGAATCCATGTGCGTGGAGCAAATCGCCAGCCGTCACCAGGTCAAGCATCTCGCTCCCCTGGGTGCCCGCTACAACGAGGCCCTCAGCTCTTCGGTACAGGTCTTCCTTGCCGCCGAAGACGCCGACCGCGTGCGCAAACTCCTGCGGAGCGGCTCCATCACCTTGCCCGGGCTCGACGAGGAAGCACTCGAGGCCTACCTGCTCCGGCTCGAGGAATCCGTGAAGCGTGGCTGGGCCTTCAATTTCGGCGAAACGTCTATCGAAGAAGTCGGCGTCTCTTCGCCGGTCTTCGACCACCGCGGAGACATCGTGGCCTCCGTCCTGATCCCCGCGCCCAAGTTCCGTGTCTCGCAGGACACCCTCGCCAGCCTCGGCGAGGCATGCCAAGACGCAGCCCGCAAAATCACCACGCGCCTGGGCGGCCGCGCCCCGCACTAGCCCGATGTCACCTTTCGCCACACACGGGACATGTCCATCTCTGGACTCCAGAAAGGGACATGCCCACTCGTCGTCCACGGGACATGCCCAGCCCCAAGCCCCGGCAACGGACATAACCCTCTCAATCCACGGGACATGTCCAGCCCCAAGCCCAAGCAACGGACATAACCCCCTCAATCCAAGGGACATGTCCAGCCTTGGAGCCCAGAAATGGGCATATTAGCAATATGTCCAGTGCTCCGAGCCAAGGCAGGGCATGTCCACCGCGAAACCTTAGTCCGCGACGACGGCGAGCGCTTCCTCGACGCTGTCCACCAGGAAGATCCGCCGCTCCATCACTTTCCCTGCGGCGAGGCTCTGCAACATAGGCCACGCGGGATACTTGTTCTCCCAATGGTCGCGCCCTACGAGCACCATGGGCGTGACGGTTTCCGGGGCGCCGTAGAAGTTCTCGCACGCGTCCATGAAGATTTCCTGCACGGTGCCGGCGGAGCCCGGAAGGAACACGATCCCGCCGTTGCATAGCTCCAGCAAGATCGCTTCGCGCATGGAATTGGCGAAATACTTGGCGATGTGGGTGGCGAAGAGGTTGGGTGGCTCATGCCCGTAAAACCAGGTGGGAATGCCCAGCGACGTCGTCCCGCTCGGATAGTGCCCGACGACGGCGGCCGCCGCCCGCGCCCAGGCCGTCACCGAGGGACGGAAACCCGGCACCGACGCGAGCGATTGCAGCGCGACGGCGAAGTCGGCGTCGCGCAGGCCGCTTAGGTAGGCACCCAAATTGGCGGCTTCCATGGCACCCGGTCCTCCCCCGGTGGCCACCGTGAAGCCGGACAGGGCCAAGAGCCGACCCAGGAGCGCCGCGTCGTCGAAGTCCGTCGTTCCGCGTTGCGCAGCGTGCCCGCCCATGACGCCTACGATCGTGTTCCCCGCGAAGTCCCCGTTGCCCAGGAGCTCGTCCAGGGCGGCCCCGATGGCGTGGTCGTGCAGGGCGGCGGCAAGGGTGGCGTCCAGGCTTGTCCGCTGCCCCGGCATGATGCTCCATTGGTAGACCTGGGCGTCGAGCGTGGCTTCGTATTCCGTGGAGTCAATGTCCTCGTACAGTTCGGCGGCGCTGTAGAGCCTGCCCCGGTACGGGTTGAACGGCACGCCGCGCAGCTTGGGAAAGATGAGTGCGCCCCGGCTCCGCAGCGAGTCCTCCACGCCGTCGTCGAAGGTACAGCCCAGGAAGATGGCGCCTTGGGGATCCAACCTCTGCAGGTCCGCGCGTCGGCCTCGCAGGTCCAGCGACTGGGCGTGCCATCCGTGCATCGTTGCGGCACCGGAGCTCAGAAGCCGGTCGAAATGGGCCACGCTCTCAATGTCGAGCGTGCGGGGACTGGGAGTCAGTGCGCGGGACGGATTCATGGCATCAGCGTAAGCCCGCGGTTCCCGTTGCGCAGGAGCGGACCGGCCAGTGCATCATGGAGCATGCAGACTTCCGAACAGCAAAGCAGCCTAAGGCCCCGGATCGGCATTCCTGTCCGCCTCAGCAGCTCCGAAAGCGCGGATCCTCGCGTGGGGGAAGCGAACGAACTCTTCGACTTCATCGTCGAACTAGTGCGCGACGCCGGTGCGGAGCCTGTACTGCTGGACGCCTCCTTCACTGACGAAGCGGGTCCGCTGGCCGCCGAGCTCCGCTCCCTCAACGGGGTTCTGCTGCCCGGCGGCGGAGACCTGGATCCGCGACTCTACGGTGAAGAAGCGACTGAAGCGTGCTGCGACGTCAACCCTGACCAGGATCGCCTGGACCTCGCGGTCGCCCGTGGATCGCTCGACGCCGGTTTGCCCACCCTCGGCATCTGCCGCGGCCACCAACTCCTCAACGTGGTCTACGGCGGGACGCTCATCCAGGACATGCACCCATCGTTGGTGGAGCACAGCGGCCTGACCCCGGCGGAAGGTGAGCTCAGCGCCTGGGCGTGGCACGACGTCGAACTTTCACCGGACTCCAAGGTGGCTGGGCTCTATGGCTCACGGACCTCGGTGCGGATTGCTTCGGGACATCACCAGGCCGTGGCCCGGGTAGGCGATGGCTTAGTGGTGACGGCGGTCGCGGACGACGGGACCGTGGAAGCCCTCGAGGATCCACAAAGATGGGTCGCATCTGTGCAGTGGCACCCCGAGGCCTCCCAGCTACCCGACGAAGAACGGCTCGCCCCGTTCAAGGCTTTCGTGGAGGTCTGCAGGGCGCTGCGTCCCGTGGGGTGATCGGGCGGCCTATATCGGGCGGCCTTTATCGGGACGCCAAAGGCAATTTCCCGCGCCGGTGAACCCGACCGGCTTGGAATTCGTCTCATCATTGTGGCAGGCACATTGCGGCCAACGGATACGAGAAGCGGGGAACCAAGCATGAAGAAGAGCCCCAAGACCCTGATGGTCATCGCTGCGGCGGCCGCCCTGGTCGCCGTGAGCGGTTGCGGCTCGTCCGGTACCGGCGGCTATGGAGCATCATCGAGCCCACCTTCGGCCGCGTCCTCCGGCGCTCCGCAATCCCCATCGCTCACTATCACCATCAAGGACTTCGGCTATCAAGGACCCGTCTCGGTCAGCCCGGGCGCCAAAATCACCGTGAAGAACGAGGACACCCAGGCCCACACGGTCACCTCGGACGATGGCAAGGCCTTCGACGCCGCGGTCGACGGCGGGGGCGGAACAACGCAGTTCACGGCGCCCACCGCGCCGGGCAGCTACCCCTACCACTGCACCTACCACTCCAACATGCACGGAACCCTGGTCGTGAAATGAGCACGGTGAAATGAGCACCCGTGAAGCGGCCCGCCGCAAGCCGATGAACCGCAGGCCCAAGGACATCCTGCTGCGACTGCTTGTGGCGGCAGCCCTCGTCATCGATGCGGTGGTGCATTTCGATCTTGCCGCCGGCTACCAGTTGGGTGCTCCCGGCGGAATCGGGGAAGGCAACTTGTTCCGTCTCGAGGCCGCGGCCGCAATCCTCGTCGGCTTGTATGTCCTCGTGCGAGGCAGTCGGCCGGCCTACGCCGCAGCGGTGGTGATCGCTGGAAGCGCGTTCGTTGCGGTCCTCCTCTACCGATATGTGGATATACCTGCCATAGGTCCGATCCCTTCCATGTACGAGCCCGTATGGTTTTTCGAGAAGTCCCTCAGCGCAGTCGCCGAGGGACTGGGCGCTGTCCTTGCGGCTGTCGGCTACGTCCGGCAACGCGGCGGCGCCCGCCGACGCGGCCGCTGAAGGCGCCCGACGCCGAAAGACCCCGCTGAAGGCTCCCGACGCCGAAAGCCGGGCCCACCGCTGGGCACATGGTTCTGATGTCTGGACATGTCCCGCCAATGGTCCAAACAAAGCGCCTGAACGGCACGATAAACACCCCTGCGGCACCCTTGACCCGCAGAAAGCTCCTGCTATCATCAATAAAGCAGTATGTCCTATCAAGCGAACATGAGCGGACATGCACGCAACTTCCGGGACAGTCCCGGAATGCGAGGGAGCATGCAATGGCGAATCAACTTGGCCTCACAATCGACCGTTCTTCCCCTGTGCCTTTGTACCACCAGGTGGTCCAGGGCATCGAGGCCGCGATCCACAGCGGAGTGCTGGAGCCCGGCAGCCGTTTGGACAACGAAATCGACCTCGCCGCCCAGCTCAACCTGTCCCGGCCCACCATGCGCAAGGCCATGGACGAACTCGTCCGATCGGGCCTGCTCGTCCGGAAGCGCGGCGTCGGCACACAGGTAGTGTCGAGTCAGGTCCGCCGGCCCCTCGAGCTCTCCAGCCTCTACGATGACCTGACCAACAACGGCAAGAAGCCCACAACGCAGGTCCTCAGCTTCTCGCACATGGAAGCCGACGCAGCCACGCTGACCGCCCTCCAGCTTCCGGCCGGTTCAAAGGTCTATCACTTCACCCGCCTGCGCAAAGTGGGCGGTAAGCCGCTGGCGCTCATGGAGAACTGGGTCCGCGACGACATCACCACCATGGACGAGTCCATGCTCCAGGCGGAGGGCCTCTACGCCATCCTCCGCCGCGGCGGAGTCAACTTCCGCCTCGCCTCGCAGCGGATCGGCGCCATGATCGCCAACGACTACCAGGCACCGCTCTTGGAGGCGGAGGTCGGCTCGGCTTTGGTCACCATGGAGCGCACCGCCGTCGACGACACCGGGCGCATGGTCGAGACCGGCCACCACGTGTACCGGGCCGATTCCTACAGCTTTGAAATGACACTCGTACAGCGCTAACGCAAGGACATAACTTCATGGCCAACTGGGTCTATCCACTGGGAACCGCCAACGACGGCGATTGGGACATCTCGCTCGGAACCTCCGATTCCGCGTTGACTGTGGACGGTTGGGCGCACACGGGCCTCAAGGTCGCCACGCTAGCCGCGGGCGCCGCCGTCGAGCTCCCCGCCGCAGCTGAAGAGCGGATCATTGTGCCGCTCAACGGCGCCTTTACGGTGACGGTCGACGACGTCGAGTATCCCCTTGCGGGGCGGGCGTCGGTTTTCCATGGCCCCAGCGATGTCCTGTATTCCGGCACGAATGCTGCAGTCACCATCAGTTCGCCCGACGGCGGCCGCGTCGCCGTCGCCACTGCCCCGGCCAACGCATCGCACCCCACCAGGCTAGTCACCGCCGCAGAAACCCCGGTGGAGCTGCGCGGAGCGGGCAATTGCTCGCGCCAGGTCCACAACTTCGGCACTCCCGCCGCCCTCGAGGCGGACCGGTTCATCGTCTGCGAAGTGCTCACCCCCGCGGGCAACTGGTCTTCCTATCCCCCGCACAAGCATGACGAGGAAAAGGACGGCGAGACACAGCTCGAGGAGATCTACTACTTCGAGACCCGGGTGGCCGAAGGCTCCGGTGCCCCTGCTGACGCCGATGCCATCGGCTACCAGCGCGTCTACGCTTCCGATGACCGTCCGATCGATGTGGCCGCGGAGGTTCGGACGGGCGACGTCGTACTCGTTCCCTATGGCTGGCACGGCCCCGCCATGGCCGCTCCCGGCTACGACTTGTACTACCTGAACGTCATGGCCGGCCCGGGACCCGTGCGTGAATGGCTCATCAGCGACGACCCCCACCACGGGTGGGTGCGGCAGAGCTGGGACGGCCAGGACATCGACCCCCGCCTGCCGTTCGGCGCGTAAGGTTCCCACAGGCGCGTAAGGTTCCCACACACCCAACCAATCCCCACCGCCACCCTCGCCTCGCAAGCTCGGCCAGGGAACCCTGGCGGCGTGGGCCCAAGCAGTTGTTGTCGTTCTGGGCCGTCAAAACGACAACAACTGCGAGCCAGTTGGGGCCTGTAATCGCCTAACCGGCCTACGCCGTAGCGAGGGCCACCTTGACCGGGACCCCGCTTGCCAGCGACTCCTGCGCGGCATCCGCCACGCGGGATGCCGCGACGGCGTCCTCCGGGGTGCACGGGTTCTCCCGTTGGCCCAGGACCAGCTCAACGAAGGCCGCCATTTCCGAGCGGTAGGCCTGGTCGAAGCGCTCGGCGAAGGTTTTGTGGGGTTCTCCGGACGGGAAGGAGATCCCGGCTTCGGCTGATTCCATGGCTGTCTTGTCGTCCAGGCCAACCATGAGGGAACGCTTCGAGCCCTGGATTTCGAGGCGCACGTCGTGCCCTGCCCCGTTGTAACGGGTTGCCGACACTGTGCCGACCGTCCCGTCGTCGAAGGTGATCAACGCAAGCGCGGTGTCCACATCGCCCACTTCGCCAATGGCGGGATCTCCGTTGTTGGAACCTTTGGCGTAGACCTCCACGATCTCGCGGCCGGTCAGCCAGCGCAGGATGTCGAAATCGTGGACCGAGCAATCGCGGAACAGTCCGCCGGACGTTGCCAGGAACTCCACGGGCGGCGGCGCCATGTCGCAGGTCACGGCGCGCAGCGAGTGGATCCAGCCAAGCTCGCCGGCCTGGTAGGCGCGCTTGGCCTCGAGATAGCCGGCATCGAAGCGGCGCTGGTGGCCGATCTGCACCACTGCGTCGTTGGCACGGATATGTTCCAGGACCGGCAACGAATCGGCCACATTCATGGCCACCGGCTTCTCGCAGAACACCGGGATGCCGGCGTCCACTCCCGCGCGGATAAATTCCGGGTGCGTGCCGGTTCCCGTCGCGATGACCAGCCCATCCACTCCGGAGGCGATCAAAGCCTCTACCGACGGCAGGAATTGAGCGCCGAGACCGGCTGCCACCTTGCTGGCGTGGTCTTCGGCGACGTCCGTGAGCCGCAACTCCACGTTGATGCCCTGCGCATTCAGTTCCCTGTTGAGGGCTGCGATGTTGTTCGCGTGCATCACGCCGATCCGCCCTACTCCAACCAGCCCGAGAACCACGTCCTTCATCGTGCTACCTCCGTTGAAAAAGCCGCGCTGTTCCGGGACTCTCCGGCCTCAAGCGTGAACGCCTGCCGGAACGCCTCAAGCGCCTCCATGTCGTCTCCGCTGGCCCATGCCTCCATGCCGATGGTCCCTTCATAGCCGGCAGCCGCGAGTGCCCGGGCCACAGCCGGGTAGTTGATCTCGCCGGTGCCGGGCTCGCAGCGGCCGGGGACGTCCGCCACCTGGATCTCGCCGATGTGCGGCAACGCGGTGCGGACCAGCTCAATGAGGTTCCCCTCCCCCAATTGTGCGTGGTACAGGTCCAGCATCATTTTCACGTTCGGGTGTCCGGCCGCCTCCACCAGCGCCAGGGTGTCCTTGGCCCGGGCCAGCGGGATACCCGGGTGGTCCAGCACGGTGTTGAGATTTTCCAGGCAGAACGTCACTCCGTGTTTTTCCCCGAGCGCGCCGAGGCGCTCCAAGGTCCGTGCACCCGTGATCCACATGCTGCCGTTGGACCGGTAGGCGGGACGGGCTGCTTTGCCGTCGATCAGCTCCGCCGAGTGAACCACCATGCGGCTGACGCCAAGTTCCAAAGCGGTCGGAATCAGTGTCTCAGCTGTCCTCACAACGTCATCGGCGGTGTCGGCGTCAACCAGGCTCCCGGAGGTGTACCCGGTCATGGAAGAAAAGACCGCGCCGCTCGCCTTGAGTGCAGCAATGTCCTTGCTCCTTGAGTCCCAGAGCTCGACGTCGAATCCGGCCTCATGGATCCTACGTACACGTTCAGTGAACGGCAGCTCCGTGAAGACCATTTCGGCACAAACGGCCAGCCGCATCAGACACCGGCCTTGCTGTTGCTCGAGACGGCGCCCTTGCTCGACACCGCGGGTACCGCCACCGGGGCGCCTTGCTGGACCGACTCGATGCAGGCCAAAGCCATCGCGAGGGCGCGGCGCGCGTCGGCGGCTCCCGGGGTCAGGGTGAAAGCGCCCGACGGCGGTTGCGTGCCGTCGCGGCGCGCGCGGACTGCAGCCGCGAAGTCCACGAGTTCATCGGTGTAGGCATCGCGGAACAGCTCGACGTTGAGTCTGGGAGTTTCGGCGGAAAGGCCCTCTGCCGTGTACCTCAGGGCGGCCGTTTCCGTGGGCCGTCCGGCCTGAACCATGCCCTTGGAGCCGAAGACTTCGCCCCTGACGTCGTAGCCGTAAAGTGCGCTGAAGTTTGCTTCCGCCACCGCCAGGGCGCCATTGCTGTAACGGATGGTGACCACGGCGGTGTCCAGGAAACCCTGGTCACGCAGGCCTGGTTCCACTAAGGCGTCCGCGACGGCGTACACCTCGATCGGCTCGGCTCCTTCGTTGAACCAGTTCAGGGTATCGAAATCGTGGATGAGCGTTTCCAGGAAAATCGTCCAGGCCGGGATCCTGGCTGCATGCCCGATGCTCCCGGTGCCCGGGTCCCTCGTCAACGAGCGCAAGAGCTGCGGCTTTCCCACAATTCCTTCGGCCAGGTCCTTCTTGGCGGCCTGGAAGTCGCTGGCGTAGCGGCGGTTGAAACCGATCTGAAAATGCACCCCTGCCGCTTCGACGGCGCCTAGCGCGGCGTCGAGCTCTTCGAGGCTCTGCGCGGCAGGCTTCTCGCAAAACACGTGCTTGCCGGCGGCCGCGGCCTGGGCGATCAGGGAAGCGTGGAAGCGTGCCGGGCTGGCAATGATCACGGCGTCGATGTCCGGATCGGCCATGATGTCCGTGGCATCCGCGGTGACCTTGGCCGCGCCAAGCCGGGCAGCCACGGACGTCGCAGAGTCCACGTTGGGGTCAGCGACCGCGGTAAGGACCGCACCGGGAACCCTGCGGGCTATGCTTTCGCCGTGGAACGCTCCCATCCAACCGGAGCCTATGAGGCCAAGCCGCACAGGCGTGGGAAGTCCAGCTGAATGCTGTTCGATGTAGGCCATGGGGCCGTCCTTTCGATAGTCAGTACAACAATTGCTCAGGCGGGCGCATCGCCTTCGCCCGGGAATTCAATGCCCGCTTGGCGGCGGATCTCATCGGCAACTTCCATCGTCCGGATGGAGGAGGCCAGTGGCCGTTGTTGGGTTTCCGCCTCACCGGCGGCGATGGCGCGGGCCACCGCTGCGGCTTCGAAGTGCAAGCCTTCCAAATGCCCGGCGGCAGCCTCGTTGTGGCGAAGCCGCGTGCCGTCCGGGAACCGTATCTCGAAGCCGCCGGGCATGTTGAAGGGGCCATCGATGGTCAACGTCGCCTCGGATCCGACGATCGTTGCCGCGGTGGGGGTGAAATTATGCAGGTGCGTATTCATCACGGCTTGGCTTCCGCCCGGGAATTCCATGATGGCGGAGAGCTGGGCGTTGACACCGGATTCGTGGGGCTGGCCGAAAGCGCTCAGGCGTTCCGGTGCACCCAGGACTTCTGTGATGAGGGCCAGCGGATAGGTGCCAAGGTCCAGCAAAGGGCCACCGGCCAGAGCGGGGTCGAAGATGCGGTGGCTGCGTTCGAAGTGCTCGCCGTATTCCGCCAGGACCGTTGTCACGGTACCCAGCATCCCGGCGTCGAGCACTTGCCGGATCACGTCGAACTTCGGAAGGAAGAAGCTCCACATGGCCTCGGCGGCGAAGACGCCGGCTGCCTTGGCCCGATCGGCGATGTCCCGGGCCTGCGCCGCGTTCAGGCCGATCGGTTTCTCGATCAGGACGTGTTTGCCGGCGTCGATCGCGAGCACGGCAGCCCCGTGGTGGACGTTGTGTGGCGTGCACACGTACACGATGTCTATGTCCGGAGCCGCGGCCAGCTCTTCGTAGCTCCCGTAGGCGGTGGGCACGCCGAAAGCGTCCGCGAACGCCTTCGACCGGTCCAAGGAGCGGGAGCCGACGGCGGCAATCACTTGCGTTGAATGGGCCTGCACCGACTCGGTGAAGCGTTCGGCGATCCACCCCGGGCCCATGATCCCCCAGCGCAACGCGGGAGCGTCGCGGGAATCCGGCACACGGGACACCGGAAGACCGGAGGACTCCGGCAGGCCGGATGAAACCATCAATAGACCACCTTCGTGTAGGCCCCGTCGCTGTGGAGCGAACGGATCATGGCTTGTGCGAGCTGCGACGCGCGCAGCCCGTCCTCACCAGTGGCGAGGGGCGCAGGCTCGCCCTTTTCGAGAGCTGAAATCCAAGCCTGGAGTTGCAAGCGGTAAGCGTCGGCGAAGCGTGGCCGCCAGTCGGCAGGGATTTCGGAACTGCGCCTCCCCTCCTGCCGGACGTCGAGGGCGGCAGGTTCCGGGAGTGCCGCGGTGCCGAACTCCGACACGACCTCGCACCGGGTGGTGTAGCCGTACTGCGCGTTGAGGAAGAGTTCCAGGGTGGCCAGGGTGCCGTTGGCCGCCCGGAGGAGCATGAAGGCTGGATCACGCAGGTCACCGGTACTGTGCCGGGAACTCCGCCCCGCTTGCCAGGACACCTCAGTGATGGGCGAGTCCAGCAGCCACGGGATGATGTCGAGCTCGTGGATGGCGGAATTGGTGATGGCGGATTCCGAGCTCGCGCCCGGTCCCGCGGTTACGGTCCGGCTTGTGCAGTGGACCTGCAAAGGCTCGCCTTGCGTGCGTGCCCGGGTGGCTTCGCGCAGGGCGACATAGCCGGGATCGAAACGCCTCATGAAGCCCATCGACAGCAGCCGGGCGCCCGTTGCGGCCAGGAGGTCGGCTTCGGCCTCCACTACTTCGCGGCTTTCCAGGAGCGTAGGCGCCAGCGGCTTTTCGCACAGCACCGGCGTCATCGCTTCAAAGCATTCGAGCACCAGTCCGGCATGGGTGGAGTCATGTGAAGCGACGACGACGGCGTCGACATCGCTGGAGTTGATCAGCTCGGAAGGATCCGTGGTGATCCGGGCGGACGGCGGCGCCGCGGCTGCCGCTCGTCCGGCGTCGAGGTCTGCCACGAAGGTGACTTCGGCCCCGCTGATGGTGGTGGAGAGGTTCCTGATGTGGTCTGCGCCCATAACACCGGCGCCGATAACGCCAACCCGGATCGGCATGCTGTCTTCCCGTCTACTACTTCGTGCACATTCCTGCGGTGGCATGGCGGGCGGGGGCCCATCCGGTTTTCCGGCGGACCCCCGTCTCCGTCTGCGCTGTCTCCCGGCGCTAGGCGTGCCGCGGGCTGCTTTCCCTTGAATCGCCAGCAGCGCCAGCGCCGTCAGCAACTTCAGCGACTTCGGTTACCCCGGCGACTTCGGCTTGGACTTCCTTGAGGGCTTCGGTGTGTCCGCCGAGTTGTTCGAGTTCGTGGGCGAGTTCGGCCAGTTCCGCGCCGCCGGCCATCTGGGCGGTGAGTTCGTCCAGGGTGATGTCCTTCTTGTCGTAGTAGCCGATCGACTTGCCGCGCTTGAGCAGCAGGAACCGGTCCCCGACGGGGAAGGCGTGGTGCGGGTTGTGGGTGATGAAGATGACGCCCAGCCCGCGGTCGCGGGCCTGCAGGATGTAGCGGAGCACGACGCCGGACTGCTTGACGCCCAGCGCGGCCGTGGGTTCGTCCAGGATCAGCACCTTCGCCCC